>NZ_SGSX01000012.1:0-156771 GCF_004209355.1 Acinetobacter sp. WCHAc060025 | reverse complement strand
ATTTGAGTTTGTAAATCGTCAGTGAGCCATCACTTTGTCCTTGGGCAGCTTCGGTGATGATGCCTGTAGTACGGAATAGTTGCCCTTGATCAGTCACTTGGTCGATGGCAACTTGTGTGCCAATAAATTGTTTTAAAGGAATGCTTGCTGATGTTGATAGGCAAATGAGTTCAGCAAACACGCCTTGGTTCAACACGTGTTGTCCGTCGATGCGTTGTAAGTAGACTTGATGGTTTAAGTCTGTATTTGTAAATTGGATATGAATGGCACGTTTTTGAGCGGTGAGTCCAAGTTGATCCAATATTTTAGAAATTATTTCCATATATTTTTTAATATTATGTATTTTTTATTAACTCTATATTAAGAAAAAATAATGGAAAGCTTTATCACATTTTTTAACAATTATTCAAACAAATTAAATATCGAAAAATATCAGCGATAACATCAGTAAGTGTTGATCAAGCCAACTTATTCTTTTCTAAATACTGATAAAAGGCAGTTGTCATCATCGGTTTCACTTGTCGTGCGCTAATCACTTCTTTGCACTCTGAACATATCAGTGTCGGTGTAAATTGATGCCCACAACTTTTATGTTCATAAACAACAGGTGCACCTAAACCCTCATCCATCCATTTATCTGCCCAAGTGGTCATGGTCAATAGGATAGGATATAGATCTAATCCTTTTTCAGTTAAACGATATTCAAAACGTTCTTGGCGATCGACATAAGGAACTTTTACCAAAATTTCTTGTTCAACCAAACGCTTTAAACGCTCAGACAAAACATGCCGAGTAACGCCTAAATTCTCCTGAAAATCGTCAAAACGACGGATTCCCATAAATGAATTGCGTAGAATAAGCATCGTCCAACGATCGCCTAGAACAGATAATGTTCGCGCAATTGAACACGGTTGTTTGCCTATTTCTTCCCACTTCATATATTCATCCGACTAAAATTTAAATTTTATTAAAATAAATTCAAGCTTATAAATATAGTATAAATCTTACAATTAAACATCTAATCTTTGTATTTGAATATCATTCAGTCTCGATTGAATCACACAATAGACTTTTTGCGAAAGTTTGCTTCGGCAATATCTGAATACATATTGAATATTCCCCCTCCTTTCAAAAGGAGAAACATCGTTCCGCAAGAGGGTGAGGTTTTTTTATTTAAAAACCCTCATCCTAGCCTTCTCCCTGAGCCATATATGGCGCAAGAGAAAGGACTCCCGATATCCATTTGAATATGTCTTGAATCTAAAACTTGAACATTTTATGACTTACGAAAGAGGTTTGATATGCTCTTAAATTTACATTAAGGTGTAAAAAAGCCCTCATCAAAGGGCTTTCATACAAAATTCACAATCTATTTATTAAGTAGTTTATCAATCACACCAAACTTCTTAAACAAACTTGCTCGGCGTTTTGGATAAATATTGGCTTTATTCAAATCACCCTTGTAATGTTCAAAAACACGTTTATCCATGATTTTAAACCACCATGCAGGAATCATTGCAGGCAATAGCATGCTCGCATAACCACTTGGCAAATCAGGCGCCTCATCAAAATGACGCAATGCTTGGAACGGACGTGTCGGATAGGCATGATGATCGGAATGACGTTGTAATTGATATAAGAATAAATTGGTCACAATATTGTTATTATTCCAACTATGTTCTGGCATGGTGCGTTCATATTTACCATTTTCATCTTTTTGGCGTAACAAACCATAGTGTTCGATATAGTTAATAATTTCAAATAAACCAATACTATAAACCGATTGTGTGACTAAGTAAGGAAGAATCCCTTTGCCAAACAAACCCACCATTGTCGAATGGAATGTACCTGTCATTGCCCAGCCTTGTAACAGTTCATTTTCCTTCGTCCAAAAACCTAAACCCTTACGTTTTAAACGATTACGCTCAATTTCAATGGCTGATTTAAATGAACCAATCACGGTACGTGGTAAAAACTCATAAAAAGTTTCCCCCATTTGTGATGAAGCTGGATCTTCTGGTGTTGCAGCACGTTTATGGTGTCCATACGGATGTTCAATACGAAAATGGTTATAACCTGATGGAACCAATGCCAAATGCGAAAGTATATGATCTATACGTGCCGACTTATGACTCAATTCATGTGCGGTATTGATCGCAATCCCGTTGATTGCGCCCATTGAAATACCCAATAAAACCTTATCCAGTAATGATGTTGTTTTACGACTGGTTAAATAGCATGCATAAACATTAGCAATGTATTGTAGTGGAATAAATGTTTTGACTAAACGTGAATAATACGGATCTTGTTCAAGCAGTTTCACATCTTCCGCAGTTGGATTATTTTTGTCTTTACCCACAATGCTATCAATGGTTGGGATAATCACATGCAGAACCAATGGCCCACCTAAAGCAAAAACTTTTTTTAATGGTTTTGGTGAAAATTGATAACCCGCCAAAATCCCAATACCAATCACAGGTAATGCTGGGCTAATCATCCACAAATAACGTTTTTTATCGAGTGCTAAACCTGATTTTGGTTGAAGCTCTTGCAGTTGTTGTTCTGTTAATTGGACTGGAGCATTCATTACTATATCTTCCCTATCTTTCTCATTCACTATATATTTCAATAAATACAGTGCTAAAAACAGTTGTAAGCGTCCAAAAAACCTATGAAAAAGTCTTTGGCACGTTCAACCTAGAGATTGTCCTGTGCGCACATGTTTTAATGCAGTGAATTATTTTTAATATTTAAAACTTGGAATTTTTTGATCAGCCTATGGATGCTCTCAGCAAAATTTTTGATGATATTCATCTCAACCATTCAGAATATATATATCTGCAAGCGCAAGGTGATTGGTCGTTTCAAAGCCCTGCACAAGATTCTGTGATCGCACATATTGTGTTGTATGGTGATGCTTATTTAGAAATCACACCTCAAATGCAGGTTGAACTGCATACTGGCGATATGTTTTTAATTCCTGCAGGGATCGCGCATAGTGTAAAAAATCATCCAAATACACAACTGGTTGAAAGTTTAAATATTGCCCCGTTATTTGATGGGCTTCGTCAAGATGCGATTGAATTTGGTCACAGTCGTTTGAATGGAGACAATCAAAAAACTTTAATTTTATCGGTTCGTTGCCAAATGAATGCCATTATGGCTCGACCGTTGATTAATGCACTCCCACCATATTTACATCTTCAAAATGCCTTGAGTGATGATGCACCTGAATGGCTCAGAATCGGCTTATATTTTGTTTCTGCTGAAACACGCCGTAGCATGGCTGGGAAAAATAAAATTATGGATCATGTGGTTAGCATTCTGATGATCGAATGTGTGCGTGATTATATTGAACAAATGCAGCATCAAAATAATTGGCTCAATGCCTTGATTCATCCTGAGTTGTCTAATGCTTTAGCAGCCATCCACAGTCGTCCTGAACATAACTGGACAGTTGAAAGTTTGGCAGAAACCTGTTGTATGTCGAGATCTAAGTTTGCCAATTTATTTAATCAAATTATTGGCGAAACACCTTTGGCATATCTGCAACAACATCGTTTACGTTTAGCGAGCCAATTATTGAAACAAGGACAACTCTCTATTCAACAAATCGCACATCAAGTTGGATATTCTTCTGAAACTGCATTTAGCCAAGCTTTTAAAAAGCAATTTGAACTTAGTCCAAGTCAATATCGTAATCAAAAATAATCGTTTTAGATAATTTTTTAAGTCGTTAAGTTAATTATGGAATGCTTAGGCTATTTTCAATAAATATATAATCAACAGCATCAATCACTGAAAGTTAATGAATACAATAATCACAGACCTAAAAAAAGCGCCGAAGCGCTTTTTTTATTGTTCAAATATTATTTAATTTTTGCATGATTCTTTAAGTAACGAGAGTAATCATCTAACAATTGCTCACCACGGAACTTTTGATACATTTGAGTTAATTGCTGCACTTCTGCAGGATTCATTTGATCAATTGCAGTGTGTTTTACATTCGAAACCGCCACAACAACTAATTCATTTGGTAGTTTTGCTGTAGTTACAGACCACATACCAGCTTTAGGTGCAGGTTGGCTAAATGCAGCACGTTCAATTTCACGTTTCAAACCTTGTGAACGGGTAAAAATACCAGCATGTACAAAATTGTATTGATACTTTGTCGTTACTTGTTGTGCAGGGAGCTTTTTAAAATCCGCAATCATCGCATTTAATTTAGCATGTGCAGCATCAAATGCTTTTTGCTCAATCACAAGTGCTTTAACACGTGGCGTTGCTTGAGCTAAAGGCAATGCACCAGCAGCATGGTATTTACGTGCTTTAATCCAAACCGTATCACCATTGGCAGTTTGGATACTACTTGAAGCTGTAGTATTGCCATTCTTCACATCTTCACTGAACAGTTTAGATTTTACCGCTGGATCAGCTAAAACAGCATTCGTAGTTGCTAAAGTAACACCGTTGGCTGATTGAACTTGAACAGTTTTAACCGCTTCAGATACGACATCTAAAGCATCACTACTCACCACTTGTTCATTCAAACTGTTTACAGTATCTGAGAAATAATTTGCTGATTTATTCTTCAATACTTCCGCAGTTAATTCTGCTTTTTTTGCTTCAAATGAAGGGACATTTGCTGATGCAGTATGTACTTCAATCAAATGATAACCAAACTGAGTTTTAACTGGTTTAGAAACTTGACCATTTGGCGTAGAAGTCACTGCTTTATCAAAGTCAGCACCAAATACACCAGGTGCGTAAGCAGCAAGTGCACCACCTTTGGTTTTTGAATCTGGGTCTTCAGAATATTGTGCCGCAGCTTGAGCAAAAGAAGTACCTGCTTGAATTTTTGCATAGACTTCATTTGCAAGTGTAGCTGCTTGCTCAGGACTACGAGTATCCGTCGTAATCATAATATGCTTCACTTCACGCTTCGCATCCTGATTTTGCTTTTCTACAAATTGATCATAAGCTTGTTTCAATTCTGCATCAGTTGCAGCCGCATTTGGCTGTGTCAAAGTTGCTGGACTTAAAACCACATAATCCACATCAACTGAAGCAACCTGCTTAAACTTATTCTGATGCTTATTATAATAGTCCGCAATTTCCTGATTGCTGACTTTTACATTTGCTTTATAGTCATCCAGTTTCACACTCGATAAAAATAATTCACGTTGTTCAGACTGCAAGTTCGCAATTTGTTGAATATCAGTTTTACTGACCAATGCATAATCAGTAAACGTACTCATCAACATTTTTAACGCATGATCTTGACGTAAATTCGCAATCAAACTTTGACTGGTCATCCCTTGTGAACGCAAATAGTTCGCATATAAAGCTTGAGAAAATTGACCATTTTCTTGCAAACTTGGTTGCTGAGCAATCATTTGTTCAATTTGTGCATCACTCAGTGAAATACCTAGTTTATCCGCTTGCTGGATTAAAAGTGCACGAGCAACTAAATTATCAAGCACAGCATTTTGAATAAAAGATTGATTCAATAAAGATTCATCACGGTTCACACTTTGTAGCAACTGATCTTTATAAGCTTTTGTCTGCGCTTCTAAATCTTTTTTCGAAATATCTTGACCATTAACAGTTTTAGCTACGTCTTCTTTTTGCCCACCACTGAAGTAACCTTCAATACCAACTACAGCAAATGGCGCTAAAAATAACACAAGGAGAACTTTACCAAACCAGCCCCTTATGAGAGTGCGAAACGATTCCATGAGTATTCCAATATTTTATTTCGTAAGGATTCTAACTGAAATTGAGATGTGAATGAATGAGCAATCAATGATAAATTGATTTATTTGATAAAATTTAACGTCTAACTCATTTTTTTAATTTATTTTTATAAAAAACGCGCCACTTGGGCGCGCAATTTATTCAGCTCAGATTATGCAACTGAGTCTTTCAAACCTTTACCAGCTTTAAAGCTAGGAACTTTACTTGCTTTAATTTGAAGTTCTTCACCAGTTTTAGGGTTACGACCTGTACGTGCTGCACGATCTTTAACACTAAAAGTACCAAAGCCAACTAAAGTAACCGTATCACCTTTTTTAAGTGCTTCACCAATTGAAGCAATAGTCGCATCTAAAGCTTTACCAGCATCAGATTTTGACAATCCCCCTTTTTCTGCAATCGCATCGATTAATTCTGATTTATTCATGAAGATTACGTCCTCTTATATCGTTTGTTTAAGTTCCAAGGCTGTAGATCAAAGGCCATGACGACTTTATAGCAATGCTTTGGGGGGAAACGCAAGACTTCAAACACGCTTTTCTTTAAAAAAACGACTAAAAAATACGTTTTTTTAGGTTTTACATTCATTCGATCTATTTTTTTAGCAATTGTTCACGTAAGTTCTGATTCTCTTCTGCAAGTGCATCTACCTTATTGTGTAACTGCAAAATAAGGCTTTCAAGATGCTGTAAATCTTTTGCTGTGACTAAACCAATACGGTTTAATGAATGATTTACACTCTGATCAATTAACTTTTCAACTTTATCTTTTGTTTCAGTCACAGATTCTTTGGTTTTCTCTGTCACCTTAGTCACTGTTTGATCCGTCACCTCAACAGTTTTTGATTCTAACTCTTCGCCCACCTTAACCAAGGAGTCAAAAAGTTTATTTCCCTCTTCTTCTGCTCTTGAAAATGCGCCTAAACCTGCAAGCCAGATTTGTTTGGTATATTTTCTAAAATCCAATGCTGACTTACGCTGCACACGCGATTTATTCTCAAGTGTCCCTGACTCATTTTTTAATTCTTGATCCACTTCAACACTATCCTGTTGTTCCAGACTATTCTTTTTCATAACTCACCCAACTCCCGAACTTCAGTTTCAAATGGCCTTTTATGACCAAATTATGTAGAAAATATATCTATAATATCAAATAAAACTATTGAACCTTTTGCTAAACTGTTCTACAAAGCAAAGTAATTATTAATTGTTAAAGCATATTTCTCAATTTTAATTTGGTGTAGTTACACACCTCTGTTTGATTTATGGATTTTTATGCTAATTTTGTGATTTAATTCACACTTATTGCATTGAGATTGGATTCTCAAATTTTGTACAGGAATTTTTTATGAGCGAATCGCAACAAAAACAAGGTCAAACTCGTTTGTTGCTCAACATAGTCATGATTATCTTGGAGACAATTTATTCATTTATACTTAAGCATGACCGCGTTGTTCGTTTGCAAGCCAAAAAGTTTGTAGCTCAACAAATTACGATTAAAATAAATAGTTATATCCCGTATTTTGACTTCTATGTGCAATTTACTGATCGTGGAATCCTATTTGATCTTCAAGCACCAGAAAAAGAAGTTGATCTTACTGTTGGAAGTACATTATTAGATCTGGTTCAAATTTTCGTATTTGCCAATCGTCGCAGTATGAAAAAGATGCGTCTTGAAGGCAATGATGTTGTTAAAGAACAGTTTCGTGACCTTATCATCCATTTAACTGCACCTAAACTTCTCTCTGATTGGAAGCAATGGCTTACCAATCCCGATGATGATAATCAGACTAAAGCATCTAAAAAACGCATCGCCCCTTTACTTGAAAAAATTGACGTACAACGATCAAAAATCAATAGTTTACAAGTCGAAGTGAAGCAATATCAAAATCGCGTAAAACGCATGCAACAGCATCAGCAACGTCTCTATACTGCTTTAGGCGTATTGGGCTTCCTATTTGTAGCATTAGTCGTGTATAATTTGTGGCAAATATTTATTTAAAACCGAAATAAATACTTCATTATTCATATAATTATTATTCTAGAAACAAATTCTGACTAATTTAGTCAGAATTAAATTCAAAAATACTTGACTAATTTAGTCAGGATTCATAAAATTCATACATCTAATCTAAAACATGTGTATCGAATCATGCGCCTAACTACTCGCGGTCGCTACGCAGTGACTGCACTACTCGACTTAGCATTGCAGCCAGCTGAACAAACGATTACGCTTGCAGAAATTGCAGCTCGCCAAACAATTTCCGTTGCTTATCTTGAACAATTATTCGCAAAATTAAAGCGTCATGGTTTGGTTTCAAGTGTTCGTGGCGCAAATGGTGGCTATCATTTAGCGCGTCATGCTGAAGAAATTACTGTCTTAGAAATTATTGAAGCTGTAAATGAAACTGTGGATGCTACACGTTGTGACCATAAAGGTAACTGCCAAAATGGTGCGATGTGTTTGACTCACGATTTATGGCAAGAACTCTCCCTCCATATTGCCGATTATTTAGCTAAAATCACACTTGCTGACCTTGTAGCTCGTGACAACGTGCAAACCGTTGCTGTTCGCCAAAATTCAGCTCCACTTGATTCAGCCCTTTTATCGGTTACAGGTATTTGACATGAAACGTCCGATTTATCTTGACTATGCAGCAACTACGCCTGTTGATCCTCAAGTAGCAGAACGCATGATGGAGTGTTTAACCTTTGATGGTACATTCGGTAATGCTGCTTCTCGCTCACATGCTTATGGATGGCAAGCTGAAGAAAAAGTTGAATATGCACGTGAACAAGTCGCTAATTTAATTAAAGCTGATCCACGCGAAATCGTATGGACTTCTGGTGCAACTGAATCTGACAACCTTGCACTTAAAGGTATTGCTCAATTCTATGCATCTAAAGGCAAACACATCATCACAAGTAAAATTGAACATAAAGCAATTTTAGATACGTGTCGTGAATTAGAAGAAGAAGGTTTTGAGATCACTTATCTTGAACCTGAACCTAAAACAGGTTTGATTACGCCTGAAATGGTTCAAGCTACCCTTCGCCCAGATACGATTCTTGTTTCACTGATGATGGTGAACAACGAAATCGGTACAGTCACTGATGTTGCTGCGATTGGCGAACTTACTCGCGCGAATAAAACATATTTCCACGTGGATGCTGCACAAGCTGCAGGTAAAGTTGAAATCGACCTTTCTACAATGAAAGTAGATTTGATGAGCTTCTCTGGTCATAAAGTCTATGGTCCTAAAGGCATCGGCGCACTTTATGTTCGTCGCCAACCACGTGTGCGTATCAAAGCACAAATGCATGGTGGTGGCCATGAACGTGGTATGCGCTCAGGTACACTTGCGACTCACCAAATTGTTGGTATGGGTGAAGCATTTGAACTTGCAGGTAAATCTTTACACACTGAACAAGCACGTTTACGTGTACTTCGTGACAAACTTTGGAATGGCTTACAAGATTTAGAACAAGTGTTCTTAAATGGTCACCCTGTTTACAATGTTGCCAACTACCTAAACGTAAGCTTCAACTTTGTTGAAGGTGAATCATTGATGATGGCATTGAAAGATGCTGCGGTATCATCTGGTTCAGCATGTACTTCTGCAACATTAGAACCTTCTTATGTACTTCGTGCATTAGGTCTTTCTGATGAGTTAGCACATAGTTCTATCCGTTTCAGTTTCGGTCATTACACCACTGAAGAAGATATTGATCATGTCATCAAAATCACCAAAGCTGCTGTAGAAAAGTTACGTGAACTTTCTCCACTTTGGGACATGTACAAAGAAGGTATCGACTTAAATTCAGTAGAATGGGCTGAACACTAAGTTTTCGGATTTAAATAAAATTCAAACACGGCATTTTATTGAAAATCAGTAAAATGCCACCATATTAGACTGTAGCAATACAATATTATCAACGCTGACCCCGAGGTTTGGAGAAGCATCATGGCTTATAGTGAAAAAGTAATTGATCATTACGAAAATCCTCGTAATGTTGGTGTTTTGGATAAAAATGCAGAAAATGTTGGTACAGGTATGGTCGGTGCACCAGCTTGTGGCGACGTTATGCGTTTACAAATTCAAGTCGATGACAATGGCGTAATTGAAGAAGCACGCTTCAAAACTTATGGCTGTGGCTCTGCAATTGCTTCAAGTTCATTGGTAACAGAATGGTTAAAAGGTAAAACTTTAGACGAAGCTCAAGCGATCAAAAATATCGACATCGCAACTGAACTTGCTCTTCCACCTGTTAAAGTACACTGTTCTGTACTTGCAGAAGACGCAATCAAAGCTGCTGTTGAAGATTATCGTAGCAAGAAAACTAAAGCCTAATATCTGTTGAACCCTTTTACAGATAATTTTTTATCGGAGTTTTCATGATCAATCTAACTGAAACTGCTGCAACTCATATCAGCAATTACTTAAAGAATCGCGGTAAGGGTGAAGGTATTCGTCTTGGTGTGAAAACTTCAGGCTGTTCTGGCTTGGCTTATGTACTTGAGTTCGTCGATGATATCGATGCACATGACCAAATGTTTGAACAGTTTGGCGTTAAAGTTTTTGTAGATCCAAAAAGTTTGGTTTATCTCGATGGTATGGAAATGGACTATGTAAAAAATGGTCTTAATGAAGGCTTCGAGTTTAATAATCCAAATAAAAAAGGTGAGTGTGGTTGCGGTGAATCTTTCACTGTTTAACCTTGGTTGTATTATTTTTTGTGTATAATACGCCCTGCACTTTTTGACAATAAAACAGTGTTTTGCACTGTTTTATTCATATTTGTTTCATGCAAATTTAATTTATGACGATAACATCAAGAAAGTTTTGTTTTGTCATTTTAAATTTGCGATAAACCATCAACGTGGATGAATGCCGATGAATCATTTTGAGTTATTCGATCTCCCTGAAGCACTCGATATTGATTTAGCAACTTTAAAAGCTAATTTTCTAACACTACAACAACAGTATCATCCCGATAAAGCGGATGATAAAGACCAAGCCTTGATTAAATCGAGCGAGATTAATCAAGCTTATAAAGCTTTGTCGAATGTTGATAGCCGTGCTGCATATTTACTCTCTCTTAAAAAGCAAGATCACCATCTCGACCAATCCATCAGTGATTTTGAGTTTTTACAGTCTGCGCTAGAAATCCGTGAACAATTGGATGAAGCGACGGATACTGAACAATTGCATTCACTCAAAAAAGAAGTTCAACAATGGATTGATGGTCTTGTACGTGAATTCAAAATTGATTTTGATGACGAAGATTGGGCTGAAGCACGAGATACGGTGCGTAAATTACGCTTTTTCCAAAAAGTCATGAATGACATCGATAAAGCGGAAGATCAGCTTTTAGATGATGAAGATTTTAGCTTAGATGATGATTTTTAATTAATTCTTTAAAAATTATTATTGTTCAATAGAAATATGTTTTTGCTTTTAGATTTTATTTTAAGGATGTAACACATGGCACTCTTGCAAATTGCTGAACCAGGACAATCAAGTGCGCCACACGAACACCGTATTGCCATTGGTATAGATTTAGGTACAACGCATTCACTTGTCGCTACAGTATTGTCAGGTAAAGCCAAAGTGCTGAATGATGAACAAGGTCGCGTGTTACTTCCTTCGATTGCACATTATTCTAAAAATTCAACCGAATATGGTGATGCTGCCAAGCCTTTTATCACCACTGATCCTAAAAACACCATTGTTTCGGTTAAGCGTTTTATGGGACGCTCAAAAGCAGATATTAAATTTCAACATCCTTATACCTTAGTCGGTGCAGATAATGAAATGCCTGCATTTGAAACCAATCAGGGCCGTAAAACGCCAGTCGAAATTTCAGCAGAAATATTAAAACAACTCAAAGATCGTGCTGAACAAAGCTTAAATAATCCTGTTAATGGTGCGGTAATTACCGTTCCTGCTTATTTCGATGAAGCACAACGTCAAGCAACGCGTGATGCAGCTGAACTTGCAGGATTAAATGTTTTAAGGCTATTAAATGAACCCACTGCTGCTGCTGTTGCTTATGGTTTAGACCAAGATACAAATCTAAGTGCAGATCACAACTATGTCATCTATGATTTAGGTGGTGGTACTTTCGACGTTTCACTTTTACGTTTTTCTCAAGGTGTGTTTGAAGTTTTAGCCACTGGTGGTCATACCGCACTGGGTGGTGATGACTTAGATCGTTTAATTGTAAAGTGGGCAAAAAAACAACTCAATATTGAAACTTTAGATGATGCTGAATATGCACATTTCATTGTTTCAGCACGTAAAGCCAAAGAAGCACTAAGTGATGCAGAATCTGTTGATATTAAAGTATTAACCCATCATTTAACTTTAGATCGTGCAACATTTGAAGAGATTATCAAAGTTGCTTTAGACAAAACAATTAGCGTCTGTAAGCGTGTTTTGCGTGATGCAAAACTTGAACTTGATGATATTCAAAATGTCGTTTTAGTCGGTGGCTCAACACGTTCTTATGCAGTACAAAAAGCAGTTCATGAAGTCTTTAATCAAGAACCACTTTGTACCATCAACCCAGATGAAGTCGTTGCAATTGGTGCTTCGATTACAGCGAATCAATTGATAGGCAATTCTAAAGATGGTTCACTGCTTTTAGACGTTACCCCGCTATCGCTTGGCTTAGAAACCATGGGTGGCTTAGTTGAACGCTTAATTTCACGTAACACAGCGATTCCAGTTACACGTCGCCAAGAATTTACCACCTATCAAGATGGTCAAACTGCCATGCTGATCCATGTAGTCCAAGGCGAACGTGATTTAGTTGAACATTGCCGTAGTTTAGGTCGTTTCGTACTGCGTGGTATTCCACCAATGACTGCGGGTCAAGCACGTATTGAAGTGACTTTCCAAGTCGATGCTGATGGTCTCCTCACTGTTGCAGCCAAAGAAACGACTTCTGGTGTCCATGCGCAAATCGACATTAAGCCCTCTTATGGCTTGTCAGAACAAGACACTGAACGCTTGTTACTCGATGGTTATAAATTTGCCGAAGAAGATAAAAACCTTCGTCATTTAAATGAAACCAAAGTTGAAGCGCGCCGTGAACTCGAAGCCCTCGAACAAGCGCTGAAAGTCGATGCTGGATTACTCAGTCCTGAACAATTAACTGGACTTAATCAAGCAGCAACAGAGCTTAAATCGCAACTCGAAACTAATGATATCAAAGCCATTGAACAGGCTGTTGAGCACCTTAAAACTCACAGTGATGCTTTTGCTGCTGAACGTATGAATCAACATATTGATCATGCGCTCAAAGGCACTAAACTCGATGACTGGTCAAACTCAAACTAATTTATAGGTAAAGACTATGCCACGTATTAAAGTACTACCTCATGCAACAATTTGTCCAAATGGTGCTGAGTTTGAAGTTGAACCGAATGCAAATCTTTGCCAAAGTCTTTTGGACAATGGCATCAAAATTGAGCATGCTTGTGACATGTCAAAAGCATGTACAACCTGTCATGTTGTTGTGCGCAAAGGTTTTGATGAACTTGAAGAAATGGATGATGTTGAAGCAGACCTTTTAGACCGTGCTTGGGGCTTAGAACCTGATTCTCGCCTTTCATGCCAAGTCAAAATTACCGATGAAGACATGGAAATTGAAATTCCGAAGTACACCATTAACCATGCTTCAGAAAATCATTAATTTGCGACCAACAAATTAAGATTCAAAAGCCACTGTAATCAGTGGCTTTTTATTGCACTTTTTAGCTTGTAAAATATTTGATGATTTATAAAATGAATCGAATAATTTTGGAAAATTTATTTTTTAAATAAGGTATTTAATGTGAGGTATACGTCGTCTTTACTTCATCTTCAGCATTTAATCTTGCAACACCATGAGCATTGGTTAATTTTTGCTGAACTTTGATTCGAGCGACCATTTTCTCCAAAACTTCAACAAGTTCAGAATATTCAAAATTCTGTACTTCCTCCAAATTCAACACCAAATGAAAACCTTTATATTCATAATCAAACCATTGCTGATTTTCATTTTTAGATGCTGAATATTTTTCCATCACTTGCCATGTACGGACTTTACCTTGAATCCCTTTGAGTTCAATCGGAGATTTAGGTGCACAAAGATAATCATTTTTAACCAATTTATAGGTTTCATCTGAAACCAAAATTTCATCAATTTCCGCAGCACTTTGTAAACGAGCAGCCAAATTTGCATCACGCCCGACGATAGTATATGCCATACGGTGTACTGCACCATAGTTCCCAACGTGGCAATAACCTGTACTAATCCCCATACGAATATGTAAAGGCGCATAGCCCATCTTGATCCAGCGTTCACGGAGAAACTTCATCTGTTGACGCATCGCAATCGCCATATCAATACAGTTCTTAGCATCCTGTTCAACACCTTGAGAATCAGGATCGCCGAAGAAAATAAGAATGGCATCACCCATAAACTTATCAACAGTCGCACCATATTGTTTGGCAATTTCAGTCATATGACTCAAATAATCATTCAAAACAAATGCTAAATCGTCTGGGATTAAGGTTTCCGATAATTCTGTAAAACCTTGAATATCAGAAAAGAAAACGGTAATTTTTTTACGCTTATATTCAATTTTTGCTTCAGTTTCACCGCGCATAATCGCTTGCCATAATTGTAAAGGCGCATAACGACTGAGCTGATTAGACAACTCAATATAGCGATTCATTTCATTGAAATAAGTATTCTTTTGTTTTTCAACAGATTTAATACGGCGACTTTGGTAATAATTTCCAATATTGATAAACAGAATAATACTGACAAAGGAAAGTACAGTAAGTTCTGGACTGGTTTGTTGAAAATAATCTTCAAAACCAAAAATAAAAATAATATTGGTATAAAACACAACAAAGGCAATCAGCACTGCCAATGAGCCCATCATGAAACTAATTTTATTATTTAATGCAGTATATAAAATCGCAAACAACATAATAAAAGTAACGACTAGGCTGAGGTGTACAGCAGCTAAAGCAATCGATACCACAATGACATCAATAAGAAAATAAACGTTTTTCCTTAATTTTGCCCCGTATTTATACTCCAACCAATGCGATAACTTTGGACTGATTAAAAAAATAAAACCAATAAAAAAAGGAACATAAATTTGATATGTAGCAACAGGAGAAGTGAAATAATAAACAATAACGATCAAAGCAATAATTAAATACCCCATAATCCTCTGGAGTATTTCAAATTGCTTTGGCTCTTTATCCAACATACGTTCAAATGGCAAACTGATTTACCTCGAATGTCATTTATTAAACACTTCCCATGTGTCGTATTGGAATTTAATCCATACGCCAATCAAATGGCATGTCACCCTGACCACGTAACGCTAGCATCAAGGTCTGACGCATGTGAGCTAATACTTCATTGGTATATGGAACCGCTGGTGTTCCAAATACAGGTTTTGGCCATGCAACATCATTTTGATAACGAACAATATGGTGAAAATGTAATTGTGGCACCATATTACCAAGTGCAGCTACATTCATTTTATCAGCACGGAATACACGAGAAAGTTGACTAGACAACCAGCTCGATTCACGTAAAAACTGCTCTTGATCAGCTTGACTTAATTCATATAACTCAGTGATACCAGGTACACGTGGAATCAAAATCAACCACGGGAATTGCATATCATTCATTAAACGACATGTTGAAAGCGGAAAATCGCCTACAAAAAAAGTATCTTGAGCAAGTTGTGGATGCAAACTAAACATATCTTTATAAATGACGCAAAATTAAAAGGATGGGTAATACTAACACATCGGTTTTCATGTGAATATTGGTTATCTTGTGTTTTGGTACAAATAAATAAAGTTTGTTTTGAACCGAATCACAATTACACTTTAAAGATTCAGAGAATTTTATCAAGTGCTTTTGTAGAAATTTTTACTTTTTTTCAAAAAATGCTTTGCCTAACACATATTAGGCAAAGTATTGATATTTTATCGTTTTATTTCTGCTAAAAGATTATTCAATAAATCTTGAACAAACTGAATCCGCTTTTCATTTTCCTCCAACATAACACTGACTTTAAGTCTTTGCCCGCCATCCATTCGGAACCAAGTCGGATGCTTTTGCATCATTTGAATGATACTGATGGCTTGTACTGGTGTATCTGGTGAAAATTCAATTACACCACCATTCGCACCAATATCAATTTTAGTAATTTCCAATTGTTCAGCTTTGATACGAATCTGATGTACACTAAATAGCTGTTTTACAGGCTGTGGCGGTACACCAAAGCGATCAATCAATTCCATACGAATATTATCAAGCTTCTCTTGGGTATCTGTATTACTGATTCGTTTATAGAACATCAGACGCTGATGTACATCACCTAAGTATTCGTCTGGAATCAATGCAGGCATGTGCAAAGTAATTTCAGAAGTCAGTGATAGTGGTGAGTCAAAGTTTGGTGTTTTACCTTGCTGAATGGCTTTGGTTGCTTTGGCTAACATTTCCATATAAAGGCTATAACCGATGGTATTCATTGAACCACTTTGTTGCTCACCGAGTAACTCACCCGCACCACGAATTTCTAAATCTTCGGTCGCTAACATGAAGCCAGCCCCTAAGTTTGAAGCTCTTTGAATCGCATCTAGGCGTTTCTCGGCATCACCTTTTAAGCCTTTTAGAGATGGAACCATCAAATAAGCATATGCTTGGTGATGTGAACGCCCAACACGACCTCTAAGCTGATGCAATTGTGCTAAGCCAAGTTTATCTGCACGTTCGATAATAATCGTATTGGCATTTGGTACATCAATCCCTGTTTCAATAATCGTTGAACAGACCAACACGTTATATTCTTTGTGATAGAACTGTTGCATGACTTGTTCTAGTTCACGTTCACGCATTTGTCCATGTGCCACGGCGACACGCGCTTCCGGAACTAAATTACGAATATTTTCAGCAGCACGTTCAATCGTATCCACTTCATTATGTAGAATATAAACTTGCCCACCACGCAATAATTCACGCAGAATCGCCTCTTTCATGGTGGCATCAGTTTGTTCATTGACAAATGTTCTGACCGCAAGACGACGCGCTGGTGGTGTTGCAATGATGGATAAATCACGCATCCCACCAAATGCCATATTCAAAGTACGTGGAATAGGTGTTGCAGTAAGTGTCAACATATCAACATCGGCACGCATGGCTTTAATGCGTTCTTTATCTCTTACACCAAAGCGATGTTCTTCATCGACAATCATTAAACCTAAGTTTTTAAATTGCACATTTTCCTGAAGAATTTTGTGTGTTCCGATGACAATATCGACTTTACCATCAATCAAATCTTCAATAATTTTGGTATGCGCTTTGTTCGTTCCAAAACGTGAAAGGACTTCCACACGAATTGGCCAATCAGCGAACCGGTCTTTAAACGACTCATAATGTTGTTGTGCTAAAAGTGTCGTCGGCACTAAAACCGCAACTTGCTTATTATTTTGCACTGCTACAAATGCCGCACGCATTGCCACTTCTGTTTTACCAAAACCTACATCACCACAGACCAAACGATCCATCGGTTTAGCTTGTTGCATATCATACAAAGTTGCTTCAATCGCATTGGCTTGATCAAGCGTTTCTTCATACGCGAATCCACTAGAAAATTGCATATAAGAACTTTGTTCTAACTCAAAACTAACCCCAGGCTTAGACTGACGACGCGCTTGAATATGCAATAACTCAGCTGCAACATCATGAATTTGTTCAAGTGCTTTACGTTTGGCTTTATTCCATGCATCTGTGCCTAATTTATGTAATGGCGCTAAATCAGGATCGCCTCCACTAAAACGACTAATCAAATGTAAATTGGTAACAGGAACATAAACTTTTGCGTCGTCTGCATAATTCAGTTGCAGAAATTCATAATCTTGATCATCAATATTTAAAGTGACTAAACCTGCATAACGTCCTACACCGTGATCAATATGAACGACAGGCGCGCCTATATTTAATTCGGTCAAACTACGAATCAAAAACTCTTCTGAAACTTCTTGTTGGCGTTTTTTACGGCGCTGAACAACACGATGCTCGTAGAGTTGATTTTCTGAAATTACAGATAAGCTATCTGTAATGAGTAAACCACGGTCTAAAGGCGCATTGGTAATCGCAACTGAGAAATTAGACTGTTGAAATGTTGCAAAATTTTCAACAACTGGAATTTCACCAAGGCTAGGTCGAAGTGCATCTTTTAATGTTTCACGTCGACCAGCACTTTCTGCAACCAGTAAAACAGGATGATTAGCTTCATCGACATAAGTTTTAACAGCTTTAAATGGCTGTTCTTGTTTCGGATCTACAGGAAGTCGAGGCGGAATTTCAGTAGAAAGATTGATACAACCTGCTTTCAATTCAATTGCGTCTACTGAAGCAATAATTCTTGAAAATTTATTTAAATTTTCAAACAACTGATTGGGTTGGATAAAAATTTCTTCTGGAGGAAGTAAGGGTTGATCAACATTATGACGACGATCTTCATAACGACGCATCACATCTGACCAAAAACTTAATAGACCTTCATCAATATTATGATCTGTAATGACAATAGCATTGCTAGGTAAGTACGATGTTAGAAAACTTTGCGTTTTCATGGCTTCTTGGCTAAAGAACAATGGAAAATAAAAATCTAAGCCCGGTGATGCAATACCTTCCAACACATCTTGGTAAATAGGATTTTTCTTAGGATTTGCTGTTGGAAAGCTTTCCGCATAGCGATCACGGAATATTGAACGTGCTTCTTTGAGTGGAAATTCTTTCGCAGGTAATACAGTAAATCGTTCTAATTTAGTTGTCGTTCTTTGTGTTTCAGGATCGAAGAATTTTAATGTATCAATTTCATCATCAAATAAGTCTATACGAATCGGTGCGCTTTGCCCCGATGCATAAATATCCATGATGCTTCCACGGACTGCAAATTCACCATGATCATAAACAGTATCGACCAGATGATAGCCTGCTTGAATCAATTTTAATTTTTGTTGCTCTAAATCAAACTTTTGACCGACTTTAATGTCAAAATGTTCGCCCAGCACCCAAGATGTCGGCGCAACACGCTGTACCAATGTCGTTGCTGAAACCAATAAAATGCCTTTCTTCGGCATATTTGCCAAAATTGAAAGACGCTCTGAAACAATATCTTGATGCGGTGATAAACGATCGTAAGGTAGAATTTCCCAATCTGGAAAAACTATGGGTTTAAGTCCGTAAAACTCTAGTTCACTTTCCAACTGATTCAGATGCTGATTATTTCGCGCGACCAAGACATAAAGCTGATCAGATTTTTCTGAAATCTCTTTAAATAATAAGGCAGCAGACGACCCTAGCATTGAGCCAATCCAACGCTTTTCACCTGCTTTGAGTTGTTTTAAATTGAGGTCTGAGATTTCTTGTTTAAACATAATCGCTTTCGGTCAAAAGACATGGGCGATAGTTTAACATGCAAAATTTCTAATTTTGGCAATGATTGAATTACTTGTTAAATAAAATTACTTTTTAAATAGGGCTACCAATTTCCCCCACAAACTACTTTTAGAATTTTGTCTAGCTTGTGATTGTTTGCTCTTTCGGGGTTCAGACAATGTGCTATATAAAAATGTTTCAGGATAAGGATTATCTAGTGTGTATTTCATCTGAAACAGATCAAATAAAAGTTCATTAAGTATGACACTTGCCAGTTCAAACTCACGTACTGAATTTTCATATTCATCTATATAACGACATTTATAATAATCTTCCCATTCTTCCATTTCATTTTCATTGAACTCAGACTCAGGAATAATTTTGCTTTGCCACTCACCATATTCATCTTCAAATTCATGTACATAAAAAGCAGGAGCATTCAACCATTGTTGTTCAAATGATAATATTTTACCAAATTGGTGGGTCACATCTTCACTTTTTTCTAAACAACGGATTCGTTGAGCATTTTCATAGATTGCATAGCCCGCAGCATTTGCGCTATCTACACGTAGAAAAACAATTATTCGCTCCATTAAACCCAAATGTTTAAATTTTTCCTGCCAAATCTCAGGTGTATAAAACATACTATGAACATAATAGGCATGGTGTAATATTAAATAACCATTCACCAAGCAAAAGCTAAAATCCTCTTCACTCCCTGTATTGAAATCTGATGTCTAATGTTCTCTTTTGTGAAGTGATTTCGCTTCTAACTGCTCAATTAATACAACTGCCTGAATTTCATCACCCTCAAATGGTAATATCAATCCACCAACATTGGTCCCCATTATAAATCTCCATTATGTACCTTAATACAATTTTTATTATCAATACTTACTACTTCAGAATACCTTGATTTATCTATCTCTTTTAAACTCTTTATAATAATCACAAAGTCTTTGAACAATTTGTTTAAATTGATTCAAGTTTTCTTCTGTATTCCCTAGTCTTGCCACATAACGACCTGAAGCTATTTCTAAATCAATTTTTTCATTGATCAAAATGGCTTTATAAAATAATTCTTTTAAATCATCGAAATTCTTGAGTTTTCGATTTGAAAAATATTCTAGACGATCTGCTAGTTCTTGATTTAAAACAATACCATCAACAATAAAGCCGTGTTCATTATCCAATTGAATATGATTTTTTTCTAAAAACTCCAATTCAGCTTTCGCCTCTTTACCCTTAAATAAATCAGCAATTTTAGCAAACATCATCAGCACTCAATCAAAACAATATGCATATCTTACGCTGAAAAATCCTAAGTTAAAAATTAGCAGCAAATCATGCCTTAAAACTTGCACCTTTCACGCACTCATTAGACAATATATGCAAGATGAATCTATTTTTGCTTAGGCTATTTTAAATGTCTCAACCTTTAGACGTATTAGGCGGAATTACCGCAGAACAATTTCTCTCAGAATACTGGCAAAAGAAACCTCTTTTAGTTCGTAATGCAATTCCTGAAATCGCGAATATCCTCGTTCCCGATGATGTGATGGAGCTTGCATTGGATGAAAATGTCACTGCACGTTTAATTAAGCAAAAAGACAAAGATCCAAACCAATGGTCAGTTAAAACATCGCCTTTAATCAAAGGCGATTTTCAAAAAATGCCAAAGCTTTGGACGCTCCTCGTACAAGCTGTAGATCACTATTCATTTGACTTGGCAGAACTTTGGAAGAAATTTCCTTTCATTCCACAATGGCGTCGTGACGACATCATGGTGTCATACGCACCACAAGGTGGTTCAGTCGGGAAACATTTTGATTTTTATGATGTATTCCTAGTACAAGGCTATGGTCATCGTCGTTGGCAGTTGGGGCAAATGTGTGATGCAGAGTCTGAGTTTGTTGCAGGACAACCGTTAAAATTGCTTCCCGAAATGGATGTAAATTTTGATGAGGTATTAGCACCTGGCGACTTACTCTATGTTCCACCTGGCTTATCTCATTATGGCGTTGCAGAAGATGAATGCTTAACTTTCTCTTTTGGTTTCCGCATGCCAAATGTGCCTGATATGATGGATCGTGTTTGCGATAAATTTTCAGACAATGCAGCATTAAAAAATCCATTGCTAGATATTATCCGTGATCAAGTTTCAAATGCAGGTGAAGTTACCGAAAATGAACTCACTTATTTAAAAGCAAAAATCTTAGAACAATTGCAAAACTCAATTGTTTTAGATGATGCGATTATGAGTTTAATGTCTGAATCTAAATATCCTGAAAATATTCCTGAAGCAGAAGAAATTGGCACAGGTGATTTGGAAGAAGTGCTTGATCAAGGCTATTTAATTCAACTTGAACCTGCTTCACGTTTACTTTATTCAGATCAAGATGACCAAGTATTGTTTTGGGCAAATGGTGAAGGGATTTGTATTTCCGAACAATTCACGCCTTTTTTACAAAAAATTGCTGATGGTCAAGCAACAGCATTGAATATTGAATTGGCTGATGATGAAATCTTAGAAGACATCGTAGGTCTATTGAATGAATCTATTTTAATGCTTGTTCCAACTGAGGAATAAATGCGATAAGGTCTAGGTCAATCGACCTAGATCTGTTTTTTTAAATCTAAAAGGAATCAAAGATGGAAAACTTACGCTGTTATCGTGAATTACCGATTTGGGACGCCAATAGTATTCCTCAAGGATTTAAACAAGCTCACAATACCAAAGTTGGTACTTGGGCAAAACTCAATATTTTACAAGGTCACTTAGATTTTGCCATGCTTAATGAACACGGCAACACCCTTTCTCAATACCAATTTAGCGTAGAAAATCAGCCACCTTTTATTACACCGCAAGCGTGGCATAAAATTGTTTCTACAAGTCCAGATGTACGCTGTCAACTAAGTTTCTACTGTGAAGCTGATGATTATTTTGCTAAGAAATATCAACTTTCACCAACACATTCTGAAATTCTCATGGCAATGCCATACTTAAATACAGGCAAGGCTTTAGACGTTGGTTGTGGTCTTGGACGCAATACTTTGTATTTAAATCAACATGGTTTTCAGGTAGATGCCTTTGATGTCAATCCGCAAAGTATTCAAAATCTAAATGACATCATTGAATTAGAAAAATTACTGAATATTCAAACAGCTATACGTGATTTAAACCAAGATCAAAGTTTAGAGGGATCGTACGATTTTGTATTTTCGACTGTCGTCATGATGTTTTTGCAGGCTAAAACTATTCCACCATTAATTCAAAATATGCAAAAAGTAACAAAAACCAATGGGGTTAATTTAATTGTCTGTGCGATGGATACAGACGATTATCCTGTACAGTCCGATTTCCCATTTAGCTTTAAACCTCAGCAATTACGTGATTATTATCGAACTTGGAATATTTTAAAATACAATGAAAATGTTGGTGAATTACATCGTACCGATGAACAAGGCAATCGCATCAAACAACGATTTGCGACATTACTTGCCCAGAAAGTCTAGTATTTTGACCGATGAGTAAATTATTCACACTAAGCATTTAATTCCTTAATGTTATTTTTAAAATAGAATCTTTCTTATTTCTAACAATTCAACACTTGAGAAAATGTCATAAAATTGGCAACTTAGTCGCATAATATTATGTTGGACAACCTATTCCTATGGCTAGCCCTGCTCAAGCAATTAGAAGTAAATTTTTTAATACTTTTTTTTCACGTTATTCTGTTTGGTTCCTTTGTTTATTCATTGCAATTTATCTAACTTGGACGATTTTTTTGCATGATTCACATTTTATTTACTATTTCTTTTCGGATACGGTTTTAAATATCGCATGGGTGATCAGTATCGCCTTAAGTGCTGTCGGAATTTACGACATCATTCAAAGTAAACACGCAATTTTAAGAAACTACCCAATTATGGGGCATTTCCGCTTTTTCTTTGAAAGCTTCCGCCCTGAAATTCGTCAATATTTCATCGAATCAGATGAAGATGCCCTGCCATTCTCACGCTCACAACGTAGTTTGGTTTATCAACGTGCAAAAAATGAAAATGCCGATAAACCTTTTGGCTCTATCATTAATGTATATCAAGATGATTACCGTTTTCTGACCCATTCTCTAGCGCCCTGTTCACCTGCTGATCATCATACTTTTCGTATTAGTATTGGTAATGATCAATGTAGCCAACCTTATAGTTCATCCATCATGAATATTTCTGCCATGAGTTTTGGTAGTTTAAGTGCCAATGCGATTCGTGCACTCAATAAAGGGGCTAAAATGGGGAACTTTTACCATGATACAGGTGAAGGTAGCTTAAGCCCTTACCATCTTGAAAATGGTGGTGATATTGTTTGGGAACTCGGGAGTGGTTATTTCGGTTGCCGTACTTTAGATGGGAAGTTTGACCCTGAGAAATTCCAACAACAAGCGTCCAATCCTGTAATTAAAATGATTGAAATCAAATTATCACAAGGCGCTAAACCTGGGCATGGGGGTATTTTACCTAAACATAAAATTAGTGAAGAAATTGCGAAAATCCGTGGGGTCCCACGTGATCGTGACTGCGTTTCACCTGCCTCACATTCGGCATTTAGCAACCCTATTGAAATGATGCATTTCATCCAAAAGTTACGTGACTTATCGAACGGAAAACCCGTAGGTTTTAAACTATGTATCGGACAACCTTGGCAATTTATGGGGATTGTCAAAGCGATATTAGAAACTAAAATCATGCCTGACTTTATTGTGGTTGATGGTTCTGAGGGGGGTACTGGTGCTGCCCCAATCGAATTGATTGATCATATGGGTACACCCTTACGTGAGGGCTTACTCTTTGTGCATAATACTCTGGTTGGTGCGGGTTTACGTGACAAAGTCAAAATCGGTGCAAGTGGTAAAATCATCAGTGCTTTTGACATTGCCAGCACCATGGCAATGGGTGCGGATTGGGTAAACTCTGCTCGTGGCTTTATGTTTGCCATTGGTTGTATCCAAGCGCAAAGCTGTCATACCAATCAATGTCCTGTAGGTGTTGCGACACAAGACAAAGAACGTCAAAAAGCGCTTGATGTTCCGACAAAATCTGAACGTGTTTTCCATTTCCAACAAAATACCTTAAAAGCACTGGCGGAAATGATTGCTGCTGCAGGTTTACAACATCCTGCTGAAATCAAAGCACATCATTTGGCACAGCGCATCAATGACCGTGAAATCAAAAACTACGCGCAATTGCATTTTTGGATGAAAGATGGCGAATTACTTTCATGTGAAAATAAAGATGAGGATAACTTCTATTTCAGAATGTGGAATATGGCGAAGTCTGAACAGTTCTAATTCTTTATATTTCGCATGCTATCATTGTTAAAAGGAGATCTTACGATCTCCTTTTTAATCAAGCACTTTATATTCTTTTTTAAAGCCTGTGCGACTATTTTTCAAACGATTTTGATTGAAATGTACTACAAATTCTTTATTGAGTTTATTAAAATTAATTGATGGCATCAATTCAGAAATCTGTTGTTGAACAAAAGTATTGATATTTCTTTTTTTGCTCATTTTTAAATAAATTGAATAGCAAAATTTTCCATAAAAATAAAGGATACCAAAAACTCCTGCTAAAAAAACCGCATAGAATAGACCAAAAAATATCATTGCAAGAATACATGCTATAACGAAAATTCCATTTATATCTCCAAACTCTTCCAGATTCCCAATTTTTAATTGCTGTAATGTTTTGCTCTGCAACACATCGGGGTCCATAGAAAGGTAGAGTATCTGATCATATACCAACCATGCGTAACGACCATTTATATCAGGGAACTTTGTCGCTACAACTTGGATTTGTCTTCCTTTGGTAAAAGGAAACTCATCAAATAAACTATAAAACCTCTGATTTTTTACTTTAAATAGAATTTCTTGTAATGCATCATCGTCATATCCAAGGTCTGTCTTTTCTTCAATTTTAAAATGTTGCAAATCCCCTTTAATCAATTCAAGCTGACATTTTTCAATTTCAAATACATTCAAACCACAGTTATTAACTCTCAGCATTTGTCCTGCTAAATAATGTTCAACTTTTTGATCATTCATATCTACTTTCAATTTGTATATTTCTCTCAAGTCAAATAAATGTTCAAATTCAAAAAAGTAGCCATTCATCAATTTAAAGCTTTGTAGCATACGTCCACTCAATTTAGGTAAATTCAGTAACGCTAAAAGTTCTGTCGCAATAGGAAGTTTATTTTCTTTTTTTGAATGAATAATGGTATAGATAAAAGAACCAACAAACAGCATACAAGCAAGCAAAGCTATATGCATCAGTGTATCTAAATAATAAATTGTGCCATCCATCGCATATTGAAAGATCAGATAAGCGACCAGTAAAAAGAGTGTCATACACAATGTAAAATGAAAGGCTGACTTTGCATCATCTACATAATTCACACGATCTAACGCAATAATATCTTCATTTAAATAAAGAATTTGTTTACTCTTATTCAACACTGCATAGAGATGCTGTGTCCTTTGATGGAAAATTACATGAACTTCATCGTTGAGTTGAAAAACTTGTGATTGAATCTGCGTTCCGCGATATTTACGTTTTTCGATTTCTAAGGTAAAAATGCCAGTAGAAGTATATTCTATAAAACTTATTTTCCCTTGCTCTTCAACAAGATCTAATTGTGGTGTATTCATTTATTATTAAGCTTTAAATTTTTAATTGGTTAAGATTTATGGTGTGATTCTAGCGGATTTCAGTAAAAAATCCGACTAAAATTCGCTCTATTTATATATTTTCTTGATTTTTATTTACGTAAATGTCCTGTTTATTTGACCAAGCTCAGTCATAATTAATAAAAACATATTGAACAATAAACGATGCATTATTTTAAATTTATCACTACAATTTTCATCTTTATGCTTTCTCTAAATGTCCATGCCACAGTTGGTGGTGGACAAAACATTGAAGTTTTAGGCTATGAAGCTAAAGAGAAAAAGCTATATGTATTACGTCATTTCCAAGATGGACGCGGACGTTTACCACAACTTTATTATTATCAACTCAACAGTAAAACACCTGACAAATTGATCGAAGTAAAATCCCTGTATATCAATCCAAAAAGCAAAGCCATAGATTATGATCAAGATGGTATTCAGTTTGATAAAGATCTAAAGAAAATCACTAAGCGCTTAACCCCACTAATCAAAGTCGATTCAAATGTAGTACAAATTAAGGTTTTGAAAAATAAAGTTCACCAAGTTCCTGCTTGGCATACGCTTTCAGAAACGATTCCTCAATATACGATTACTTATCAAATTCATATGCCTTTATATGAAAGTAAGATTCAAGAAGCCATTAGTTATAACAAGCAACTTAAAATCACTCAAAATTATAAAATACCGAATCAGAATAAAACGGTGGTTGTAGTTAAATATCGAGGGATTCCAATAGAAACTGGCTATGATATTGAAGATCCTATTCTACTTTTATCCAAATAGACTCACGAACAGCAGTTCAAATCATTATCTATATGCAATCCCAACGTCTAAACCACCTAGTAATTACAACTCGCCCACTAAAAAATGGCTTATTCCTTCATTAAGGAAATAAGCCATCATTAACAATACAATTAAAATAAACATAGGCTTACGTTTTGAAACGTAATACTTCTGCGCATTTATAATTTATTCATTCTCAGCAAAACTTGTTCCGATCGACTCCAACAAATCTTCTTCTGTGATTCGTGTATGTTCGAGATCATCACCTGATTGAATCGCACGGCTCACAGCACGTCGTGTTGCACGAGTCACCAAAGAGTTTAAATCACGTCCTGATAAGCCTTGCGTTTTTTCAGCAAGTTGATTTGCAACTTCACTGACTTCAAAATCAGTTGGCTTACTGTTTAGCATCGAAATTAATATCTGCGAACGTGCGACTTGATCAGGTAGACCAATTTCAATTTTACGTTCCAATCGTGACATTAACGCACTGTCAATATTTTCAGGATGATTACTAGCAGCCAATAAGAATACTTGCCCTTCTTTGGTTGCTACACCGTCTAGCTCTTGAAGCATTTGCCCAACGATCTCTTGAGTAAAACTATCATTTCCACCATTGCGCGCACCTGCCACAATATCAATTTCGTCAATGAAAACAATACATGGTGCTTGTGAGCGTGCAGTTTCAAACAATTGCTTTACTTTACTACCAGATTGACCTGTAAAATTTGCCTTTAAATCCGATGTTGCTGCTGCAATAAATGAAAGCCCTGACTGACTCGCCAAAACACGGGCAATTTGAGTTTTCCCTGTACCAGGAGGGCCGTAAAGTAAAATTCCTTTCGGCGTTGAAATGCCTAATTTTGCAAGTTTTTCAGCATTTTTTAATTCTTTACCTAGATTTTGGAATTCCATCATGGTTGTTTCAGGCAATACAACATCATCCCAAGTCAATGATTTTACTTGTGTTGAGCCTTTACCACGAATTTTACGAACCTGTTCGATCAAGTTCTCAGGTTTTATCTCACGATTGATATTTTCAGCAACTAAAGTGGCGATCAACGTGTGAATATCACGACCCGACATCCCTGCTGTTTCAGTCGTAAGCGCTGAAGATACTTCAAGATCAATATCCGCTTGTTTAAATTCATTTTCTAAAATTTTCTTACGTGCAACATCGTTTGGTAAGCCAATTTCTACTGATGCAGTAAAGCGTGACATAATTGCATTGTCGATAATGTCGTGTCGGTTCGTCGCTGCGATCACCAAGACTTTACCTGATGCTTGATTAAAGCCATCCCATTCAGAAAGAAAGGTTTGTACGAGCTCATTACCAAATGAATCGTTATCTGTTCCACCACGTTTTGCAAAAGCACTTTCACATTCATCAACAAACAATAATGTTGGCGCCTTTTCACGACAACGTGCCCAAAGTTCTTTTACTTTTGGTGCTGTTTGACCAATATGTCCTGCTTTTAAATCTGAAATATTTACGGCTTCAAAATTACATTCTGCATGTTTAGCAAGCTTACGCGCAATTAAAGTCTTTCCAGTTCCTGGAGGACCATACAATAAAATACCTTTAGGCGATGGTTTACGACCGGAAGCAAATAAATCAACTAATTTTAGAACACGATCAAGCGTTTCTTCTTCAATCGCAACGTCTTGCCAGTTTTCAGTCACATCTGTCAATGTTTTGAGTCGTTGCTCCAAAGAAGCAATATATTCATAACTTTTTACCCAATCTGCTGCAGAAGTTGCAAAAGTATTTATTGCTGAAATATCTTGAGCGAATAGAGGTACAAGTTCTGCTGACATTTGTTTATAAATCTTCCAATCCCAAGCCTCAGTATTTGCATTAATATCAACCAAATGTGCTTCGCTTCCATCATTGGGAATTTTTAAAATTGCAAATATTTTGTCCGCTTCCTTTGGCGTATGAAAAACAACAAAATCCGAATCATACATTTTCCCGAACTTATCATCGACTCGCCAATTTCCTGAAATATCTTTCTCATCGGCAGGTGCAGTGATTGCTTTGTAGGGATACTTTGAATCTCCGCTTTCTTTTGAGCCAAAATGCATGAAGCTTAGTCTGCATTGACCAAAGAGCAAAATAGAACCGCATTCTGCCTTACTTTTCAAATCACCTTGTTTTTTCATTCCTTTACGAACAAGTACAATGTATAAGCCTAGACTCAATACAATACCTAAAAACTTTCCAATGGTATATTTTGCAAAAAATGGAATCGCAAAAATCAATACGGCCCATGCAATAATAAGTAAGAGGCGGTTACTAAACAGTGGTGCTAAAGTTAAAGCACTGAATAAGCTATCTCGACGGGCTTTATCTCTAACGGCATCAGCTCTTGCAGTAGTATAGTTTTTTAAAGTTATTTCCGCTTTTTGCTTTGCTGCTTCAACTGCTGGGTAATGACTAAACGTTTCTTGCCTAATCTCAATCAAATCTTTTGAAGATTGCGCAAGCTCTGATTTCACTTGCTCCAACTGTTGCCCCAAATAGCTTCCCTGCTCTGCAGATATTTGATTACTCATAAAAATCTACTCATTATGTTCTTAACTTGTTCATTATGCACATATTCTAATATATAAACAGCATGACTTTAAGCTTATTTTTTTATGAATAATAAAAAAAACGTATTGTAAAAACACAAGTTAAATCTGGTTTTTATTATTTTACTCACTTTAATGTAAATCGATTATGTCAAATCGACTCCGCTCGTATTAAAAGTATTTTTTTCATAGTAAATCAAGAAACATTGCCATTTGAGGAATAGTCAAAGTTTCAAAACTAACAATAATTATACTTTTAAGCATTTGGAAAGATCACCATGCAAATAAAGTTATTTGATAAATTTTATCCAATCGTCATCATCTTATTACTGACTGCTTGTGGAGGTGGTGATGACGATAATCAAAATGGAACTTCAGCTACACAAGAGCAACGTACCGAAAATAATCCTCCAACAAACACCACCATGAATGAACAAGCATTTGCTGAGAAAGCCAGTGCGCTTGTCATGCGCGAAGTTTTATTCAATGGTCCACTGAATATGCTATCCAATGGTATGTACGACATTATTCAAAAAGGTAAAAAATGCACATCGGGTTCATATACAGTAGACACAAATAACCAAAAGATTTTATTTAATAATTGTCTTGGGATTTTTGACACAGAAATTTTAGCGCAAGGTGAAGTATATCTATCTAATAACAATACGACTTATGACTTTAAGAATTTAAATTTATCAACGCAAGATAGTAAAGAGAAACAAACCGTCAATGGTAAGCTTAATATCACTGAAACTGATCAAGCTGTTCAATACCAAACGGATCAGCTTGAACTCAGTGGCTATAATACAAAATCTGGGTCTATTAACACCAATCCTGTCACTTACCATTTTAAAGATACAGAACTCACTTGGAAAAAAATTAGCACTGGTAAAGCTCAGGTTTCAATAAAAGGGAATTTAGAGTCAACAAGTGCTGATACAGGCCCAATAAATATCAGCTTTACCAATGTAGAACGACCTTTTGAATTAAAATTCGATCCCGATCAACCTTTAACGACTTATATCCCACCTGAGCCAGGTATAGGTGCTATGCACATTAAAGACCTGATTAAATATGAACCCTTCTTAATTACCGTATACGATTATAAAACTCTAAATCTACAAAATAATGGTAATGTAAATACAGATTCATTGTTTGCAAAAGCGACTCTAGGCTTCATGCCATATAACATATGTGGGCCAAATTATTTTTTCGAAAGACCTGTTAATGAATCATCAAATCCACCTAAAGATACTGGCTCAAGTCCTACCAATCCCAACATAATTTTTTCCCCTCCTGATTCAAGTGGCCCACCGGGTTCAATTACTCTCCCCCCAAAAGACAATACGACCACAACTACAACCGCTCCCAAACAACCTATTATTGTCACACCATCTTCAGACACATCTGCTGTAAAAGCACTCGCTTTTTGTTGGCGCTCTACATCCAATAAAAACAATTGGTTTTGTGATGGGAAAACGCAACGAAACTCAGGCTCTTACCCGCTGAAAGAGGCACTATCAACAGCAGGATGCCCAAATGCAGTTCTTGCAATTCCAGGAGAAATTACATTGCGGCATAAAACAATTACAAGCATAGGATCTAAAACAGGCAACCTATATGATTGCCAGATGAATTTAGCAAATGGTGATCAATCTGCATTAACATTTAATCGCAACATCAGATTATTCTGGGATACCATTCCAAAGCAGTTATAAAATCAGAGCTTTACTCGACGAATAGAGTAAAAAAACACCCAATGAATTCATTGGGTGTTTTATCTTACTATTATTTCAAAGTAGTAATGAGCTATTAACGTTCAGCAATCGGTACAACTTTACGCAATTCTGGACCAGTATAATCCGCACTTGGACGAATAATACGGTTATCTGCACGTTGCTCCATCACATGCGCTGCCCAACCTGTTACACGGCTCATCACGAAGATTGGCGTGAACAGTTTGGTTGCGATATCCATAAAGTGGTATGCAGACGCATGGAAAAAGTCCGCATTACAGAACAATTTCTTCTCACGCCACATCACTTCTTCACAACGTACTGATACTGGGTAAAGAACAGTATCACCTACATCTTTCGCCAATTTTTCAGACCAAATTTTGATGATGCCGTTACGTGGGTCATTGTCTTTGTAGATCGCATGACCGAAGCCCATGATCTTTTCTTTACGTGCCAATTTACCGAGCATTTCACGTTCCGCTTCTTCAGGAGACGTCCAGTTTTCGATCATTTCCATCGCAGCTTCGTTTGCACCACCGTGTAATGGGCCACGAAGTGAACCAATTGCACCTGTGATACATGAATGCATATCTGATAATGTTGATGCACATACACGTGCTGTGAATGTTGATGCATTGAATTCATGCTCAGCATATAGAATCAACGAAACATTCATCACTTGCTCATGCAATTCATTTGGCTTTTCACCACGAAGAAGGTGAAGGAATTGAGCACCGATAGAATCATCATCTGTGTTTTCTTCGATACGCACGCCATCATGGCTGAAACGGTACCAGTAGCAAATGATTGCAGGTAAAGTTGCTAAAATACGGTTTGCAACATCTTGTTGTTCATCGAATGATTTCTCAGTTTCAATGTTACCCAACATTGAAACACCTGTACGCATCACATCCATTGGGTGTGAATCCGCAGGAATGCGCTCAAGTACTTCTTTCAAGGCTTGTGGCAATTGACGAAGTGATTTGAGTTTTGCTTTATAGGCAGCAAGTTGTTCAGTCGTTGGTAATTCACCAAAGAAAATTAAGTATGCAACTTCTTCAAATTGGCAGTTTTCAGCCAAATCTTGCACATCATAACCACGGTAAGTTAAGCCTGCGCCACTTTTACCGACTGTTGATAAAGCTGTTTTCCCTGCCACTTGTCCACGCAATCCTGCGCCGGTGAGTACTTTTCCTTCAGCCATTTTTATTTTCCTTCAGTGAATAATTTGTCTAATGTATTTTCAAAAGTATGATAATCAAGGAATTCATACAGTTCTTTACGTTGTTGCATGGTATCAAGTACATTCACTTGCGTACCATTTTCACGAATCGAACGGAATACTTCGAGTGCTGCTTTTTGCATAGCACGAGTCGCTGACAATGGATAAAGCACCATTGAAATACCTTGCTCACCCAATTCTTGAGTGGTGTAATACGGTGTATCACCAAATTCAGTGATATTTGCAAGAACTGGTACACCGACTGCATCACACACTGTTTTGTACATGGTAATGTCTGTCATTGCTTCAGCAAAAATTGCATCTGCACCTGCCTCTACACATGCACATGCACGGTCAATCACCGCTTGCAAACCTTCTTTTTGTAGGGCATCGGTACGTGCCATCACCACAAAATTAGAATCAGTTTTAGCATCAACCGCAGCTTTAATGCGATCTACCATTTCTTGTTGCGACACGATTTCTTTGTTTGGACGGTGACCACAACGTTTTTGTGCCACTTGGTCTTCGATATGCACAGCGGCTGCACCTGCGGCAATCATCTGTTTCACAGTACGTGCGATATTGAATGCACCACCCCAACCTGTGTCAATGTCAACCAATAATGGTGTGTCTACACGTTCGGTAATACGACGAACATCCTCCAATACGTTGTCTAAGCTGGTCATGCCTAAATCAGGTAACCCGTATGAATAGTTGGCAACACCAGCACCCGAAAGATAAATCGCTTTGTAACCGACTTGTTTCGCCATCATCGCTGCATAAGCGTTGACTGTACCGATAATTTGTAATGGTTTTTCCACTTCCAGTGCTTGTCTAAATCTTAAGCCTGCAGACGTTTGTTGTGTCATATTCCTTTCCACAGTGGTCACTTGTTTATTGAGTTTTGAGTATAGCCATAATTTATTATTCGCATATGGCAGTTTGGGTAGTTTACTCTAAAACTTTAGTCAAAGAAAAATGAATTTTGATTCATTTTTTCATTTATTTGTATTTTTTTTCATCAAAATAATGCAAAAATGTATTCCATAAGAATTTTATGGCTATCTTTGATATAATCAAAAATACCTTTTTTCTGCATGTGATCTATGAACGAAGATTTAGCACAAATTGAAATGACTCGATGTGATTACCCGCAAACCAAGCGTGGGTATGAGCGTCGCCTTGCGTTATTGATAAGTGCCAATGATTTATTTTTAGAGCGTGGTTATGATGCTGTTTCCTTAGATGATATTGTCAATCATGCAGGTGGATCTAAAGCTTCCATTTATAAATATTTTGGTAATAAAGAAGGTCTATTCACTTCAATTTGTGATTATCGCCGTGATTTATTCTTCAAAGATGTGTGTATTCCTTTTAACCCAGTACAAAATGAACTACGCCCTTATCTAATCACGACGCTCATTACCTTTTATAAACACATGATCATGCCGGAAAATATCGCTTTTATTCGACTGATCTTTGAACGCTCACAAAAAGACCCACAACTGGCATTGTATATCCACGAAAAAGGTCCTAAGCAGGTTCAACTTGCAATCGCAAAAGCCTTAGAAAGTTGCGCTGGAAAGCAACTTTTAAAATGCGATAATCCGCTTTATTCTGCTCAATTCTATTTTGGAATACTTAGAAACCTAGAATGGCGAATTTTAATGGGCATTCATATCCAAGAAACTGATCAAGAAATATTCGATTGCGTCAGTTATTGTGTAGATCGCTTCTTAGACGGTCATCAAAAAGTCTATTTTTTTTGCGTTTTGACATTCCTATAGTATATTAGATGATTCTCCTTTTTATTTTCATCAACCACCAACAATGAATTGTTGGTCAATACCCTATTGGCTTTGACTAGACAATTATTGTGGAGTAACCATGGCTCTACGACATTTTCTTACTTTACGTGACTTATCAACTGCTGAACTTAACCGTATCATTGAACGTGCTCAAGAGTTAAAGCGAAAACAACATAACAATGAAGTGTTCCAACCCTTTGTTGGCAAAGTCATGGGAATGATTTTTGAAAAATCGAGTACCCGTACGCGAGTGTCGTTCGAAGCTGGTATGACTCAGTTTGGTGGTAGTGCAATTTTCCTTTCATCTCGCGATACTCAGTTGGGTCGTGGCGAGCCGATCGAAGATTCAGCACGTGTGATTTCAAGTATGCTTGATGTTGTGATGATTCGTACTTTTGGTCATGACATCGTTGAACGTTTTGCTGAATACTCAAGTGTTCCTGTGATCAACGCTTTGACAGATGATCATCATCCTTGTCAATTACTTGCAGACGTACAAACTTTTGTTGAACATCGTGGTCCAATCGCAGGAAAAACTGTGGCTTGGATTGGTGATGGCAACAATATGTGTAATTCATATATTGAAGCTGCACATATGTGGGGCTTTAAATTAAAGATCGCTTCTCCGAAAGGCTATGAGCCAAAGCCTGAATTCTTATCTGAATTTGCGCATTGTGCAGAAGTGTTTGAATCTGCTGAAGATGCTGCGGTGAATGCTGACCTGATCGTGACTGACGTTTGGGCGAGTATGGGGCAAGAAGAAGAGCAAAAAATCCGTGAAAAAGCATTTGCTGATTATCAAGTGAATGAAAAACTGATGGATTTAGCGCATCCTGATTGCTTATTTATGCATTGCTTACCTGCGCACCGTGGTGAAGAAATTTCTGAAAATATGCTTGACCATAAAAATGCTGTGGTTTGGGATGAAGCAGAAAACCGTCTTCATGCACAAAAAGCATTGGTTGAATTTTTAATTAATGAGAATTTGAAAAAAGACTAATTTCAATATGTAATATATCAAAGGCTTTGTAAATCAAAGCCTTTTTTATTGAAATAAAAGAATATTCTTTCGAGAAAAATACATTTCCCTATCAGTAGTTATTACTCCAACCATAATAGAAACAACTTTTGGCTTATTCTTGTGAAGAAACAAATTATTAAACAAAAACTTACCCCTAAAATAAGAAAGATTGCATATAATAAAACCATACTATCTATATGTGTATTATTCAAATGAAATTCAAAATAATTCCTGCACTTACTGTATCCTTATTTTCTGTATTTGCAATGTCGTCACATGCGACAGAACTTGATACGTATCTGATTCAAAAAAATCTGATTGACCAAAACTATAAAATCAAAGATCAAAAAAATTTAGACATCATTTTAGCTGCATTGAGCGATGAAGATTCACGCGTTTACCCTGTCCAAATTGACCAAAACACAGTCATTGAACAAATGCAGATGTCTCATGATCACATCAGTTTACAAGGACTCATTACTTCTGAAGATTTCGACCAATTTGCTAAAAGTGTCGGTAAAGAACAAACTCAACAGTACCTAATCAAAGGAATGATTGAAAATTGTCATCTGATTTTTGAAAATGAGTTTCAAAGACGTAATCCTTATTATGTGAAAATGAAATTATCTTCAGATCAAAAAAGCTATGAAATAAAAGTGAATAATGATCAATGTAAGTTTTAAGGCCGTACAATGCTACATCTTCTAAACAATTGAATAATTTAAAATTAATCATTTAAACTATAATGAAAGAATTCTATTTCATTTGGCTTGAGTTGATAAAAACTTTATTTTTTAACTATTTAGAAGAAAGAAATGTTCAATATTTTAAGAAATGTAACATTTCTGTCATATATAAAACTTACTATGCCCTACAAGGTCTTCTAGACAGTTTTTCAAATGACGCAGATCATGCCGGCTTCAAATCATTCTCAAATTTACGAATTTCAACACAGTTCAGAAACATATATTAATCGTGAAATTTCACTTTTCGAATTTCACAAACGTGTCTTGGCGCAAGCAAAGGATGAAAATCATCCTTTGCTAGAACGTTTAAATTTTTTAATTATTTTCTCTCGAAACCTTGATGAGTTTTTTGAAATTCGTGTTGCAGGTTTAATGAAGCAAGTGGATATGAATAGTATTACCACTGCACCTGATGGCATTCCCAATGAAGTGATTCTTGAACACATTTCAGAAAAAGCGCATCTCGCAATTGAAGAGCAATACCATATATTAAACAATGTATTATTGCCTGAACTTGCAGATTATGGGGTTAGATTTATTCAATACAACGATATTGAAGAAAAGCATAAAGATTGGATTAAAAATTATTTTTTCAAACAAGTTCAACCTGTAGTCACTCCAATCAGCCTTGATCCTTCCCACCCTTTCCCAAGACTCGTCAATAAAAGTCTGAATTTTATTGTCACTTTGGAAGGTAAAGATGCTTTTGGTCGTCATATTGAATTAGCCATCGTCCCTGCACCTCGTTCTCTGCCTAGAGCCATCCGTTTACCAGACGAACTCACCAATGGTGAAGAACATTACATTTTATTGTCAGCTATTATTCATCAACATATCAATGATTTATTCCCAGGTATGACTGCAACGGGATGTTATCAATTCCGTGTGACGCGAAATGCGGATTTAACCCTTGCTGAAGATGTCGATGATTTGGCAGTTGCACTCAAAGATGAATTATCATCACGTCGTTTTGGTCGTGCTGTACGTTTAGAAATCGCCAATAATTGCCCTGATTCGATCAATAACTATTTATTGGAGCAGTTTGATCTTGATCATTCTCAGTTATATCAAGTTGATGGTCCTGTAAACTTAACCCGTTTAATTACCAATTTTGATATTCCTGAATTACGTTTTAAACCATATCAAGCCGTTATTCCTAAAGTTCTCAGAAATGCAAAAAATACCTTTGAGGTTTTAAGTAAACAAGACGTATTGTTACATCACCCTTTTGACTCGTTCAAACCTGTGATTAATTTGCTCAAAGAAGCAGCTCAAGATCCCAATGTTTTGGCGATCAAACAAACTTTATATCGTAGTGGTCCAGATTCTGAAATCGTTCAAGTGCTCGCTGAAGCTGCGCGTAATGGTAAAGAAGTCACGGCGGTAATTGAATTACGCGCGCGTTTTGATGAGGAGTCAAATATTACTGTAGCGAATATTTTGCAAGAAGCAGGTGCTGTCGTCGTTTATGGCATTGTTGGCTATAAAACCCATGCCAAAATGATTTTGATTGTGCGCCGTGAAAATCATCAATTGAAACGTTATGTGCATCTAGGTACAGGCAACTACCATGCGGGTAATGCACGGATGTACACCGATTATGGTTTACTCACCACTGATCCTGATATTTGCGAAGATGTACATAAAATTTTCCAAGAATTGACTGGGATGGGCAAGTTACTCAAACTCAAAAAACTATTTCATGCACCCTTTACCTTACACTCTCAGTTATTAGATCTAATTCAGCAAGAAACTGAGCATGCGAAAGCTGGGAAAAAAGCCCGTATTATCATTAAAGTGAATGCTTTAACTGAACCTAAATTAATAGCAGCACTATATATTGCCTCTCAAGCTGGGGTTAAAATTGATTTAATTATTCGTTCAATTTGCTGTTTAAAACCACAAATTAAGGGCTTGTCTGAAAATATCCATGTTCGTTCAATTGTGGGACGCTTTTTAGAACATACTCGTGTTTATTATTTCCATAATGCAGGGATTGATGACTTATATTGTGCCAGTGCGGACTGGATGGGGCGCAATTTATTCTCACGTGTCGAAACCTGTTTCCCGATTGAAGATAAAAAATTGAAGAAACAAATTATTGAATTTGGATTACTTAGCTACCTCAAAGACAATGTTCGTGCATGGGAATTGAATGATCAGGATGAGTGGCATGCCGTACATCCTGAAGAAGGTGCTGAAATTCATATTGCACAGCAAGTTTTGATGCAACAAAGGATTATTCCTACGACTGCGTAATTTAATCGTTCAAATACAGAATAAGGCAATTAATCTGCCTTATTCATCTTCAATTGAGAGATAACTCCAAAATACATCTAACTTTTCTAACATATTTTCATAGATATCTTCTTTATTTGTTCCGATGAAAATAGCAGAAGCTTCTCCTGCAGCATTAAAAGATAGACTGATAACCTCATTGAAGTCATTGGTATAAGATTTTTGCGTTGTCAAGCTTATATCATCTTGGTATTGCCAATTTTTTAGAATATATTGAGTGGTTTCAACTGAGACAGGATCCAAAGCATTTGCATTATATTTTAAACCACCCATAGTACCATTATAAATCGCCATCAAAGTTAAAAAACCAGAACATGTGTCAATTTCATAATGCCACTCTAAGTGACCATCATCATATGCATAACCACCATATATAGGCGGGTCATCTTTCGTCAGATCTTCACGCTTAATCCCCCAAATAACAACATTCTGATTTTCTTCAAAAAAAACTAAGTACTCATGATCTATAAACTCAACACCATCTGCAAAGAGTAAGCGATTATGGCTTTGGTTAATATTTTGCTCTTGCCCAAGTGTTATGTAATAACGCTTTAATACTTCAGGCAGTTGAATCGAGAGTCGATTTTGCATTTCTTGAATCATTCCAAGACTAAAACCATGATTCTCTTTCGAATTTAATTGATATAGTTGGCTTATTTTTTCGAGATAGTTCATTGTTATATTTTCCAAATAATTCAAATTTTCAATTCATTGATAGTTAGATCAATTTTTCTATTTTACGTTAATCCTGCATTAACATGTTTTTATTTTATTTAGGTTTATGAATTTGATTATTAATCATCAACATTCAGTTTATTTAATATAATTTTGGTAATAAAAACATATCATTGCCTTTATTACCATTACGCCTCACTAGCCTTCAATAATACCCGCAAGTTTCAATTTCAATATTTCATCTTTCGTGAGAATCTGACTTAATATTTCATCAGTATGCTCCCCCAATCGTGGTGGCGCATTACGATATTCTACAGGTGTATCTGACATTTTAATTGGAGAACCAATCACTTTAAAATTCGGATTGTAGGCATGTGGAATATTTACCACCATTTGTCGATGCTGAATTTGAGGCTCATCTAGTGCATCCGCAACTGAATTAATCACACCTACAGGGACTTTCACAGCATGGATTGCATCCACCCAATGTTTAGCTGTATTGGTCTTGAAATACTCTGCCAATAAAGGCACCAATTCAGCACGATTTTTTACTCGGTCTTGATTACGAATGTAATTAGGATTCTCCAATAATTCTGACTTACCAATCGCAATACATAAGTCTTTAAATTGTTTATCATTACCGCACGCAATGATAAATTCTTTATCCTGCGCTTGAAATGTTTGATAAGGCACAATATTGGGATGATTATTCCCCATACGCTGAGGTGCAACACCAGAAGTCAGATAGTTCATACCCTGATTTGCCAATGCTGCCACTTGTACATCAAGCAAGGACATATCGATATATTGCCCTTTGCCTGTTTGATGCCGTGAAAGCAACGCAGCTTGAATCGCAATGGTTGAGTAAAGTCCTGTTTGAATATCGACAACAGCGACACCTACTTTTTGCGAACTTGCACCTAGCTCACCGTCTTTTTCACCCGTGATACTCATCAAACCTGACATACCTTGGATGATAAAATCATAACCAGGTTCTTCAGCGCGTGGTCCATCCTGACCAAAGCCAGTAATTGAGCAATAGACGAGTTTAGGATTAATTTGACTGAGCGTGTCATAATCCAAGCCATATTTTTTTAATGAGCCTGCTTTAAAATTTTCGATAACAACATCTGCTGTTTTCGCGATTTCTTGAACTATTTTTTGTCCCTCTTCTGTTGCAATATCAATCGCGACTGATGATTTATTTCGGTTTGCACATTGGTAATAGCCTGACTCACGGGTGGCTTTACCCTGTTGATCTAACATCCACGGCGGTCCCCACATACGGGTATCATCACCGACATGAGGTCGTTCAACTTTGATGACTTCTGCACCTAAGTCTGCCAGAATTTGTCCACACCATGGTCCTGCAAGTACGCGACTCAGGTCTAAAACTCGAATTCCTTGTAATGCACCCATGTTACTTCCCTTATAGATATTTAGCTTCTCTGTCCATGCTTTATTATGTTTTAACTGCATCATTTCTAAATAAAATAGACAGTTATATATTCTCAAAGTCAATTTCACAATTGTATTAACAAATTTTATGTTCAGCTTGAGAAATATGATGGATTGAATTTCTTGAAGTAAAATCAATCCAAGGATGCTCAATCATGAACATCCTTAAAGGTTTTTAATGCAATGATTTATATCAACTTAGTTACCGAAAGCTGCAATACCAGTTTGAGCACGACCAAGGATCAAAGCATGAACATCATGTGTACCTTCATAGGTATTGACCACTTCAAGATTCACTAAATGGCGTGCCACACCAAATTCATCACTGATTCCATTGCCACCCATCATGTCACGAGCAACGCGAGCAATATCTAAAGCTTTGCCACAATTATTACGCTTGATTAATGAAGTCCCTTCAACTGAAGCAATACCCTCATCTTTCATACGACCAAAACGCAATGCGATTTGTAGACCTAATGCTATCTCAGTTTGCATATCTGCCAGTTTCTTTTGGATCAATTGATTGGCAGCCAATGGACGACCAAATTGTTTACGATCCATGGTGTATTGATGTGCAGTTTGCCAACAAAACTCAGCCGCACCCATTGCACCCCAAGCAATACCATAACGCGCACTGTTTAAACAGGTAAATGGACCACGTAATCCACGGATTTCTGGGAAAGCATTTTCTTCAGGGACAAAGACATTGTCCATCACGATTTCACCTGTGATTGACGCACGTAGACCAACTTTGCCATGAATCGCAGGTGCTGATAGACCTTCCCAGCCTTTCTCTAAAATAAAGCCACGAATCTCACCAACATTGCCTTCAGCAGAAACTTCTTTCGCCCAAACTACAAATACATCGGCAATTGGACTGTTGGTAATCCACATTTTCGCGCCAGTCAAACGATAACCGCCCTCAACTTTTTTAGCGCGAGTAATCATGCTGCCAGGGTCAGAACCATGATCAGGCTCAGTTAAACCGAAGCAACCAATATATTCACCTGTTGCCAGTTTAGGTAAATACTTTTGTTTTTGTTCTTCTGAACCAAATTCATTGATCGGTACCATAACCAATGAACTTTGTACACTTGCCATTGAACGGTAACCTGAGTCCACACGTTCAACTTCACGTGCGATCAAACCATAGCTGACATAGTTTAAACCTGCACCGCCGTATTGCTCTGGAATCGTTGGACCTAATAAGCCTAACTCGCCCATTTCGCGGAAAATCGAAGCATCGGTTTTTTCATGACGGAATTGTTCTAAAACACGTGGCATGAGTTTGTCTTGTGAATAAGCAGCAGCTGCATCACGGATCATACGTTCTTCTGAAGTCAGTTGTTGTTCCAATAAAAATGGATCTTGCCAGTTAAATTGAACACGGGTTTTCTTAGTATTGACCATTTGATTCATCGCTTCCTCTGCGCATCTCGTTTTGTTGTTACATTCAATTTAAACGTGAACAATCAAGCTTTCAAACGATAAATTCGCACTCAGATATTCCATTTATGCATATCTTGTGTTTTGATTGGCTCAATAGTGAAGATGAGTTTATTTTCCTATTTTAAGATCAGACTAAAGTTCAACCCTGAGCGTAGATATTGTTTAAATATATTTTGAAGCAGTATTATTGATATAAATCATTCAACTAGAACTTCAATTTTCATTAAGATATTCAAGGAACGAATATGCGTAGAATGATTCCCTCACTACAATCACTGATCTGTTTTGAAGCAGCTGCAAAGCATTTAAGCTATACCTTTGCAGCACAAGAACTGCATCTGACCCAAAGCGCAGTATCTCGGCAAGTACAACAACTTGAAGAATTTTTAGGATTGAATTTATTTAATCGTACCCGTCACGGCGTCGAACTCACGCAAGCGGGTGAACATTATTTTAAAAATATCAAATCGCATTTATCAGGCATTGAACAAAGCACATTAGATGTGATGAGTCATAAAGGCTTAGGTGGGACGCTGAAAATTGGTGTCGTACCCACTTTTGCGACGCGTTGGCTATTACCGCGACTGTATAAATTTAATGAAATTCATCCTGAAATTACGATTCATTTGGAAACTAGCACCAAACCATTTTTATTCAGTGATCATATTTTTGATGCAGCGATCTATACAGGTACACCTGCTCAAGTTGAAAATTGGCCAAATGCAAAAACACATTATTTAATGAATGAAGATGTCGTACCTGTATGCTCAGCAGATTTAATATTTAAGCATTTTCCTGAACTCAAAGGACATTCAGGTGAATTAACGCGTAGCTTATCTGCACAGGAAATCGCGCGCCTGCCTTTATTACAACAAACCACACGCCCTTATATTTGGAAAGAATGGTTTGAAGTATCTGATCTAGATCATCCTTTTGCACTCGATGGACAACGGCACGAACTATTTTCCATGCTCGCTGTTGCAGCCATACACCACATGGGCGTTGCTTTAATTCCGCAAAAACTGCTTGAAAAAGAACTCCGTTCTGGCGAATTAATCATCGCTTCAGATATTAAGCTGAAAGGCTCTCGCGCATATTATTTTGTCTATGCTGAACAGCAACAGTCGCCACTCATTGCAAAATTTATTGAATGGCTACTGACGGAGGTTGAATTATCCCAAAACACTTTTATGAAATAAGGTTCGGAGAATTTCTTATCTAAAACTTTATTTAAAATAAAGAGGTTTAATGCAATCCGTTCAAATACAACTATCCCGTAAAGCCGATGTAACGTGAAATTTCTTGTCCACCCACAGCACCTAAACTGGCTTTATACATTGTAAATTCAGGATATGAACTGTTGCTTAATTCTTGGAAAATATTTAAGCCTTGATCATCATGTGCATGAATTTCATCCACACTACGTGACATGGTCGATTCAAACTCATCTGCAATAAACTCAAAACCTAAGTCCATCGCAATGAATAAGGTATGTTCACAAGGTTGTAAATACTGTTCCTCATTCCAATCAATCACTGCATGTTGGCAATGTGGGCATGTAACATTTTCTTGAGAATTTTCTAAGGTGATTAGTTGAAAAGCCATAAAGATTAGAACAAAATAAAATTATATTTTAAACGAGTTGGGGCAAATTAAACACTCGTTTTGGATTGCAATAAAGCAAGATTTTGAATAAATACAGAAATGAAGACAAGGATATTATGTCAACGATTGAAAAAGCGATTGCTTTAGCAGCTCGTAAACACGCAGGTCAAAAAGATAAAGGAAATCAACCTTATATTTTCCACCCTCTCAGACTGATGTTCAAAGTGAAAACACCTGATCAGCAAATCGTCGCCGTACTGCACGATATTTTAGAAGATACCGACACGACTGTGGTCGATTTGATTTCTTTAGGATTTAGCCAAGAAATTGTCGATGCGATTGTTGCATTGACAAAGAAAGAAGGTGAATCACGTATTGAAGCCGCATATCGTGCTGTTAAAAATCCAATTGCGCGTATTGTTAAATTGGCTGATGTTGCTGACAATATGGATTTAACCCGTATTCCTCACCCTATAACCAAAGACCTTTTACGTTTAGAAGAATACAGACAGGTTCAATACATTCTCATGACTGCATAAATTCACAATTAACAAATTGACTTAACGCAACAATTGAGTGTAAAAATGCCCAATTGTTGCAATTTTGGAATGTATTTTATGCTCACTGATTTGGATGATTTTTACTGTTTTGGTCTTGTTGTCGAACACGGCGGTTTTAGTGCTGCTGAACGTGCAACCGATATTCCAAAATCCAAACTCAGTCGCCGTGTATATAACTTAGAAGAAAAACTCGGTGTTCGCCTGATTCAACGCAGCTCACGACATTTTGCTGTCACTGATATTGGAATGAATATTTATCGTCATGCTCAAGTCATGATGAATGCAGCCCAATCTGCCCATGATCTTGTGGATCATTTAAGTGAACAACCACGTGGTGTCATCAAAGTCAGCGTTCCTGTTTCTGTTGCACAAAATGAGCTTTCAAAAATTTTACCTGATTTTTTAAAAGCCTATCCTGAAATTAAAGTTCAATTGATGGTCAGTAACCGTAGAATTGATATTATTAATGAAGGCTTTGATGTGGCTTTAAGGGTTCGAGCAAGTTTAGATGACGATCCAAGTTTAGTGATTCGTAAATTTGAAAATATCGAACAACATTTATTTGCAAGCCAAGCCTATTTAAATGAATTTGGAATGCTGAAAAAGCCAGATGATTTAACTGAGCATCGTATTTTAAGTATGGTCGATGAGCATTTAGATCAACAAATGATTTTACATGATGCCCAAAATCAACAAAAAAAGGTCAAAATCAATCCTATTTTAATGGGTTCTGATCTGATTATGCTGGCAAAATTAGCTGTGCAAAACTGTGGTATTGCCCTTTTACCAGACTCGGTTGCTAGTGATTATGTCTTAACCGGTGAATTGGTTCGTGTTTTACCTGACTGGAAAGCACCGCATGGGATCTTCCATGCTGTCTATCCATCTCGTCGTGGACAATTACCTGCTGTACGGGTTTTTATCGACTATTTAGTCGAACATTTAAATAAACGTTAAAATTAACGTAGAAAATAATAAGCTTACATTTGATTGATTTGTTTGTACTGACTTTATCGCCTAGCATCCAAATCAATCACTATTCTTTGATCAACACTGTAAAATATCAATATAATTCCTATTGATACATTTTTAACATTTCTGAGTGCTCAAATGACACCTTTAAATGCCAAGTCATTCATTCTCGATTTATTTTTGGCTTCTAGTGGTCAAACACTCTCGATTAAACAAATTCTCAATGCTGCAAAAATATTAGAAATTAGTGAAAATAATATTCGTGTCGCTGTGACACGTTTAAGCCATGAAAATATGATTGAATCGATATCTCGTGGTCACTATAAACTCAGTGCCAATGCTGAAAATTGGGGTTCAATTATTCTCCATCGTGATCATGCATTAAAAAATAAGCCCGATTGGAATCAACAATATATCGGTATTCTAACCACACATTTAGGTCGTACTGATCGCACGGCACTCAGCCATCGAGAAAAGATTTTAAAACATGCGGGCTTTAGAGAACTCAAAACAGGCTTTTTTATTCGACCTGATAATTTAACACTAAATTTAAATGAGCTGACTCAAAAGTTAGTGCATCAAGGATTAGAACCCGAAGCCAAATTTATGCTCATTGCTCAGTTTCCAGATAATACACAAAATAAAATCATAGACTTATGGGACACTCAGAAACTGAATCAACGCTATGAAAAATACACTCTACAGCTTCAACAGTGGCTAAATCATTACCAAGCAATGAATCAAATCGAACGAGCAAGAACATCATTTTTACTCGGTAGAGAAACCATTGCACTCATGCTCACTGATCCATTACTCCCTTCAGCTTGGGTGGATACCGTTTTAAGAACTGATTTTTTCAAGGCTGTGATTCAACTCGATCAAATCGGACAAGACACTTGGCAACAACTAAATCAAAAAGAAAACATTTAAAATCAAATGATTTAGTTTGTTAAGTTTAGAGTTTAGCGATGTTGTTTGAATCATAAATCCATTAAATATTACATTTAAAAAATAAAAATAATTGACTGTAATATTTTATACTCTACAATCATTTTAGATCCAATAAAAAGATGAAAGGACTACAAATGAATGCCCGCATCAGCGTGACAGAATTATTTTCCAGAGAAGAAATTGATGAATTAACAACACCCTCAGACCTTGGTGGTTTATGGGCTGTGGGTTCAACATGGGCGGTTATTGCAGGTACATTTGCCAGTGTTGCACTTTCTTGGGAATATCTGCCCACTTGGGGCAAGGTTTTAATGATCGCCGCTGCTTTGGCTATTTTAGCAGGTCGCCAACTGTGTTTAGCCATTTTAATGCATGATGCTTCACACCATAGTTTATTTAAAAGCAAATGGTTAAATGATGCGACAGACTGGTTATGCGCCAAACCAATTTGGAATGATCTGCATAAATATCGTGCGCATCATATGCGCCATCATGCCAAAACCTCATTACCTGAAGATCCTGATTTAAGCCTTGTAGATAACTTTCCTATTTCAAAAAAATCACTTATGCGAAAATTTAGTCGTGATCTTACAGGACTGACGGGAGTTAAATTTTTATTTGGTCGTCTACTCATGGATTTGGAGTTACTTGAATGGACGGTTGCCAATGATCAACGCAAAATTCCTGTTGGAAATCGTAATGCTTTGGACTTTGCCAAAACCTTAATCAAAAACAGCTCAGGTGCTGTCCTGACCAATGCAGCAATATATTATGCTTTGAAAAAAGCAGGACACGCCAAACTGTATTGGTTGTGGCCGATTGCCTATATCACACCATTTCCGCTTTTTATTCGTATTCGTTCAATGGCAGAACATGCAGGCATGCAGACCAGTCACAATGCATTGACCAATACCCGAACCACCAAAGCCAATCTTATTGCACGTGCCTTGGTTGCACCCATTCATGTCAATTATCACCAAGAACATCATTTGATGGCTTCTGTGCCTTATTTCAAGCTACCACGAATGCATCAATTATTGCGTAAGCGTGGTTTTGTTGAACAGCCACCCACTTATTTAGAGGTAATTAAATTGCTTTCAAATCAAAAAGCAGAACCAGTAACAACATGATCTTTTTGAAATAGGTGATATAACAGAAAATACCCCCCACCCATTGTATTTTATTTATCCAACATTCATGCTATATTTTGAATTTGTAACTTTTTCAAGATAAATATGGCTGAGCAAATTTTCGCACTGATTGATATCAATAACTGCTATGTCAGTTGCGAACGTGTGTTTAATCCTCGTCTCAACAATAAGCCTGTCGTTGTACTCAGTAACAACGATGGCTGTGTTGTCTCTCGAAGCAATGAAGCCAAAGCACTCAATATTAATATGGCTGTGCCATGGTATGAAGTCCAAGAACAAGCTGAACAAGCAGGCGTCATCGCCTATTCAAGTAACTATGCGCTTTATGCTGATTTTTCAGATCGTTTTTTTAGAACACTTGAAACATTTTTTAGAGCTGAAGATTTAGAAGCCTATTCAATTGATGAGTGTTTTATTAACTTAAGTTCTTATCGAGATTTATTCGACTTAGAAGATTATTGTCGTAAGCTCGTTCAAACCATCCAAAAATGGCTCGGTCTACCCTGTTGTATCGGCATTGGTTATAGCAAAACCCAAGCCAAACTTGCCAATCATTTTGCCAAGAAAAAACAGGGTTTTCAAAATGTATGCGACTTGACACAACTCGATCTGTGTAGTTTTGAAACCTTATTACTCAATACGAATGTTTCCGAGATTTGGGGGATTGGACGTAAAATCAGCAAACAGTTAGAAGCCTACAAGATTGAAAACTGTTATGACTTAACTTTTGCCAATGAACACCACCTTACAAGAGCATTTTCAGTACTTATTGGACGCACCATTCGTGAGCTAAAAGGTCAATCCTGTATCTCCTTGGATGACCCTGAAATTCCCTCTAAACGTATCTTATCTTCTCGTAGTTTTGCATCTGCACTCAATCAGATTGACATCATCAAACAAGCAATTATTTTCCATGTCAATCGAGCACATCAACGCCTAAGCAAACAACAGCAACTCTGTGCCGTCATTCATGTTTCTTTGTATGAAAAAATCCCCCAAGCACCCTATAAAAAATCACTTTCAACAGTCATAGGTTTAGAGTATGCAACTGATGATTTGCTCCTGCTTACACAAACTGCATTACAGCAAATCGATGTTTTATTTAAAGAAAATAAGAAATATGTAAAAGTTGCGGTGATGTTTTCTGCCTTGCACAGTAAAAGCCAACACATCAATGACTTATGGCATCCTGTTCAATTGATTCAGCAACGTGATGAACTGATGAAAACTTTAGCGCAAGTGAAAAAGCGTTATGGCTCAGACAGCGTCCAAGTCGGTTATCATTCCAAAGAAAATTCATGGAAAATGCGTCAACAAAACCTCTCTCCACGTTATACGACTCGATGGAGTGACATCTTATGTATTGATGACTCTCACATGGCTGTTACACAAAATAAATGAATAGTTTGGTCACTCCGTTTAGAATATGTCGATAACGAAACACCTTCAAAAAATGTCATATTTTAACATTGCCATTTCGCTTCAAAATTAACATGATATAGCCCATACAAGGCACAGCATTTCTGCGACAATTCAAAGAAAATATAAAGTATTTGTGGAAAAACATGCCATAATATGCAAACTTTGCAGACATCTTGCAAAGATTTTTTGCAACTTTTGAATTGGAGCAGTCTCAATGAGTTCGACCATTTTGGTCATTCACGGACCAAACTTAAACTTGCTAGGAAAGCGCGAACCTGAGGTCTATGGTCACCTCACATTGGATGACATTAACCAACAACTCAGCAACCAAGCTCAACAAGCCAATATGACTTTAGATACTTTCCAAAGCAATTGGGAAGGTGCAATCGTTGATCGTATTCACCAAGCACAGCTCGACAGCGTAAAATTTATTATTATTAATCCTGCTGCATTTACCCATACTTCTGTTGCTGTACGTGATGCGTTACTGGGCGTTGCTATTCCATTTATCGAAGTACATCTTTCAAATGTTCATGCTCGCGAAGCATTTAGACATCATTCTTATTTATCTGACAAAGCCGTAGGCGTAATTTGTGGTTTAGGTGCTCAAGGTTACTCTTTTGCATTGAATTACGCGATCGACAAAATTAAATCTTCAACCCAATCATAATTTAGGAATACAAACACATGGATATTCGCAAAATTAAAAAGCTCATCGATTTGATGATCGAATCTGACCTTCAAGCGATTGAAGTTAAAGAAGGAGATCAATCGATTGCTTTAACACGTCGTAATCCTGTGGTTGCTGGTGTCGCACCTGTTGCATTGCCTGCTGCTGAAGCGCCTGTTGTAAAAGCTGCCTCTCGTGGTGCTGTAGAAACTTCACCAATGGTTGGTGTGTTCTACTCTGCTCCAAGTCCTGGCGAAGCACCGTTTGTCAATGTTGGTCAAACTGTTTCTGCGGGTGAAACTTTAGGTATCATCGAAGCAATGAAAATCATGAACCCGATTGAAGCGACTCAAAGCGGTGTTGTTGAAGAAATTTTAGTTAAAAATGGCGATGTAATCCAATTCGGTCAACCTTTATTCCGCTATCGCGCGTAATATTTAGGGGGTTGATATGTTGCAAAAAGTTTTAATTGCAAACCGAGGTGAGATCGCGCTGCGTATCACTCGTGCTTGTAAGACTTTAGGAATCAAAACTGTCGGTATCTATTCAGATGCTGATAAAGATTTAATGCACTTACGCTTTTGTGATGAAGCTGTATGTATTGGTCCAGGTGCAAGTAGCGAAAGTTATTTGAATATCCCTGCTATCATTACTGCTGCGGAAATTACAGGCGCAGATGCAATCCATCCTGGTTATGGTTTCTTGTCTGAAAATGCTGAATTTGCCGAAATCGTAGAAAGCTCAGGTTTTATTTTCATTGGCCCACGTCCTGAACATATTCGCCTCATGGGGAATAAAGTTTCTGCGATTATGGCAATGCGTAAAGCGGGTGTACCTACCGTTCCAGGTTCTGCTCACGCAGTAACGCCAAATAATGCCTTAGCCGAAGCGAAAGAAATTGGTTTCCCTCTGATCGTCAAAGCCGCTTCTGGCGGTGGTGGTCGCGGTATGCGTATTGTTGAACGTGTCGACACTTTACTTGAATCTGTTCAAGCAGCACAACGTGATGCTGAAATGTGGTTCGGTGATGACACTGTTTATATGGAACGTTTCTTACAAAAGCCTCGCCATGTAGAAGTTCAAGTATTGGCTGATGGAAATGGCGAAGCGATTCATTTGTATGATCGTGACTGTTCATTGCAACGTCGTCATCAAAAAGTACTCGAAGAAGCTCCTGCTCCAGGCTTACCTGAAGAAGCACGTGCGCATATTTTAGAAGCATGTGTAAATGCTTGTAAATTGATGCAATATCGTGGCGCGGGTACGTTTGAATTCTTATTTGAAGATGGTGAATTCTTCTTTATTGAAATGAATACACGTGTTCAAGTTGAGCATCCTGTAACTGAACAAGTGACAGGTGTCGATATTATTGAGCAACAGTTACGTATTGCTGCGGGTCTAGGCTTAAACATCACACAAGATGAAGTTCAACTCAAAGGCCATGCGATTGAGTGCCGTATCAACGCTGAAGATCCTTCAACATTCTTACCTTCACCAGGTAAAATTGAAGCATTCTATGCGCCAGGTGGTGCAGGGATTCGTTTAGACTCTCATATCTATGAAGGCTACAACATTCCGCCATATTACGACTCAATGATTGCCAAATTGATTTCACATGGTAAAGATCGTGATACTGCGATTGCACGTATGAAGCAAGCTTTAGATGAAATGATTTTGACTGGAATTAAAACTAATATTCCATTGCATAAAGATTTGATTCTTGAAGATAAAAACTTCTGCAAACAAGCGATGGATATTCACTACCTTGAAAAACACTTGCTTAAACAAGTGCAAGGTCATGAAAATGATGCTTAATTAAAAGCATCTGTGAAATAAAAAAACCTCTGTAAATCAGAGGTTTTTTTATTTCACAGATAAAGGAAAATAAAACAACTATTCCGCTTTCGCCTGATAACTACGGAAGTACACGGTTTAAAGTTGCAAAACACTGATCACCTTTATCAGATGCACAGAAATTAATTTGGTTTTTATTGATCCATTTCACAAAGTACTGAGAGACCTCCCCACTTTGATCTTGTTTCTGACCAGAACAATCTATCTCATTATTTTCATACTTAATCTGCATAATCAGTACAGGTGGCTTTTCTAATGTATTGTCTGGTGATGGTTGATAATCAAATAACCCTATTGACCATTCTTTACCACTATTAACAACGACTTCATTTTGACCACGAAAATTATAAAACTCAGTACATTTCTTATTGTTCGGAATTTCCATGCCCCATAAACCCAAAATTTCAGGGCGCGTATTTATACGAATATAACTGGTTTTATTGGTTGCAGTCACCGTACTCGCAGGCGCTGTCTGCACTTGAGTAGCCTGTTCTGCTGCCATCGTAAAGCTTGAAAAACTAAGGAATAAAGCTGTTATTAATGCTGTTTTTTTCATACCAAGTCTGTATGTCATATTTCATTTGTCATAAATTAGCATATATTCAAAATAAAACATGTAAAATTAACCATATAAGAACAATATTCGTAGTTATTTATAATATATATTTTTTTTGTAATAAATTTACAAACTGCGACGAAAGCTATTGATTTACAGATATAAAGAGATAAGATTATCATTATTCACTTATTAAAATATAACCATTTTTAAATATTGGTTTAGAATTTAAACATTCATAGCATTAGGTTAGCGAATTGGTACAGGCTATAACAACTCCACATCAGCGGCTTAAAGACAATATTTCTGCTTTTTTTATTATAGCAGCGATTATTTTCGTCACAGCTTTAGCGGGGATATTAGGTAGACCATTGCTCTTTCTTGCTATTTTTTGGCCAGCCAATGCAATTTTACTTGGGCTATTATTAAGATTTAATTCACTCAAAAATATTGGTGGTTGGCTTGGTGCTTTTGCAGGCTTCATGATTGCAGATTTACTCACAGGAAATTCATTCTTAGTCACGCTGTTTTTAACCATAGCAAACATGTTAAATGCGCTCGTAACACTCATTTTAATACGCTTACTGAAACTTCATTATAAACAATACAATAAGGGTTTAACTTTTCTTTACTTATTTACCATTAGCGCCTTTGGTGGTTGTTTAGCTGCTGCAACATTTGCCTGTTTAACCGTTCCTCATATGCCAAACACTTTTATGTCCATGGATCGTATTTGGGTCGATTTTGGTATGTGGTGGACAGGTGAAATTTTAAATGTGATTGCATTTTTACCCATTATCTTAGCCATTCCAGACAAGACTACCATCCAAAACTATTATCAAGATTTTCAACAAAAAACTTTTCAATTCAAAACACTTCTCCCTTTTCTCGGTGTTATTTTATCGGTTATTTTAACCCATTTTTTTATTGGTCCAGGCGCAATCATGTTTCCGATTGCCGCATTGGTATGGGCTGCATTAAGCTATAACCTCTTTTTTGTCGCCATTATCAACTGCGTAGTTTGCATGCTTTTGTATAATTCGTTGACTGCATATTATATAGAACAATCCCCGAATGCTTATTTGGCCACTACACTCTCCGTTCGCATCGGATTATGTATGCTTGCCTTGGCACCACTGACATTGGCGATTATTAGTTTAAATAGGCAAAAACTGTATCATCAAATTTTATATCTCGCCAATCATGATGGTTTAACAACAGCACTAAACCGTCGATATTTCTACGAAGAAAACGAGAAAACGATTATTGAAGAAACCGAAAAAAAACAACATGTTCAAAGCGTAACTGTTTTACTTCTCGATTTAGATCACTTTAAAAAAATTAATGATCAATATGGACATACCATTGGTGATTACGTTTTGCAAGAATTTACTAAACAAGTGAAAGCACAAATCCGTAGTGATGACTTATTTGGACGCTTAGGTGGCGAAGAATTTGCAATTCTATTCAAGAACTTAAACTTAGAACAAAGTATTCAAATTGCACAACGGATTTGTAATACTGTATTCACCACACCTATTCTTTTAGATGATGGTCGAATATTAAATATTAGTGTCAGTATTGGGTTAAGCTACCAAACTCTGCCCTATTGTGTTCCATTTCAACAATTGATTAAACGAGCAGATGATGCACTATATTTAGCGAAAGAAAAGGGACGTAACCAACTCTGTATTGATACGGAAATCCAACAGGATCATCGACTTTTACCTCAATAAATAAATGACAAAGGACTGTAATGAAATTCAACGAGTATATTCAATATGATGGTATAGGATTAGCCAATTTAGTAAAAAACAAAGAAATACAAGCACATGATCTATTAGAAATCGCCATTCAACGCGCTGACCAAGTTAATCCTAAAATTAATGCAATTGTTATTCCGATTTATGAACATGCTTTAAATAAAGCAAAAAATAATCAGAACGCTTCTTCTAATACCTTTTCAGGTGTTCCCTTTTTGCTCAAAGATTTACATCAGGAATATGCAGGAGCACCGATTTCATCAGGTTCAAAATCATTTAAAAATGCAAAATATATTGCGACTGAAAATGCGGAAATCGTCAATCGCTGGGAAAATGCTGGTGTTATCACTTTTGGGCTTACTAATTCACCTGAGTTTGGGATCAAAGGAATCACTGAACCTGAAGCTTGGGGTAGCTGTAAAAACCCTTGGAATTTAAAACATAACAGTGGTGGCTCTTCTGGCGGTTCAGCTTCTGCGATTGCAGCAGGTATCGTACCGATCGCAGGTGCAAGCGATGGTGGCGGTTCGATTCGTATTCCTGCATCGTATTGTGGTCTATTTGGCTTAAAACCTAGTCGTGGTCGTACACCGTGGGGACCTCAATTCAGTGAAGCCATGCATGGCGCTGCAATGCAACATGTACTGTCAAAATCTGTGCGTGATAGCGCTGCCATGTTAGATGCAATTCAAGGTCCAGACCAAGCCTCGTTATTTAACATTCAAAGCCCAAGTGAAAGTTATTTACAAGCGATGTACAAATCACCGAAAAAACTAAGAATTGGTTTTTCGACTGAATCTCCAATTGGTACGCCTGTTTCAAAAGATGCGATTCAAGCCATTCAACAGACTGCAAAACTTTTAGAATCATTAGGTCATCACCTCGAAGAAGCTAAACCGCAAATTGACGGTATGCAACTTGCCAAAGACTTTATCACCACGTGGTTTAGTCAATGTGCTTACACCGTGAGTCAAGTTAAACAGCAACTCGGTGCAACTGATCGTGATTTTGAGTTAGATACTTTAGCCATTGCCGCTTTTGGTGCAAAAGCTTCTGCAACAGACTATATTCACAATCTGAATAACTGGGGCACTTATGTCGCTAAAATGAATCAGTATTTTCAACAATATGATTTATTTTTACTACCTTCTACAGCCTCTGTTGCCCCTAAAAATGGTGAAGTGAAAACGCCTGCTTGGCAAATTCCAATTTTGAAAGGCTTGCTTAAATTAGACAAAGCGCATTTATTGGCAAAAGGGAAATTAGTCGAGCAACTCATTAAAAATAATTTGCAATGGGTTCCCTTTACCCAGCTTGCGAATATCACAGGTTTACCTGCAATGTCTGTACCGTTGTATTGGAATAAAAATAATCTGCCTTTGGGTTCTCAGTTTATTGCACCTTTTGGGCGTGAAGATCTTTTATTACAGTTAGCTGCTCAATTAGAACAAGCTCAACCGTGGAATCCAAAATATAGCTCCATTCAATTGTAATTTTCACAGAGGAATAGAGACAAGAATGAGCAACTCGTGTGCTCATTCTACGATTTTCTCAGTATGAAAAATCTATATTTTGAGCGCAACAGTTGTAAAAATCCAAACGATTGCAATATTCGCAAGTAACACATGCAACATCATCTTTCTATACTTGGTAAATTCAACATTTAAATCACGCTTTTGCAGGCGCATGTATGGTGTAACTTTTTCAGAATCAAAACTATAAACAAAAAATACTAAAAATAGAAAACCTAATAAAAGTGAAAAATACGCTGAGTATTTGAGCAAAGTTGTTTTAAGATAATTCGTATAATTTGCCTTTTCATAAGCACTCATATTAAAAATAACAGTTTGAGGTTCACCATTTTCATCGAAATAAGTCGCATCCATGAAAATATAATCCCGTATTTTTTCAGGTGAATCAGGATAAAAACGTGTTAATAATTTTATCGTTTTAAACTGATTGCTTGTATCTTCAAATAAAGAACAAACTCCGCTTGTATAGTCCCAACAGGATAATTCTGTCAGCAAGGCTTGATCATTTCCCTGATTGCTGAGTATTGCAACATAAGCTGATTTTCGACCATTTTTAGGCACATACTGGTACTGCACTTCACTTGGTACTTGATATTCGATAATTTTCTCAGCACCCACTTTGAGCAATCTATAATCAAGTGTTGTATGAATTAGGACAAAAAATCCGACAATATTAAAGAATAATAACCCTTTAAATGATTCTTTAATCCGTTCAATCTTTTGTTCTTCGCCTTGTGTCGCAGTCATTTTGACAATATCAATAGGTCATTCTAAATTATAAATATTCTACTAAAATAATAGCTTAATATAAAATTATAAAGCGTTCGCATCGTATTCAATTCATATTTTATACATTATTGACAAAAGTGAATTGCATGATAATTCAATCGAATTCATAATTTAATTTCTTCAATACATCAACAATCCAATGCTTTATATTCTTCTTGCGTTCATCGGCATCATTTCTGGCATGATCAGTGGTGTCGTCGGCACGGGTTCATCCATCATTCTTTTACCGATATTGGCTTATATTTTTGGTGCGAAATTAGCCGTACCGATCATGGCTATAGCATCCATTATGGGAAATATTTCCCGAGTCGTGATATGGCGTAAAGAATTAAACTATAAAGCATTTTTTCTATTTGCCAGTTTAGGTATTCCTTGCACGATATTGGGTGCGAAAACCTTATGGATGATTTCTCCAAAACTATCTAGCTTGTTGATTGGTTTATTCTTTTTACTCCTTATACCTTTGCGTCATTGGGCAAAGAAAAATCACTATCAACTTAAAGATTGGCACATGGTGATTGCAGGTGGCATTCTAGGCTATTTAACAGGTGTCGTATTTTCGACAGGCCCACTTTTACTGCCTGTATTTAGTAGTTACGGTTTAAGTAAAGGTGCATTGCTCGCGACTGAGGCTGCTACATCATTTGCCATGTATTTAAGTAAAAGTTTTACCTTCGGTGCCTTAGGTGTTTTAGATTTCAAAATACTCATATCTGGTATTTTGGTCGGTTTAACACTCATAATTGGCAATTACATCGGCAAAGTTTTTGTGTTGAAAATGTCTGAGCGAACTTTCAATCTTATGCTCGATGCGATGTTATTGATTGCCGCATGTTCAATGCTGATTGAGGTATTTATGCATTAATCTTTGCACATGAGTCATTGAATGCTAAATCACACAAATCAGAATATTTCCTTTGCATAATCTTAACGTTCATTTTTCACATAAAAAGAGATGAATTAATACACATCTCTTAAATAACGCTTTTGTTCAATAAGTTGTTCAAATTGGCGCAGACCTAAAATTTCGATCAAAGCTGTTTCAACACCTTGTGCCATGCCATGCAAACTGCCACAAATATAGATTGAAGCGCCTTGTTCAATCCAAGTTTTGAGCTGAGTAGATTTAGCGATTAGGCAATCTTGTACATATTTTTGCGTATTTTGATCTCTTGAAAATGCTAGATCAATTTCAGACAAAACTCTATGTTGTTGCCATAGGCTCAGTTGATTTTCAAAAATACGATCTACGGATTGCTGACGCTCACCATAAATCAGCCAATTCTTATGTAAACCTAACAATTCACGTTGTCGAATATGCGACATTAAACCTGCAATGCCTGAACCATTCCCAATCAAAATAATCGGCGCATCATCTTCAACAAGGTGAAACGCAGAATTTGAACGGATACGGCAATCCAATTGATCACCAATAGCTAAAGATTCAGTAAGATAACCCGAACCTAAACCCAGACCATCTTCATTGATTTCCTGACGCACCACCAGTTCAAGTTGGTTTTGAGTTGGGATACTGGCAATTGAATATTCACGAATCGCTAAGTTTTGCGCCTGCTCTAGCCATTGCTCAATATTTTGCGAATTGTCAAAAGTTCGTAAATTTTTAAATCTTAACCGCTCAAAAATGTCTACACGATCCAAACCTATTTGTTCAGTAATTTGAATATGCTGAATAAATGCATCAATTTGAGAAGTGGTATTGGCACATTGAATTTCGAGAATATCGCCAGATTTCCAATTTAACCCATCAAACTTATTTAATTCATTAAGTTTCGTCAAAACCAAATGGAACATTGGATGTCCCAAACTGCCATGATTCAGTAAATGGCGTTCAGACAATATAACTTTTTGAAATGGTTGTTGTTCCAATGCAATCATATCTGTTTCAGACTGATCTAAGACTTGATTTAATTGCGACTGCCAAGATTGCAAATCGATTTGGCTCAATTGATCTACACAGACCATCGGGAACCAAGCTTGGGCATTGTTGTCTGCTAGCCATGCATCTAGTCTTTTTCCAAATTCACAAAAATTTGAATAGTGTCGATCACCAAAAGCTAAGACTGCATATTGAATGTCATTCAATTCAAATGACTTTGTCATTACATTTCGAATAAATTGACGCGCTGTGTCAGGTGCATCACCCTCACCATACGTACTGACTAGCCATAAGATTCTTTGATCATTTTTGAATAAATCTGCTTTAAAGTCTGCAATATTCAGTGTTTGAACAACATGACCAGCAGCTGAAAGTTGTTGTGCTGTTTGCACAGCATAATTTTCAGCTTGACCAGACTGACTTGCATAGACAATTAATATCGGATGATCAGCCTGTTTTAACTTTTCTTTTGACTTTGACTTAAGCAAAACCAACAAGAAAATGACGTGTAAAATCAAAACAATGAGCAAGGAAATTAATACGATCAGTACAGCATGTGTCATTGTTCTAACCTTATACCACTGACCAAACTAAAAGCATCAGAATTGCCAAACTCAATATTGTCAAAACAATATGGGTTTTTAAGCGAGTTTTGATACTTAGAAAGAGAATATAACCTGCTAAAGACAATAAGGTGATAATGATCGCACTTAGATCAATCAACCAAGACCATGCTTTTCCAGAGTTTTTACCCCGATGCAAATCATTAATAAATGAAACCGTTGAAGCAGGTTTAACTGTTATTTCAGCTTCCCCAGTATCTAAAGTCACATAAATATCAGATATTCCCGCAGGACTTTCCATATGGATCATGACTTCATTGTCCATCACTTCACCACTTTTATAACGTCCGACAAGCTCATGGTTCTGACGTATATAATCCACGATTTGCTGACTCGGATTTTCTTGTCCTTTAATTTGGGTAAGCAATTGAGGAGGAAGTGTAATGGTTTCGGTATTTTCATCTTTTGACGGCGTAAACCATTCAGGATGATTTAACAACAAACCTGTGACCGAAAAGAAAATAAGGACTATAAAAGCAAAAGCTGACAACCAGCCATGCACATAACGTGCATGGCGGTAAAAATCTCGACGTTGATACACTATTAAATTCTCTTTGTGAATGCTTGAATTAATTCACTTTTTGGAAATTCAATTTTACAGCTCCAATTTCCTTTTGCGCAGGTAAATTTTGACTAGACGCTTTGGCTTTCACATCTAAGTTAAAAGTTTGATATGAATGATCACCATGTTCACGCGAAGTTTCAACATGGATTTGATATTGTCCTGCTGCAACAGCTTTGCCACTGTCATCTTTACCATCCCAAGCCAATTTATAATTCCCAGGCTGTCGTGATGGTTTAGCAACAGCGTCTAAGTTTGGCATTTGACGACCATAACGACGCCACCATACATAGTTTGAATTAATCCATTTTTCATCTTTCCCCCAAGCAGCAAGAGTACGGACTAATTTTTTATCACTATCGGTCACCCATACAGACACATACGGCGCACGATAGTTTTCAACTGCAATTTTAGGAATCGTAAAATCGACTACGGCCTGATAACCTGCTGGCCATTTTGCAGATGCATTGACTGCAACATTTTTAAAATCAGCTGGTTGTGGAAGTTGTACCAATGCATTCCACCCAGTAGATTGGTGTGTTTGACCATTGGCAAGTGTTAACTGAGCTTCATAGCCAACTAAAGATTCAATCAGTTGCATACCTTCACTTGGTGTCATTGCCACTAAAGCAGTTGCTAATGCATCTGCATCAGCGGCACATTGTCCAACCACAACACATTGTTCAACATGTTGAACAGGTAAACCTGTTTGTGGATCAAGTAAATGCGATTGCCCAACTAAGTCACGATAGCCTTGACCACTAAAAGCCACGGCTTGATCATTTAACTTTAATACTTGGCTCGGAGCCGCATTGTCATAATGATTAAAGGCATCTTGCACGCCAACTTGCCAACCTGCTTGACTTGGAGATGACCCCCAAACACGCATATCGCCACCGATGTCAACCAGAATCCCTTGTAAATGAGGAACAGCTTCACGTGCAGCAATTAATGCACGGTCAATGATATAACCTTTGGCATAAGCATCTGGCGCGAAAGCAATGGATGAATCCATTTGAATATTTTTTGAATCAGCATCGATTTGTACATGGCTTTCTTTCAATTGTGCAATCAATTGTTGACGAGTATTTGCATCAACTTCAAGCACACCATTTGCCTGTTGCCACATGCTGATCAAATTGCCTAAACGTGCATCAAAAGCACCACAGGTTTGACCACGCCAAGCTTCACATGCTGCTATAACATTGTATAAATCAGAAGATGCATTGATCTGTTTTTGTTGATTTAATTGTGAAATTTCACTGTCTGTTTGCCATGTAGACAAGATTTGGTTCAATCGTGCAATTTCATTTTCAATGGCTGTCGTTGCACGTTGCGCATCTTGTTGAGAAGTTCCAGTAATCACTACATCCAAAGATGTTCCTAAAACATGATCACGATGAAAATGATGACTTTGTAATTGAACATTTTCAGACGGTGTTGCTTGTGCATTCGTCGTCGTAGCAAAAGCATTTAATGGAGAAATCAGTGCGAGTGCCATTACCAGAGGTGATAAACGAAATACAGCGCGAGTTGAGGTTGAATGTCGACTTGAGAATGACATACCGATAAGCTCCAATTTTTTTTAAAATAATATTGATAATGAGAGTTGTTATCAAGTACATTATTGAAAATTTTACACTCTTAATGACTCTTGGAAGAATTTAAAATGAATCAATGGTTAAAAATCGCACTCCTCTCAGCATTGCCTGTTGTCGGTTCGGCACATACAGTCAGCCCTTTTATTCTGCCTGAAGTTTTTGACACCAATGCTTCACCGAATGTCAGTTTCCAAAGCGCGATGACACTCGAAAAATTCTTTGTTCCAAGTTTTAATTTTAAAACGACATATATAATCACAGATCCTAAAGGTCAAGACAGTAAAATCAATCCTGCAGCTGAATTAAAACGTTTTAATGTTGCTGAATTTGACTTACCGAATGATGGTACATACCGTATTCGTACAGAAAATGCTTTAGGCAACGCGAGTAAATATGCATTGGTTGATGGTCGTTGGTTACGTGTACGCCCTGCACGCCCACAAAATGCCAATGCTCAAGCACCTAAAGCAGAGCCTGCTAAAGCTGAAGCAGAAAAAAAAGCGGCTGCACCTGCTCAACCACCACGTGTAATTTCTACTGATCAAGTCCCGGCTAATGCACAAACTTTTGAAACTAAAAATAATATTATCGCTGAAAGTTTTGTGACTAAAGCAAAACCAAGCCCTGTTCCTGCAGTAACGAATAAAGGTTTTGAAGTTAAATTTACAACGCATCCAAATGAATTATTTTCAGGTGAATCATTAAAGGCTCAAATTTTAGTGAATGGTAAACCTGTACCAAATCTTGAAATTGATGTGTTTAAAGGTGCGAGTAGCTATGAAGCAAGTGCTTCACGTGAACAACCACATGTAAAAACCAATGCTAAAGGTGAATTTGAAGTTAAATTTGATAAAGCAGGTATTTATTTAATTACAACATCTTATCCAGAAGCAAATCCAGACAATACTAAAAAACCTGCAAGCGAAATTTACACGTACGGTTTAACTGTAGAAGTTGCAGAATAAGTTAGTCATCTTGCATTATTAATGAACAAACTTTGACTGATTAATATTGGTCTAAGCAAGTTAAATGCGATATTTCAGAATATGGAGTATCGCATTTTTTCTTTTACATTCGATGAGTTGCAATTGACTCAAAGCGAATAAAGTTTTTTATTTGAATCAAATATACGTACTTTAATTATTTAACAAAGTCAAATTAAGAAAATTTGGATGGGTGTGTTAATCAAAACATGGTTAAACGTTATCATCCATTTCCAAAACTTAACCAATAAAAATACAGTGCATCAAATTTTACTTTAGCATTTTTTGTCATAAGCAAATCAACAATCAAGACAACCACTTATACAAAAAAGTCATAAGATATGCCTGTTTTTCGATATTCGGCAATAAGTCATGTTTGGTCCCGTTGAGTTTATTATGGCTGGCGTTCTCGTCGGTTTCTGTGTTGGCATTACAGGTGTAGGTGGTGGTTCACTCATGACCCCAATCCTGATTAGTCTTTTTAGGATTGAACCTCATATTGCCATCGGGACTGACCTTTTATATGCAGCCATTTCCAAGTTCTGCGGTTCAATGGTACATGCCAAAAAACTCAATATTGTTTGGCCCATCGTTTTATGGTTAGCACTTGGCAGTATTCCAGCATCATTTATTACCCATTGGGTGTTAGACACTTACTTGAGTGGTTCATCTAGCTACAAAGTCGTGCTCACTACCGTACTTGGCTTTATGCTAACAATTACGGGATTATCTATTATGTTCCGTGCGCGCATTGAAAAGTTCTTTGCCAAGTTTCGTGCCGAAAAACACGACCTCAATGAAGCAAGTAACTTTTCAATTGAAGGTAAAAAATTATATGTGGTGATCATGGGCGTTGTCTTGGGCGTATTTGTGACCCTTTCCTCCGTCGGTGCAGGTGCCTTTGGAATCATGGCTTTGATTCTTATGTTCCCCAATTTACCCATGATCCGCATCATCGGTTCAGATGTTGTCCATGCCGTATTACTCACTTCAGTTGCAGGATTTGCCCACATGACTTCGGGTAATGTTGATTTCCACCTTCTGGGTTGGTTATTGGCAGGTTCAATTCCAGCGATTATTGTCGGTACATTGATTAGCTCAAGACTGCCTGAAAAAATGATCCGTAAAATTTTAGGTATTACTCTCTTTGCGCTAGGTGTGAACTTTATTTTGCACCCCGTGAAAGAGAAACCTGCTGCCAAACCACAAACTGCGATGGTGGTGCAAAACCATGCACAACATCAAGTTTAATGTTAAGCTGCAATTAATAAATAATAATTATGAATTGATCGCGAAGTTTTAATACGTTATTTATGACAAAACCTTGATCAATTCATGTTATATTCTGACCACTAAAAATACTTTCCGTATGTTCTAATACCCAGTGACGGCAATGAATACATTAAATTCAAATCCAATTACTCAATCAGATATTGATGACGTGAATGTCCAAAGCATTCAAACTCTTGTAACTCCAGCTGAACTTAAAGCTGAATTACCTTTAAACGATAATGCCTACCAAACTGTATTGCATGGTCGTGAAACAGTACGCAATATTTTAGATGGTAAAGATAAACGTCTATTCGTTGTGATTGGTCCTTGTTCTATTCATGATCCAGTTGCTGCACATGATTATGCAGATCGCTTAAAAGTATTGAGCGAAAAAGTTAAAGATACGTTGTATATCATCATGCGTGTTTATTTTGAAAAGCCTCGTACAACAGTAGGTTGGAAAGGTTTGATCAATGACCCTGATATGAATGATTCTTTCAATATCGAAAAAGGTTTACGTTTAGGACGTAAATTATTGCTTGAGTTGAATGAAAAAGGCTTACCTTGTGCCACTGAAGCACTTGATCCAAACTCGCCACAGTATTATCAAGATTTAATTTCTTGGTCTGCGATCGGCGCGCGTACCACTGAAAGCCAAACACACCGTGAAATGTCTTCAGGACTATCTTCACCTGTTGGTTTTAAAAATGGTACAGATGGTGGTTTAACTGTTGCAACCAATGCGATGCAATCTGTAAAACACGGTCATAGCTTCCTTGGTTTAAATAACGAAGGACAAGTTTCTGTCATTCGTACCAATGGTAACCCTTATGCACACGTGGTTTTACGTGGTGGTAATGGTAAACCGAACTATGACGCAGGTTCTGTTGCTGAAGCTGAAAATGCACTTGCAAAAGCCAAAGTTAGCAACAAAATCATGATCGATACCAGTCATGCCAACTCAAACAAAGACCCGTACTTACAACCTTTAGTATTGAAAAATATTACTGAACAAATTATTGATGGTAACAAATCAATCGTAGGTTTAATGGTGGAAAGTCATATCAAAGGTGGTCGTCAGGATATTCCTGCCAATCTTTGTGATCTTGAATATGGTAAATCTGTGACTGATGGATGTATCGACTGGGAAACCACTGAAAAAGCATTGCTCGAAATGGATGCAGCTTTAAAAGAAATTTTGCCAAATCGTTAATTGAATGCAAAACGCCATCTACTTAGATGGCGTTTTTGTTTTATGATGTTATTGTTAATCAAACCTATCTGTAAGAATGCTATGAACGAACTTGAACAACAACTCAGTCAAATCGCAAACTTCCAATTTGTCCACGAACATCTTATGACGTCTGGTCAGCCGACTGCGGAACAGCTAAAGCAAATTAAAGAATATGGTGTTGATACAGTCATCAATCTGGCTTTTACCGATGCAAATCCACATCTTGAGCATGAAGATAAAATCTGTGCTGAACTTGGACTCAACTATATTCAGATCCCAATTCTGTGGGATACGCCTGCCGATGACCAATGTTTGTTTGTTTTAGACTTAGTTACACATTTAGTTCAAGAAAAAATGGTTTGGGTTCATTGTGCCAAAAATATGCGTGTAAGCAGTTTGATCTATTTATATCGTCAATACTTTATGGATATGGATATGCCGACTGCACAAGAATTGATGCATCAAATTTGGGAACCGAATGAAACGTGGACAGGTTTAATTCATGCCGTAGCGCTACAACTACAAGGTCGTAAAGCCACTGAGGATTTGCAACATTCATTGATGCATGTGGATCAGTTTTCTTAAAAATATAACACCTTTGATATCTTTGACCGATTTCAATATAAAAGCATCCAGTATGATAAAAAAATAAGCGCCCTTAGGCGCTTATTTTATAGCGATCTGAACAATCTGATTCTGCTTAATGAATCAATAATTGTTTGATCAATGGTAAGTTTGCTGAACTTGTCGCAGCCAAGATCAAACTATTATTGGAGAGTAAACTTGTCCATTTTTGATTCCCACCCATCCCGCAGTTATAACTAATCAAACGGGCACGATTGTTATTTAAATAGCCATATTCTAAATCAAAACATTTTGAACCTTGTTCAATGCGTTGTAATGTAGAATTAATCATCCAAGCCTGCGCTGAACTCTCATTATTACATGATGCAAGATTGATCACACCAGTCTGACTTGCTAAACATTGATCCATATATTTCTTACTATGGATTTTACCCATCGCATCATAAATCCATTGTTCAGAGTCATCCCCAGTACAAGCACTTTTACCACTGATGTAGGCATTTAGCTTGCCATCAGACAATGTTTCTACCTTCAAACAGTTGGTTCCATTTTTTAGACTAGAAACTTCATTTAAATTAAAATCACCTTCTAATTCCAATTGTTTTACAAAGGCTTGGAAGGCTTCAATTGCTTCAGTGTTACCACTTACAAGATCTGAACGATAGACATTCACCCAACGATTTAAACGATAGAGCTTAATCTGTTGTTGTGTATAACGGATGACTTCAGATTGCGCATTTGCACTAAGTTCATCTTTAAATAAACGATAAGAGTCGAACAATAATCGTGCTTGAGCATCTAGTTTCACTACAGCCTTACCCATATTTGCGACAAGTGCATTGTCCAGTTGTGGCATTTCTATCGCTCTTAAAGCTGAATAACCCTTTTCACGACCAATTTCAACAAAAGGGTTCATTGGTACATCATTGATAGGAATATCAATGTTGGACAATTGAATTGCCTGCTCACCTTCTTTTTGACAGTATAAGTTGACATGTCTAGGTTGGTCTTCTTGTGCCAAATTAATGTGAAACTTATTGGCATTACCCGCGTCTTTACCCGTCATACGATTTGGAGAAAGAGCAATATTTTCAGCAGGACGTCCTGAATATTGAACATTCAGCCAGCAATTTGCAGCTGTGCTATTGGTATTGGCTTGTGGTAAATTAAATACATTACCCCAGTTTCCACGTGCTGCTGGATAAACAATTCCAACTTGTTGTACAGGATCATAACCACCCAAAATCGTATAAACTGGCACACTGAACAAACGTGGTTTTAAAAAGTTTCCATCTTGGCTGTTGTACCAAACATAGCCTGACTGTGGCACTTTTGGTTGGGCATTTTCCATTGTACGAGTGGTAGAATTCCATTTTTTATAGCCTGTATTTGAATCCTTATCCCAAACATATTTATCAAATGCAGGTTGAATTTTCAGCCATGCGCTATATCCAGTATAATGTGTGTACTTAGAAATGCTACTTGCAGAAGCCCCCCCTGACATCGCATCCCAACCATAAGCATAAAGGTTTTGGAAATTTGGTACACCATTGCTACCATCACCTAGGTTGGTATTGCCCCAGTTAAGATTGCCACGCATTTTGTTACGATATGCGATATACCCCCAACCACTGTCCGCATGATGTGCAGCCCAGAAGTAATTACTCCCCGATTGACCTGGATAATGCCCAAGCCCGTAATGGTGTCCAATTTCATGACTAAATTCATTTCCAATAGAATCAATCAATGTCAAAATACCATTACCACCACTTAGCCCGTGGTTTGATTCACCATTGGCATATTTACCACGTGCATGATGAATCACTACACTTTGAGTCACTTGTGGTTGATCTTGACTCTGCATAGATGAGCTTGTTACCCCCCAATTTGCAAGGTTAATACCTGTACTAAATGTTGATTTAGCAGTGTTTTCACGCATATCACCGCTATAGACACCACCATCCGTCACACTGACAGAATCATAAATCGTACCATTGGCCACCATGACCCGATCTAATTTCATTTCATCGTATTTGCTCACAATCATTCGTGCAGCAGGGATGGTTTGAAAATAATCTGTGCCCGCTTTTTCAGGCTCAAGCAACATATAGTGTCCACTTGACTGTGGTGCTTTGGTCAACAAGCCTAAACGAATACTTTGCACGACCAACTCACCTGGTGCTGCAAAGTCAATGTCTGCCTCACCTAATGTTCCACTGCGTTGATGCTCAGGATCAACGACTTTGATCGACAAACCTGCTTTCACTTCTTCCCAAGTTAAAGCTAGGCTCCATGCTTGTTTTGAATAAGATACTCGTGGTCGACTGTCATTATTCGATTGATCCGAAACAGCTATACGGGAGGGTTCCTTCAACTTAGCAGTCCGGACAAGCCGATTCCCTTGATAAATCTCTACTTGTAATTGATCCAAATCCCCCATTGCTGGATGAGGTGTCACCAAAAGTAAAGCCTCCTTTTCCGAGGTTAAACGTGGCATTTTATCCTGTTCATTATTTTTGGGATTAACTACGTGACTTTGTGCAAATTGCACCATTGCATTAAAACTACCAATTAAGTCATTACGCAATAAACGATTTCCACCCTGTGCATTAAAATCGTAAAAGCCAAGCAAAGTTTTTTCAGCAACATCCTTCTTAGGCTCAGGATATTTTGAAATTGGTGTACTCGGGCCAATTGGCGTACTTGGAATACTGGTATCTGGCTGAATTGGTGTACTTGGTCCAATTGGCGTACTTGGAATACTGGTATCTGGCTGAATTGGTGTACTTGGTCCAATTGGCGTACTTGGAATACTGGTATCTGGTTGAACTGGTGTACTCGGGCCAATTGGTGTACTTGGAATGCTGGTATCTGGCTGAACTGGCGTACTTGGTCCAATTGGTGTACTTGGAATGCTCGTATCTGGCTGAACTGGTGTACTCGGACCAATTGGCGTGCTTGGAATACTGGTATCTGGCTTTTCATTTGAACTACCTGAACCATTCCCCGACGAATCACCACCAGTGGAGTCACCTGAGCCATTATCTGATGAACCTCCACCAGTAGAGCCTCCTGAACCACTACTTGACGAACCGTCACCAGTAGAACTATCTGAACCATCTCCAGGAAGCTCATTGGTTCCATTTCCTGGATTTTCTGGTACTTTCGAAGGTTTATCTGCTTCATAATAACCTTCACTTCCCCCGCCTCCACATGCGATTAACATCGCTGAAAGCGTACAAACGGTTAAGTACTTAAACCTTAATTGCATCACATATCCTACCTATATTTATAACGCTTTATCTCTATTTTTAATTTTTGAGATTCAGTTAAAAATTAATTTATTTTCAACATTTTAAGATAACACAATACCTAAAATTAAGTATTTTCATTTTTATTTAGGTCAGAGAATTATTTTCTGAAATTATGATTAAAAGCAGAATAAGAACTTATATTTTCATATTTATTATTTTTAAAATGCGCATAAAAAAGAAGACCCATTTACATAGATCTTCCTTTTAGAAATAAGTATTTTTATAGTTGAATTTCGCGATTTATTGTCGAAACTCACGAATTGATAAATGTCCTAACTGACCACGCCAAATCCATTTTAACTGGCTATCTTCAAAACTGTCGCCCTCAAACCATACAAACAAGCCTTCCATCATTTCAGGCCAATCTGTTTGATCAATATGAGTACGCTTTGAAATCACCGCAATAATTGCTGCGAGAATGGTGTCATGACTGACAGCCAAGCTGATTCCATTAACATTGGTTGGATGTGTGTCATAAATCAATTCCAATACATCAACCACACCATTAATTGGGTGCTTCATTCCAGGCAAAGCATTATTCACAAAACTATTGATAAAACCTAATGCACCTTGCTCTCGAAAAAATGGTGCAGCTTGTTTAATGTCTAGAACAAAACTACCAGGCTCTACAAGCAGCCCTTTTTCCACAATTTCAATATGATGGGTATTATTTTCAGGTGAGATGTAATCCGCACCTTGAATCATCAAAGCAGCCGTATCGACACAACGTTGAATCGGGCTAGAAATACAGTGCTGAATCACACGGTCTGTATTATCAATTAGATAAGAGCCCCAAGCTTGAGCCAAATCACGACCTTGCATCGTCAATTGTAAGTCATAGCCAGCCAAGCCCTGCCCACTCACCATTTCACGAATCGAATGACGAGTAAATAACGTGACAGGTGTTTTTGCATCAGGCAATAAATCGATTGCTTTCAGCATGCTTTTCGGCAATAAATCTAAAGCCATAACAACTCATAACTCTTTTTGTGACTTGCTCCACTATAACATAAGGAGCGAAAGCCTCAATCTAATCTAAATTGATTCCAATTGCTATAAAATTGATATGCTTATCGCACTAAAGGCTAACATTAGATAAGGCTTCTAAAGCAATTTGTTTATTCTCTTGATTTCTATAGGCAATAAAGCCTTCATTTAACAAAGTATCTCGCTGATTGTATGTGAATGGCACAGCACCTAAACTCAGTAAACCACCACCGATACTTTCTAACAACCCTTGCCCTGCACTGGTATCCCATTCTGAGGTTGGGTGAAAACGCGGGTAAATGTCAATTTCGCCCTCAAGCATCATACAAAACTTATATGCACTGCCTGCTTCACGACGAATCACAGGTGATTCTTGTTCTATAAAATCAATATATTGCTGATATTTTGGATTCTTACTGCTGTGGCTTAAGCCAACTTGAATTGCATCTCGCTCTACATCTTTAAACTTACAATAGCGTTCCCAAGTATTCTGGGTAAATGAATATTTATAAGGTAATTCAGTCAGATAACCGATATACATGACTTGTTCTGTCGGTACAGCGATAATCGAAAGTATAGTTTGATGTTCTTGAATCAAACTCAGGTTAATGGTGAATTCATCACGCTCATGAATAAATTCTTTCGTACCATCCAATGGATCTAGCATCCAACAAGTTTGCCATTCATGACGATTCGAATTATCACTTTCTTCAGACAGTACAGGAATGTTCGGGGTAATTTCAGCCAGTTGTTTGAGCAAGTAACTATTAACACGTAGATCAGCTTGCGTCACTGGAGAATGGTCATCTTTCTCATCAATTTTGAAGGCATTTCCATCGCAATAATTTTGGTATTCTTCAAGTAGGATTTGACTTGCATGTGCCAAAATCGGCACCAATTTTAAAATTTGTTCATCTTGTGGCGCTTGGGTAGTAATAAACATCAGGTCTGACCTAAATGAAGTCTGATTTATGCTCAAGCCTAGCATTTTTTTATGTTAAATGCATGAATTTGAATATTTACAAAAGACCTCTACGCAAATCGATTTTTTAGTTCAAAGCATATTCAAAAGAATACAGAAAGTTCCTTCTCCCTTTGGAAGAAGGCTAGGATGAGGGCTTTAAAAAAACCTCTCCCACTTGCGAAACGATGTTTCTCATCCTTAAAGGAGAGGGAACATTCAATATTGATTCAAAACTTGCCGAAACTAACATTCGCATGAAGTCTAATATGTTATGCAAAAGTATGAGTATGATCTTAAGGTCAGCATAAAACTACCCAATACCTGAGCAATTCACTATACTAAGCCTTGATTTAAATGCACTTGAAAGTTGAATAATATGAAACCTATTGTGATGTTTGACATGGACGGCACACTGCTCGATTTAGCTTTTGATGATCTGATTTGGAACACCAAACTGCCAGAACGCCATGCAGCAACACATCAATGCTCACTCGAACAAAGTCAAGCAACCTTAAAAGCATTCTATCAACAACACAATCACACCCTGTGCTGGTATTCTTCAAAATACTGGACAGAAAAAGTCGGTGTGGATGTTTTAAAACTGCAATACGATTATCAAGATAAAATTGCACCGAGAGTCGGATGCTTTGAACTACTCAAAGAATTAAAAACACAAGGTTATCGTTGTTGGTTGCTCACAAATGCAGATCAAGCAGGTTTAAAACTTAAACTTGAAAATATTGATCTCAGCCCTTATTTTGAAGTGATGATCAGTAGTGAAGAAATTGGATATTCCAAAGAATTTGTTGAGTTTTGGCAAATTCTACAAGAGAAACACCCTTTTGACCCACAATATGCATGCTTAGTCGACGATACCGCGCCAGTGCTCAAAGGCGCTGAAAATTTTGGGATTCAACATTTAGTGACAATTGCCCAACCATCAAGTGGACGCGCTGCACGTCATGCTTTAGAGTTAGAATATCCTGCAATCAATCACTTAACTGAACTTTTACCATTATTAGAGAAAATTCAAAATAAGGATGTCGATGTCAAAACAGCTTGAAAAACCTATCGTTGAATCAATGCGTGTAGACAAATGGCTTTGGGCTGCACGCTTTTTTAAAACCCGTTCGATTGCCAAAGCTGCAATTGAAGGCGGTAAGGTTCATCACAATAATGAACGTGTTAAAGTCTCTAGAGAAATTAGAGTGGGAATGGAACTGACCATTCAGCAAGGTTTTGATCGTAAAACCGTGGTGATTAAAGCGCTTTCAGCGGTTCGTGGTGGTGCGCCGATTGCGCAACAACTTTATGAAGAAACTGAAGTCAGTGTTGCACGTCGAGAGTTGATTTCCACCCAAAGAAAATTGCATAATCTTGCCCGACCTGATCATCGACCAAGTAAAAAAGATCGACGAGATATCAGTAAATTTAAACAAGAAAATGATCAACAATTTGACCAAACTTGGTCTTATGATGATGACTAAATTGGTTTAGGTTAAGCGCGACACATTATGTCGTACAAATGTTTTTTTAACTTCTTTTAATATAGAACCGTTTTTTGTTTTCTGTCACTATAACTGCCGTGGACGAAAGATCTAATTTAATCACATCCACTTAAGATATTAGTCACTGAAAAGATAAGTGAAGCACATCGTTTTTGAGGTTTACGAGATGGATGATAACAAAAGCAAGGCACTCAATGCTGCCCTAAGCCAAATTGAAAAACAATTTGGTAAAAATACAGTCATGCGTTTGGGTGACAACACTGTTCAAGCCGTTGAAGCTGTATCTACAGGTTCTTTAACACTGGATATCGCACTTGGTATTGGCGGTTTACCGAAAGGTCGTATCGTTGAAATTTACGGCCCTGAATCTTCTGGTAAAACCACAATGACTTTACAAGCCATTGCGCAATGCCAAAAAGCAGGTGGAACTTGTGCCTTTATCGATGCTGAACATGCTTTAGATCCACAATATGCACGTAAACTAGGCGTAGATATTGACAATCTTTTGGTATCACAGCCTGACCATGGTGAGCAAGCGCTTGAAATCGCTGACATGCTGGTTCGTTCAGGTGCGATTGATATGATCGTTGTCGATTCTGTTGCAGCTTTGACCCCTAAAGCTGAAATTGAAGGCGAAATGGGCGACTCGCACATGGGCTTACAAGCGCGTTTGATGAGCCAAGCATTGCGTAAAATTACAGGTAATGCCAAGCGTTCAAACTGTATGGTGATCTTCATTAACCAAATCCGTATGAAGATTGGTGTGATGTTTGGTAGCCCAGAAACCACAACTGGTGGTAACGCATTGAAATTCTACGCTTCTGTGCGTCTTGATATTCGTCGTATCGGTCAAGTTAAAGAAGGCGATGAAATCGTCGGTTCTGAAACACGTGTCAAAGTTGTGAAGAACAAAATGGCACCTCCGTTTAAAGAAGCTCTATTCCAAATCATGTATGGTAAAGGTGTTAACCATCTTGGTGAATTGGTTGATCTTGCGGTTGCACAAGAATTGGTTCACAAAGCAGGCGCTTGGTATTCTTATAATGGCGATAAAATTGGTCAAGGTAAAAACAATGTGATTCGTCACTTAGAGGAAAATCCTCAATTGGCAAATGATCTTGACCGCATGATTCGTGAAAAACTATTAACAACTGCTGTTGTGACTGAAGAAAAAGATGAAGAAGAACCTGAGTTTTTAGATGTTTAATTTTATAAATTGAGCGTCTAAAAAATTAGAGTTCCATAAAACGCCTTTCGGGGTGTTTTTTATTTCTGAATGTTTCTTTTATTGTATAGTTAAGCTTGAATAACATCTTTAGAACCTATCATAAAAGCCAAAAATCAATTACTAATGGGTATGAAATTAATATTGAAAGTCCCTTCTCCCTTTGGGAGAAGGTTAGGATGAGGGATCTTAAATAGAAAACCTCTCCCTAACCCTCTCCTTTAGCCATGTATGGCGCAAGAGAGGAAACATTTAATATTGATTCAGACCTTGCCGAAACTAACTTTAGCAAGAAGTCTAATAACTGAATTTCAAATACCTGCAATAACAACAACCGAATCACCTTAAATTGAATCATTATGCAAAAAATATTAAAACGACTTTGTGAATCACTATTCTTTCAAGCACCGTCGCTTTCAACAGCAACTTTAAAACAGCATTTTGAAAATAAAACCATTCTGATTACGGGTGCAAGCTATGGTATCGGTGAAGCATGTGCGACTCATTTAGCACCAATTCAATGTCAACTGGTTCTAGTCGCACGAAGTACCGATAAACTGACAACTTTACAAAAACAACTTACACAACAAGGACAATGTCAGATTGAAATCATCAGTGCTGACCTTTATCAACCCACTGCTGCTGAAGACATTTTTCAACACTTAAAAGCCAAAAATATTCAGGTGAATATTCTGATTCATAATGCTGGAAAATCAATTCAACGCTCAGTTTGGGAAAGCTTAGATCGCCCACAAGACATTGATCGAACGATTCATATCAACTACATCAACCCTGCTCAGTTAACACGCCTATTACTGCCGGATCTTAAAAAGGCGCAAGGTAAAGTCGTGATTGTATCCACCATCAATGCCAAGTTATTTGCCCCACCACTATGGTCAAATTACCAAGCGTCTAAAACCGCGATGCAACAATGGATTCTATCCATTCAGCCAGAGCTTGCAGTTTATGGTGTAAGCGCCAGTTTGATTTACCTACCGTTGGTACGAACACGTATGATCGAACCAACCAAGCAATATAATCAAATGCCAGCAATGCAAGTTCAAGTTGCAGCTCAAGCGGTGCTTTCAGGTGCTATTTCCCATAAAAGACAATGGCAACCTTGGTGGCTTCCCTTTGCAAGTGTATTAAGTAAAATCTTTGCTACGCCAATTTATTATTTTTACCTACACTGGCTTAAACGGAAGCAAAACTAATGCAAAGCTTGATGTCTATGAAATGGATATTCTGGATTAAATGGCTGCTCAGTCTATGTCTGAGTTGTATCAAGCATGGTATTCATTTATATAGCCTTTTAGATGCATTGACACGGATTCAGAAAGATAAGATTGCTTTTATTATTGATGATCAAAGCATTCCTTGTAGCGCACTCAAACAAAGAACCGATCAACTGATTCATCTCTGGAATTCACCAGAAAATAGTCAATTGCTCCCACAACAAATTGGACTATTGCTACAGCAAGACTTAGATGGACTTGCGTCTTTATTTGCACTCAGTCGCTTAGGTAAAGACATTATTATTCTCAATCCAAATTTAGTTGCAGATAAACTGCAAACACTGATTGAACAGAAACAACTGTATTTGATCGGAAATAAGGAAGATATAGACCGACTCAATGTGCAACTCTATACTACCATCCCCTCAAAACTTGAAAATATTGACACATCCATCAGCAAGATTAAAAACCATTATTTTGCAAAAATTAGTGTCTGCTCATCAGGTTCAACAGGTGTGCCTAAAGTTGCAACACGTAAATCCGATCCATTACAAAGTTTGCCTTTGTTAGATTTGTTATTAAGAAAATTAAAGTTTTTACAGATTCAGAAAATATTTGTAATGACACCGATTTGCCATGCAGCGGGTTTGACCGCAAGCTTAATGGCTTTCAGCTTTAATAAAACGGTCATTTTACAGCAACGTTTCAATGCTGAAACAGCCAGTCAACTGATCGAACAACACCAAATTGACAGTTTGAATTTAGTTCCCACGATTTTATATCGCCTACTGGCGTCCAATGCACCTTTAAAACCTGTCAAATATATCATTTCAGGCAGTGCACCATTGAGTCGCCATCTCATCCTACAACTCGTGAAAGAATATTCTAATATTCAGCTATTTAATCTCTACGGCAGTTCAGAAACTGGGATTAATCTTTTCGCCACACCTGATGACCTAAAAAGTCATCCCGAAAGTATCGGCAAAGCCATCAAAGGTGTCGAAGTCAAAATTACGGATCATGATGGAAATATTTTAGCACCTGAGCAAATTGGAACGCTTTGGACAAAATGCGCATGGTCAATTCAACCTAATCGATGGATGCATTGTGGTGATTTAGCCATGTACGATCAGCACGGTTATTTCTATTTAAAAGGTCGTCAAGATGACATGCTGATTTGTGGTGGAATTAATGTCTACCCAATTGATTTAGAAAATATTCTCTATCAACATTCAGCCATTCAATATGCCCAAGCTTATGCTATTTCTAATCACGAACTTGGGCAATGTTTGGCTGTCAATATTATCTGTAAATCACCAATAGAAATCGCCGAATTACATGATTGGATCAGTGATCATGCACCACGATATTTAAGACCTAAAACCATCCAAATCATTGAAAATATTGCGACCGATAGTATTGGCAAACCAATCCAATAAATAATGCTCATCCGTACAGCATTTACACTGTTAAATAAATAGATTCAGGCTAAACTAAAAAACTACTTTACCAATCCATGCACCATGTTAAGTGATTATGAGCCAAGCTAAATTTCCCAAAATGTTAGATTATGAAAAATTAAAACAGCAATTTGGCGAATCCTCTACTGAATCAGATCGTCATTCTAAATACGTGAATCAAAAACTTGATCACAACATAGAAAACGGTGCAGAACAAAGCGCTCAACTCTATGCTGAACAGCGGTTTGAAAATGATTTTAATGCACAAGATGACAATGCATTTAACGCCGAACAAGATCTTGCGCCTAAACCCAAAGGGCTGACAGGTACGCGCTTACGTTCCTATGCATTTGCAGTACTGGCGCGTAAAGAATACTCAAAGGCAGATTTAATCGAGAAATTAGCCACTTGGGCGCAAGATCGCGATGAAGTCCTGACTTTAGTTGAAGAACTTTCTGCTAATCATTACCAAAGTGATCAACGTGTGGCTGAAATGACCGTACGAAGCCAAGTGCGTAAAGGCAAAGGGCCAAATCGGATCAAACTCGCCCTTCGTGCCAAATATTTAGATAAAGAGCTGGTCAAGGAAGATATTGCTGAAATTGATTGGTATGAGCAGGCCTACCAACTCAAAGTTAAAAAATATGGTACTGACGTCAGCAAAGATCCGAAAATCAAAGCCAAACAAATTCGCTTTTTACAATATCGTGGTTTTGAAATGGATGCGATCATGAAAGCAATTTCGAAAAAGACAGATGAATGATCAAAAGTTTGATGAATAATTTAAAATTAAATTTTTAGAGATTGTTTAAGCAGAAATGAATTAGAGAATGTTGAAATAAAACACTATATTATAATTTTTAAAACTGGTGGCAACCCTACTAGCAAAACCTCGGCACATCGTAATTCTGATACCGTTGCTACCTTCCGGTCCTGGCGGGGTTTTCAGAGTACAATTGCGAAGCCACCAGCAGGGCTACCATTGCAAGAACAGAGTATAGAGATTTTTTATTTTCTTTCAAGCCAAACATTGTCTTTTTCACAAGTTATTCATTCGTTTGCTTATTTCACAATCAAAATACTTATAAATGGCTTTTAAACATACAATTTCAAACCATTATAACGATATAAATGAGTTGGCTATCAGCAAATAATTTACAGAAATCTTCATAATTGAATGAAAATTATCTCAAGATTGTAAATGCGTCTTGCAATTCATTCCCTAGCCGTTTTTAATGAGAGCAATTATTGATTTTCAATACGTAATTCTACGATTTGAAAAATTTTGACTTTAATGGATTTAAAATGATGCTAAAAAAGCATGCCCTATTTTCTATTGCACTACTCAGCTCTGCAACCTTATATGCAATTCCAATAGAATCTCGTGGTCTAAGTGATAGCTCGACATCAGCCAATAATATTACAAATTCAGCCTCACCAATTGCGGGTAATATGAACTGGGATCTGATGCAAAAAAACCAACAACTAGAAAATCAAATCCGTGAATTGCGTGGCAAGATTGAAGAGCAAGATCATGCAATAGACCAACTCACAAAAGAACTTACTAATCGCTACACCGACTTAGATCAACGCCTTGAATTATTAAACCAAAAACTAGAACCTGAAAATACAGAGCAAACTGAAGCCCCAGCTGAAAACACCTCATCAGCAAATGCTACCTCGGCAGATAACAATACAGCTGCTGTCGTACCCGCAAAGCCTATCAACAATACAACCACACAGAAGCAAAACACGACAGCTACAGCCGAAAACAACACCAATACCAGTGATCCAATCGCCCTTGAAAAAGCAGCTTATACCATTGCCTTAGATGCGTATAAAAAAGGTGGTGCGAAACAAGCCATTGCACCAATGCAAAATTTTATTAAAAACTACCCAAACAGCATCTATACAGGCAATGCGCACTTTTGGTTAGCAGAATTCAATCTCGCGATTGAACCTGCGAACTATAATGAAGCAAAGAAAAATTATGAAACAGTTGCGTCAAAGTTCCCAAACTCTTCCAAAGCTTCACGCGCTTTATATCAGCTTTATAGCATTGCCAAAGATGTAAATAAAAACACACAAGCAGCGAATGTCTATAAAACCAAACTTTTAAATACCTATCCGAAATCTGAAGAAGCAGGTTATTTTAAAAAGAGTTAATTGACGTACAACCCATTATGAATTGCCATAAAAAATGCCTCAATCAATGAGGCATTTTTTATAAAAAAATATAGAAATCAATAAGCTTAACGAACTATACCACGTTTAGATTCTAATACAGAATCAATCAGCAATTGTGCTTCTTCAACCTCAGGTAAAATATCTTGGCGAATACGCTCAATGGCTTGCTCAGTCGTTAAACCTTCTTTATAGATTAGTTTAAATGACTCTCTTAAGCCTTGAATCACATTCTTAGACCAACCTTTACGACGCATTCCTTCAACATTCATACCAAAGGCATGTGCAGGATTACCTGATACCATCACATACGCAGGAACGTCTTTAAGAATCAATGAAGCTCCACCAATCATGCTATAAGAGTCAATCTTACAGAATTGATGAATACCAGAATTTCCACCAACAATAACAAAATCACCAATGTGGACATGACCCGCAATACCGACATTATTTGCAAATATATTATTGTTTCCAATAATACAATCATGCGCAACATGAGTATTGACCATCAATAGGTTATTACTACCTAGCTTGGTAATTCCTTTATCCTGCACCGTACCACGATGTAAACTGCAATGTTCACGAATTTTATTGTTATCGCCGATTTCCAACCAAGTTTCTTCGCCTTGATATTTTAAATCTTGGCAAACTTCACCCACACTGGCAAACTGGAAAATTTCATTATTTTTTCCAATTCGAGTAAAACCACCAATCACAACATGCGAATGGAGTTTAGTGCCAGCATCAATCGTCACTTGAGGACCAATAATGCAATAAGGTCCTATTTGGACATCGGGTGCGATTACCGCAGAAGAGTCAATAATCGCTGTTGGGTGTATTAATTCGTTACTGCTCATGCCTGCTCTAATTTCTGATGAGAAATGATAATTTCAGCGGTTGCTGCTACCACGCCGTCAACACTGGCAGTACATAAATATTTGTAAATGCCACGTTTTTGCATAAGTAATTCAGATTTTAACACGAGTTGATCACCTGGTACGACTTGTTTTTTAAATCGAATTTTTTCTGCGCCAGCAAATAAGAATAAAGAACCAGGTCTTGGTTTTTCATTATTCATGATAAAACCAAGTACACCTGAAATTTGCGCCATTGCTTCCACAATCAAAACACCTGGCATAATTGGATAACCAGGAAAATGACCTTGCATAAACTCTTCATTAATTGAAACGTTCTTGTAACCTACAATCCCGTTTTCTGAAACTTCTGTTACACGGTCAACGAGCAAAAACGGATAACGATGCGGAAGATACTCACGAATCGTTTGAGTTTGCATGGGTAATTCAGGAACCGTAAAAGGTAAAGATTTAGATTCAGTCATAATTATTTACGCGACTTTAAAGTTGATTCAATGGACTCTAATTGAGCCTGCATATGATCTATTTGTTTCACCAATTTGGTCAATGGCACATCTGCTAATTGTCTCAGACGAACAACTGTTCTTTTCCAATGGTTTGTTTCAAATTGCCCTGTTCCAGATGAATAAGAACCAGCTTCAGAAATATTTTTTGTCACCATTGACATTCCAGTAATTGTTACATTATCTGTGATATTAATGTGACCAACCACACCTACAGCACCCGCAAGAATGCAGTTTTTGCCAATCGTCGTACTTCCTGCAATACCACACTTCGCAGCAATGGCTGTATTCTCACCAATCTGTACGTTATGTGCGATTTGCACAAGGTTATCAATAATTACACCATCATGCAGAATTGTGTCATCTAAAGCACCACGATCAATACTACAATTTGAGCCGATTCGGACATCATTTCCAATTCGGACAGAACCTAATTGCGCAATACGATTCCACTTCCCTTGGTAAGGTGCAAAACCAAAACCTTCGCCACCAATCGCAGTATTTGAGTGAATGCGTACACGATCAGCAATTTTCGTTTGACCCGTAATCGTGACTTGCGAATCAATAAAGCAATCTTTACCAATTTCAACACCATCATCTATACGTGTATTAGATTGAATAATGGTATTTACCCCAATTACGCAATCATCACCAATCACGACATAATGACCGATATAAGCATCATCAGCAATAATCGCAGATGGGGAGATTTGCGCAGTACTTTCAATACCACGTTTTAAAACTTTAGTTTCAAATACATGAGTTAAAATTGCGAAAGCAAGATATGGATTAGCAACGACGATAAAATTATGATGTGTTGTCAACTGATTTTTCAACTCCGCGGTGACAATTAATGCCCCTGCTTTCGAGTTTAAAGCTTCATTTAAATATTTATCGCCATTCACAAAAGCAATATGATTTGGCTGAGCTTGTTCTAAACTGGCAAGACCATTTAGAACAAGATCAGATTGACCAATTAACTCACCTTGAACAAGTTGAGCTAATTCATCGAGTTTATAACGATGTGATCTCATTGATTATTTAATTGCATTAACCTTTTGGATCATTTTAGCAGTTAAATCATTCTTTGCGTCATAAGCAAGTGCTGAATTTTTATTCAAAACAAAGTCTAAACCTGCTTCTTGGCGTAATTGTTCAGCAGCTTGCTTCACACGCGTCTCAAAAGTTGCATTGGTGTTTTGAATTGTAGTTTGCACTTTAGTTTGCACGCCTTGTTGAATGGTTTGAAACTCATTCACTTTTGCTTGGTATTGTGCATTGATTTGCTGCACATTCGCACCTTGAGCTTGAGCCTTCTGTTTTAAAGCTTCAATATCTTTGGTAATTTGTTCAAGCTTAGTCGTTTGAGGTTTAACAGACTGTTCTAAGCTCGCATTTTGCTGTTTTAAGTAAGTACTACTTTCAACCACTTTCTCTAAGTCAACCACACCAAAACCTGCAGCTTGAACTAAACCTGCAAAACCTAGACCTAAGCCTAAAACTGCCATTTTCATTGTTTTCATACATATTCCTTGTTCATATTCACTATAAATAAGAGATCGCACTTAGAAAGTACGACCAATCTCGAATTGGATGTTTTTGGTTTCATCACCTTGCTTATCATTCAATGGATATGCATAACTGAGTGAAAGTGGACCAATCATCGTAATCCATGTAAAACCTACACCGACACTATAGCGCATATTGTTGAAATCAAAGTCGTAATTGTCTTTACAGTACTGTTTAGCATCCGTTGGGGTTTTAGAACCATCTAAATAAAGATCACCAGTCGCTGTACTACAGTTCGTATCAAAAACTTGAGCACCTTCTGCAAAAATCACAGGACGAATTTGACGTGCCCAATCCCCTTTGAATGGAACAGGTAAGGCTAATTCAGTACCAAATTGAATCAGCGCATTACCACCCACTTCTTCTGGATCATAATCTTTAGTTTTACGCTCATTATAGGTCACACCTGGGTAACGCGGACCCAAGGTACTGTTGTCATAACCACGTACAGATCCAAAACCACCCGCATAAAAGTTTTTATAGAATGGCAAATCATTACCATAACCTAACTTTCCATAACCACGCCAAACAAAATCATGCCCCAATGGGAAGTATGTTTGCGCATCATAAGTGACTTTTTGATATTCAACATCACTGCCAGGTAACGCAATCTCGGCATTAACACGATGTGAAGTCCCCTTAGTTGGGAACATCGGACGGTTCAAGGTATTATATGACCAGCCTAGATTTAAATTATAAGTAAGATATTTACCTTCAAAGGCATCCTTATAAGTCTCTTCAGGAACTTTACACTTTGTTCCCGTAACGACATCTTTACCAGTTGTTGGATCTTTCTCAGTAATCTCCTCTAATTGACTTTGACCTTTATCATCTGTCGGACAATATGAACTAGTATGAGTTGATTTACCACCATTCGCTAATAAATAATCGCGAACATAAGTTGATACATAAGCACCCGTCGTTACTTTAGTTTGATCAATATTTAAACCCGCACTAATGTTTTGATTTTCATCGATTGGATAACCAAAAGTAATCCCACCACCAATACTATCTGTTACATAGTTATTGACGTTATAGTCATCATTTAGCTTAGTTTTACGGTAGTACATATTATAACCACGACTTACACCATCAATAGTGAAGTACGGGTCTGTAACACTTAAGTTATAATAATCTTGGGTTTCAGAACGTGATAAATCGATCGCAACACGATTACCCGTTCCCATAAAGTTAGTTTGACTCAAACCAGCTTGGAATGTAATACCACCACTTTGCGAATAACCCACAGCCAAAGTACTGGTACCTGAATGTTGCTCTTCTACAGTGATATCCAAATCCATTTGATCTGGCGTATTTGGAACACGCGTAGGTTTAATATCGACTTTACTAAAGAAACCTGTACGCTCTAAACGTACTTTTGACAAATCAATCTTTTCATTACTTGCCAATGCGCCTTCCATTTGACGCATTTCACGACGTAAAACCTCATCAGCAGTCTTTGTATTACCTTTAAAGTTAATACGACGTACAGTTACTTGCTGACCCGGATTGATATAATAATTAAGATCCACAATATGTGTTTCATTATTAATTTCAGGAACAACATTCACTTCAGCGTAGTAATAGCCCGCATTACCGTATTTACGTAAAAGTAATTGCTTAACGGCATTCACTTTTTCTTGAGAATAGGTTGAACCATCTTTATAAATTTGCAGTGCTTTTAATTCATCTGGTTTATACAGTGCATCACCAAGGAATTTCGACTCGCCAAATTTAAATTGCTCACCTTCATTTACGGAAACTTCAATAAAGATATGCTTTTTATCTTCACTCAAATTTAGATTTGAGCTATTCACATCAAAGTTGATATAACCTTTATTCAGATACAATGCGCGTAATGATTCTAAACTTGCAGACATCTTTTCACGTGCATAACGGTCATTACGTGAAAGTACTGACAACCAGCCACTTTCTTTAACAGCAAAAGCCTGTTTAATGTCATCATCAGAAAAAACAGTATTACCAATTACGTTAATATCAAATACTTTCGCAGACTTACCTTCATTAAAGTTAACATTTAACTCTACACGGTTATTCGGCTGTGCAACTTGGTCTACTTTAATATTTGCATCGTAACGACCTTGTTGAGCATATTGTTGCTCAAGCTCGGTCTCTAGCGTTTGTAATGAAGATTTTTTGAGAACTTCACCCTCAGCCAATCCCATTTTCTTTAAACCATCTTCCAAAGCTTCTTTTGGAATCAGCTTATTGCCTTTGAAATTAATTTTTGAAATGACTGGACGCTCAATCACCTTAAAAACCAAAACTCCATCTTGGTTAGATGCTTGAATATCATCAAATAGATTTGAGGCATACAATGCGCGAATCGAATCCGCAATCGCAGCATCATTGACACGGTCACCACTATTTATTGGTAAAAGTGCAAGAACATTTTGTTGCGTTAAACGAACCAAGCCATCGACACGTATATCACGAGCAATGAACTCATCTGCCGCTTGTACTTGCTGTACAGCTGCCATAGCACTAACGAGCGCCAATGGCATAAATAAATGTGAGTGCTGCATGCCTATTATTTTCCAGTAAGTTAATCCGCTATTACGTTATAAACGCATAAAATCATTAAATATCGCAAGAAGCATCATGCTTCCGAGCAATACCATACCAATTTTTAGTCCAACCAATTGTATTTGTTCAGAAACAGGCTTACCACGAATTGCTTCAATTATGTAATAAACCAAATGACCGCCATCTAACATCGGGATTGGCAATAAATTTAAAATACCCAAACTTACACTCATCAAAGCCATAAAGGAAATAAAGGTTTGCCACCCCATTTCAGCACTTTGACCTGCAACTTTAGCAATGGTAATTGGACCAGATAAGTTATCCAAACCAATCAAACCGCGAACCATTTTCACAATAGAATTTAGAATCATGGCTGAAAGCTGTCCAGTTTTTTCAACTGCAACAACAAATGCTTCAGCAGGATTATATTGAATCGTTTGCTTATATTCCGCAGGAATCGAAAGTTTACTTGTCTGAGCTTGTACCCCCAACATTCCCGTCACGTTGCCCATATTGTCACGTTTGCCTTGTGGCATGACTTGTAAATGTACAAGCTGTCCTTGGCGCAACACATCAACATTAAGTAACTTTTCAGGTGATTTTTGTACCACATCTACCACATCAAACCAATCTTTCATTTTGACTTGATTGATTGAAATAATTTGATCACCTTCTTTCATACCTTGACGAATCGCAGCCCCATCTTCACTCAACTTATACACAGTCGCAGGAATATGTGGGCGATAAGGGGTAAAACCTAAAACATCAAAAGGTGATTGGCTTTGATCCTTTAAAAATGCTTGAATTGGCAATGCAAAGCTTTTTGCCTGACCGTCACGTTCCACTTGAACATCGATATGTCCAGTTTCTCCTACACGATCAACAATGGCATAATTGAGTTTTTCCCAAGTCGTTGCCTGAGTGCCATCAATAGCAACAATTTTATCACCCACTTGCATTTGAGCAGTTGCTGCAGGTGTATTGGGTAAAATCGCACCAACACGTGTATTCAACTGTTCTTGCGCAGGTAAAAATAAAATCCAAAACAATAAAATCGCAAAAATGAGATTAATGAAGGGTCCTGCTGCAACAATGGCAATACGTTTCCAAGGTGATTGACGATTAAATGCAAACTGTAAATCTTCTGCACTGACATTGCCTTCACGCTCATCCAACATTTTAACATAACCACCAAGTGGTAATGCTGAAAGTTGGTATTGGATACCTGATTTCTTTGATGTCCATTTTAGTAATGTTGGTCCAAAGCCTATAGAATAAACCAAGACCTTGACACCCAGTTTACGAGCAACCCAATAATGACCAAACTCATGAATTGCAATCAATGGGCCCAGTAAAAAGATGGCAGCAACAATGATAAATAGAACACTCATGATCAGCTTTCCAATTGGGTAATACGTTGCGAAGCAACTTGTCGAGCAAGTTGATCAGTCTGCAAAATCGTGTCAATCGAGTCTGCTGAACCATTTTGAACGTGATTTAAGCTATGTTCAACCACTTCAGGAATATCTAAAAATCCAATTCTTTCTGCTAAAAATGCGGCAACAGCCATTTCATTGGCAGCATTCAGAATTGCAGGTGCTAAACCACCTTCTTTCATTGCATTACGTGCTAAACGAAGCGATGGGAAACGCACAACATCGGGTTCTTGAAAATCAAGCTGAGAATGTACAAATAAGTCTAATGGTGGCACATGTGTAGTGATACGCTCAGGCCATGCAAGTGCATGCGCAATCGGCGTACACATATCAGGATTACCCATTTGAGCCAAAGTTGAACCATCCACATATTGAACCATTGAATGAATAATACTTTGTGGATGAACGACGACTGTAACAAATTGTTCTTTAATTGAAAATAAATGACACGCTTCGATCAATTCTAGACCTTTATTCATTAAAGTCGCAGAATCAACTGAAATTTTACGCCCCATTGACCAATTGGGGTGCTTACACGCCTGTACAGGCGTTACATTTTTTAATTCATCTAAACGATGATTCAAAAAAGGACCACCAGAAGCAGTCAATAACACCTGTTTCACCCCTAGTTGAGGTTCACCATGGCGTTCGATTTGTAAATAATTTTGAGGAAGACATTGGAAAATTGCATTATGTTCAGAGTCGACAGGTAGTAATAACGCTTGGTGCTCTTTTGCTGCTTGAAGCATCAAATCCCCAGACATTACCAGCGCTTCTTTATTGGCAAGTAATACACGCTTACCTGCTTTAACCGCAGCCAAAGTTGGCAATAAGCCTGCCGCCCCAACGATCGCAGCCATCACCACATCCACTTCAGGATGTTCTGAAACAGCAATTAAACCTGCTTCATCGGTTAAAATTTCGATATTTTGAATATTTTCAGCTTTAAAATATTGTTGCAGTTCATCCACTTTTTGTGATGGAACAACAACGCATTTCGGTCGATACTGTTTGCATATTTCAGTGAGTTCATTTATTCGACTATATCCAGTGACTGCAAATACTGAATATTGATCGGGATGCTGTTCTAAAATTTTTAAAGTACTGCGCCCGATAGACCCTGTTACACCTAATATACAAACAGATTGTGACATCTATAAATCTACACCAATAAGTTTTAAAACATACATGCCTGCTGCAAAAATTGGAGCTGCAGCAAGTAATGAATCGATACGATCAAGTACACCACCATGACCTGGTAGAATACGACCTGAATCTTTAATTCCAGCACGGCGTTTGATCATCGATTCAAACAAATCACCGAGTACTGAACTAAACACTGTCACAATAGATAAAACAAGAAAAAGGATATGTTGTGAAAGCGTTAAATGGAGATAACTTGCTTGAACTGCAATAATAATAATTGCAACTGTCACAATTCCCCCAAACAAACCTTCAATTGATTTGTTTGGACTTACATCAGGTGCAAGTTTTCTTTTGCCAAATTTACGTCCAACAAAATATGCACCACTATCTGCACCCCAGACCAACAGGAACAAATACATCAACCACCAAGGCGATTGATTCCATACATATAAAACTGCAGTAATCGCAGCACTGATTAATACCAAGCCCACAATATACAAAGTGGCATTGTACCAACCATCATATTCAGGATATTGTTTTACCCAATAAAGACTACACAACCATGTCAAAATAGAAGCACTCCAGAGAATGAGTGCTAAATCATTATAATACAATGCTAAACCTGAAACTAAAGCCGTGATCAAACCAAAGCCGGCAGCTTTGATTTTGTTTACGCCCTCAGACTCATGTGGCATGAGTTTAAACCACTCATAACCAGCTGCCCCAGCTGCGACAATCATTAACCCGATCATTGGATATGGTGACTTTGTTGCAAACATACAACTCAAGACGACTGCCACCAAAACCAATGCGGTTATAATCCGCTCTAACATTATAAATTCTCTATATGTTCTTGTTGAAGTTGTTCAGAGGTTTTTCCAAAACGTCGCTCACGACCTGAAAAAACATTGAACGCATGATCTAACTCTTGAACAGTAAACTCAGGCCATAAGGTATCTGTGAAATACAATTCAGCATAAGCTGCCTGCCAGAGCAAAAAGTTAGATAATCGATAATCACCACCAGTACGAATCAACAGATCCACTGCTGGCAAATCCCCTAAACTAATTTGTTGTGCAAATAATTCAGTATTAATTTGATTCACATCAATATGTTGATCTTTAACTTGTTGCGCAAGTCGACGAGCAGTATCGGCAATATCCCACATACCACCATAACTAATCGCAATTGTTAACGTCATGTTACTGAACTTAGCAGTCATTTGTTCTGCATGCAACATTAATTCACGTAGCGCTAGAGAAAGCCGACTACGGTCACCAATAAATCTCAATGAAATCTCAAACTTCACCATACGCGGAATTTGTTCATGAATCGTGTCTTCCAACAATTTCATTAACAAATCAACTTCGTATTGTGGTCGATTCCAATTTTCACTGGAAAATGCAAATACAGTTAATGCACGTACGCCTACTTTGCGGCAATGCTCTACAATCGGATCAAGGACATTTTTTCCTTCACGGTGCCCATCACCTTTTTGTAGTTGTTTCTTTTTTGCAAAACGATTGTTGCCATCCATAATGATGGCAACATGTTTTGGAAGATGATTGTCTTCAGTTGTGGTCATCAGAAATCTTAGACCTTCATCAATTCAGCTTCTTTAGCAGCTAAACGTTTTTCAACTTCAGCAACAAATTTGTCAGTAATTTTTTGAATATCATCACCTGCACGACGCTCATCATCTTCAGAAATTTCTTTTTCTTTCAATAACGCCTTAATATCGCCCAAAACATCACGGCGAATATTACGGATCGCAACTTTGGCATTTTCAGCTTCAGTACGTGCAACTTTCTGCATGTCTTTACGTGTTTCTTCAGTCAAAGCTGCCATCGGCACACGAATCGCATCAGCTGTAATCGGGTTCAAACCTAAGTCAGACTCACGAATGGCTTTATCAATTGCACTCACCATATTACGTTCAAAAGGTTGAACCAATAAAGTACGTGAATCTTCAACACCTACGTTTGCAACTTGGTTTAATGGTACGTCAGAACCATAGTAAGGAACCATAACACCGTTAAGGATTGATGGATGCGCACGACCTGTACGAACCTTTGCAAAACCATGATCCAAAGACTCGAGTGATTTATTCATACGGTCTTCAGCGTCTTTTTTAAGATCGTTAATCATATGATCTTCCTTACTTATTTATCTAAATGTGTATAACGTAAAATTGCAGTAGTATAAAGAGCTTTATAGCTCACGTCATTAATTCAAATGAACTTGGTTAAAATAACTTTCATTCAAATGATTAATTGGTAACGTGAGTGCCCTCTTTTTCACCCATAACCACAGAAAGCAAAGCACCAGACTTATTCATATCAAAAACTTGCAATGGCACATTGTGGTCACGACATAAGCAAATTGCAGTTAAATCCATAACACCTAGTTTCTCATCTAAAACTTGATCGAAACTTAAGGTATCGTATTTTACAGCATCATCATATTTGCTTGGGTCTTTATTGTAGACACCATCAACTTTAGTTGCTTTTAAAATAAGGTCTGCTTCGATTTCAATACCACGTAAACATGCAGCTGTATCTGTCGTGAAGAATGGATTACCTGTACCCGCTACAAATACACATACTTCGCCTTGCGTTAAATGACGAATTGCATCACGGCTTGAATATGATTCAACCACAGCACCGATCGGAAGCGCTGACATTAAACGTGTTTTGATATTACGACGCACCAATGCATCACGTAATGCCAAACCATTCATTACAGTTGCCAACATACCCATTTGGTCACCTGTTACACGACCAACCAGACCATCTTTTTGCAACTGGCTACCACGATATAAGTTACCACCACCCACGACGATACCGACTTGCACACCTAAACCGACCAAATGCGCAATTGATAATGACATTTGATCTAAGACTGGAGCATCAATCCCCATGTCTTTATTTCCTGCAAGCGCCTCACCTGAAAGTTTCAGCAAAATGCGCTCATAACGTGGCTTTTTAGAATCTAACATCACAAAACTCCAATACTCATATCTACAATTTATTTAAAATTTTATTTATCTTTAGATCATTCAATTTTGAATCTAAACGTAATGCATTTAAGCTGATTTGATCTTGATTAACTTTGCAAATAAATCATATTCATCTGCATCGGTAATTTCGACTTCTAATAAATCACCTGCTTTGATCACTGACTTATCAATATCTTCAACAAAGACATTACCATCAATTTCTGGTGCATCTGCATAAGAACGTGCTACAGCAACTGGGAATTCTTCTTCCAAGTCATCAACCAATACTGTCATGGTTTGACCAATACGGCTTTGAAGTTTCTCAGCTGAAATCGCTTGTTGAACTTCCATAAAACGTTCATAGCGCTGTTGTTTAATCTCTTCAGGCACATGATCTGGAAGATCGTTTGCTGTTGCACCCTCTACAGGTGAATAGGTAAAGCAACCCACGCGATCAAGTTTGGCTTCTTGCAGCCAGTCCAACAACATTTGGAAATCTTCTTCGGTTTCACCTGGGAAACCAACTACAAATGTTGAACGAATGACCAATTCTGGGCATTTTTCACGCCATAATTTTAGACGTTCCAATGTATTTTCACTGTGAGCTGGTCGCTTCATCAACTTTAAGATGCGCGGACTGGCGTGTTGAAAAGGAATATCTAAATAAGGAAGAATTTTGCCTTGTGCCATTAAATCAATCACAGCATCCACATGTGGATACGGATAGACATAATGCAGACGCACCCAAATTCCAAGCTGACCGAGTGCTTCACACATGTCATAGAATTTAGTTTTTACAGGCTGACCATTCCAAAAATCCAACTTATATTTGGTGTCTACACCATAAGCTGAAGTATCTTGGGAAATGACTAAAACTTCTTTTACGCCCGCTTTCTTTAGCGCCTGAGCTTCATTGAGTACAGAACCTACTGGACGAGAAACAAGATCACCACGCATGCTTGGAATAATACAGAATGTGCAACGGTGGTTACAACCTTCTGATATTTTTAAATATGCATAATGTTTTGGGGTCAAACGAATACCTTGTTCAGGAACAAGGTCAATAAAAGGATTGTGTTTCGGTGGTTCTGGAACGTACTCATGTACCGCTTCCATCACTTCTTGGTATGCCGCTGCACCTGTTACTTTTAAAACATTTGGATGCATTTGGCGAATTTTATCTTCATCTTTACCTAAACAGCCAGTCACAATAACACGGCCATTTGCACTCATTGCTTCGCCAATGGCGTCGAGTGACTCCTGTACTGCAGATTCAATGAATCCACATGTATTTACAACGACAAGATCAGCACCATCATAATCCGATGCTACATCATAACCCTCAGTCTTTAACTGAGTTAAAATTCGTTCAGAATCTACCAATGCCTTAGGACAACCTAAAGATACAAAACCGACTTTGGGGGACTTCATGAATTACGCTCCACTATATTCCGCGTATTGTATGACTTTTCTAGAGATAAAAATAGGTAGAAAAGGTACTCTTTATCCATTGCACCAAAATAAAACCAAGTCGAATATTAATTTCTTACAATGCACCATTTTGGAACACTATAATCATAGCGTAGTATATCTCTCGATGTTAAATCTTTAACTAAGAGCGATTTATGCGCATTTTTTATAAGTCGTGTAAGAAAACTGCGCAATTTATAAAAGTTGGCGTGTATTTTGCTTTATAAGCGCACGATATTGAATAAATGTGCATTCCCAAATACAGGAATGAAAATTGAGGTGCAGATGCCATTGCGCTATTTTAAGACAGGAACGTTCTGCTAATGGATCAATACCCAACAATTGACTACCGACTACTTGTGGATAATTTAACCACAGCAATCCTTTTGGTCGATTGTAACTTAAATATTTTTTATCTAAATTCATCATGTGAAGCATTGTTTGATATCAGCCTCTTACGTGCTGCTGGTCAACCCGTAATCAATTTACTGCATGCACCCAATGATAGCTTTAATACTTTGGAAGCACTCACCAATAGCATGAAAACAGGGCAAGCCTACACCCGCCGTGAAGCAATCATCAATGTAAACTTTAGAGATATGCATGTCGATTACTCAGTTTCTCAACTCAATACTGGACGACCTTATCACCCACTGCTATTGATCGAACTCAACCCAATCGATCGCATGTTAAAAATTTCCAAAGAAGAAAACTTAATTCAACAACACCAAGTTGCACGCCAGTTGATTCGCGGTGTTGCACATGAAATTAAAAATCCTTTAGGCGGTATCCGTGGTGCAACTCAACTTCTTGCTCGCAGCCTAAATGATCCACAATATGCTGAATTTACCGACATTATCATCAGTGAAGTGGATCGTTTACGAAATCTTGCTGACACCATGCTCGGTTCACGTCAACTGCCAAGTTATGAACCTGTCAATGTCCATGAACCTTTAGAACGTGTGCGCTCACTGATTGTCAATCAAACCAAAAAGAAAATTAAAATTACCCGTGATTATGATCTGTCATTGCCTGATGTTAAGGCTGATCGTGATCAACTGATTCAAGTCATGTTAAATATCAGCGTGAATGCCGTTCAAGCCATGACAGAAAATCGAGAGTTTTTCGTTGACCATCAACCTGAACTCACCTTACGCACACGTATTCAACGCCTCGTCACAATTAATGGTGTCTTAAATAAGTCTGCGATTCGTATCGACATTCAAGACAATGGGCCAGGTGTCCCTGAAGAAATTTTAGAATCTGTGTTCTACCCTTTGGTTACAGGTCGTGCCAAAGGGACTGGTCTTGGATTAAGCATCGCACAAAATATCATGCATCAACATAACGGAATGATTGAATGCCAATCAATTCCTGGAAAAACAGTATTTAGCTTATATTTACCTTGGGAGACTCACCATGTCGCATAATAAAATCTGGGTAATTGATGATGACCGCGCCATGCGTTGGGTCTTAGAAAAAACATTTAAAGAAGAAGGTTTTGATGTTACCAGTTTTGAAGAAGCTCAGTCTGCTTTAGACCAACTTCCACATGATGCACCAGATGTGATCCTGACTGATATTCGTATGCCAGGTATTGATGGTTTGACTTTCTTAGGCAAAGTCAAAAGCAACTATCCAGACTTACCTGTGATCATCATGACTGCACATTCAGATTTAGAATCTGCGGTTTCGAGCTATCAAACTGGTGCTTTTGAATACCTACCAAAACCATTTGATATTGATGAAGCTTTGGCTTTGGTGAATCGCGCCATTTTACATATTAACAAGTTACAACAACAAGAATCTGCCAAAGCTGCACCAATTCAATCGACTGAAATTATCGGTGAATCTCCTGCAATGCAGGAAGTGTTCCGAGCTATTGGTCGTCTTTCACAGTCTCATATCACTGTTTTAATTAATGGTGAATCTGGTACTGGTAAGGAACTGGTTGCACATGCCCTGCATCGCCATTCACCACGTAGCAGCAAGCCTTTTATTGCACTCAATATGGCGGCAATTCCAAAAGATTTGATCGAAACTGAATTATTCGGTCATGAAAAAGGGGCTTTTACGGGTGCAAACACACAACGTCAAGGTCGTTTTGAACAAGCCAATGGCGGAACACTTTTTCTTGATGAAATTGGCGATATGCCGTTTGAAACACAAACTCGCCTACTTCGTGTTTTAGCAGATGGTGAGTTTTACCGTGTAGGTGGTCATATTCCTGTACGTGTAGATGTCCGTATTGTGGCTGCAACGCATCAAGATTTAGAAAAACTGGTGCATGATGGACGTTTCCGTGAAGATTTATATCATCGCCTGAACGTAATTCGCATTCATATTCCAAAACTTGCACATCGCGCTGAAGATATACCAATGTTAGCACAACACTTTCTTGCTCGTGCAGGCAAAGAACTTGGTGTTAGTCCTAAAATTTTACGTCCAGAAACCCAAGAATATATTCAAAAACTGCCTTGGCCTGGTAATGTGCGTCAGCTAGAAAATACTTGCCGTTGGCTAACCGTCATGATCACGGGTCGTGAAGTTTATCCTGAAGACTTGCCTTCTGAGTTAAAACAAATTCCAATTAAATCAGATGCTACTGTTCATGCGCAGTCTGGAGTGGATCGTATTGCCTTACACCATTGGGATGAGTTATTGGGACAATGGGCGATTCAAAAGCTTAAAAATGGTGAGATGAAAATCCTAGACATTGCCACACCAATGTTTGAGCGCACACTCATTAATGCTGCCTTACAACAAACACGTGGTCGTAAACGTCATGCTGCCGAACTACTTGGTTGGGGACGTAATACTTTAACACGCAAACTCAAAGAGTTAGGTATGGACTCTGTTGAAGACGATGAGGAAGAAGATAAGTCTATTCTTACAGAATAATATTCAAAGCACTTAAATCTATAAAAAATAATAGTTTACTCCAACCATATTCTCAAAGAATATGGTTGTTTTTTCTTTAAGCATAGTAAAGAATAGCCACGTTAAATTTAACCTTGATCACCTAGGATTAAAATGAAAAAGACTGTTGCTGTATTGAGCATATTATCCATATTCAGTGTGGCTTGTTCTAAAAATGAACCACATGACAGCATACAGCTTGAACAACAACAAAAAGTAAACAGCATTAAAAAAAATCAAAAGCTGAATTCGGATGACTGCTTTCAATTAGAGCCTAGCTTTGAATTTACACTCAATAATGATGATTTCAATATAAAAATTGAATCGACTGAATTTAACAATCAGAAAGCCATTGCGGTGATTAAAACTGGAAATGGTATTCGCACAGACTATATTTATGATCTCACTGGTCGCACTATGCTGGCAAATTTAGATTACGGCATTGCTGCATTAGGTTCAAACCCGAATGAAGTTCTGGTAAAAACTACTTTCCAAGCTCCATTACCTACTTTTCCATCTAACATGAAACCTCAACAAAAGTTTCCCATGACTTATAATGCTGTCATCCAATCACAAACTGATGAAAATGATAAAACTGAGAATAATAAAACGATTGAAGTTCAATTTGTTGGTTTCGAAGATCTAAAATTCATTGATAATAATAACAATACTTTAGAGTTTAATCAGGCTTGTCATTTTAAATCTCAGCTCGAAGACGAAACACTTGATGAATGGTATGCGCAAGGTTTTGGTCAAATCAAATTTGTCCGCACAAAAGCTAATGGCGACGTCAAATCTAGTGAAGCGATCGGAGATGAACCTTAAATCAAGATCAAAATGATATAAGCATATTTACTGTGATTAATGATATTTTTTAAGACTTTGGCATTTGCTTTAGTCTTAAATAACGCTTTAGACGAAATGTCGTTAAAAATGCTAAAAACGAATAAAAAGAAACCCTAAAAGCAGGTTTTTGATAAATTAATAATTGCCAATCTCGCTTGTAAATAAAGCTAAATCGAAGTGAATATTCATCTAGGATCTCACAACCTGAATAGCTATCAGTTTCATAAGGTACACCCACCCATAGCTTATCCAGAACACCACGCCCGATTTCAATTAGATAAATATTTAAACTTTCTTCAAAAATCACATTATCCGTTGTAAATAATAAGTAACGATTATCAGCTACATAAAGGGCCTGTTCTAACACTTCACCCCGCACATAAATCTGCGTTGCAACACCATCTAAATAAACCTCACAAAGGGTTTCTCTATAATCATTTGCAGGTTTTATCACTATTAACTTAATGTTTTTTATTATTTTCATATCAATGTCTTAAACGAACAAATAAGTAATAAAAAAGCCAATATAAATTGGCTTTTTACGCATTCATTAGAACAATGAATTTACTTTAAAAATCCTGAAACCAAATTCATCACATTTTGAATATCATCATTTGCTTCATTGTGATCTGTTGAATCACCCTGCGGAGTCAAAGAATCAATGATTTGTGGCAATACAGTCGAAATTGCACCATAAACTTCATTGGTCGGTACATTTGCTTGTTGTGCAACTTGCTCTACTTGCTGACCACCGAATAAACCTTGGATTTGTTGAACATCAACACCACCATTACCTTGTGATGGATCCACCCAACTTTGTACCTGACCACCTAGACCCGCACCTTGCAATTTAGCCAAGGCACCTTGCAAACCACCATTCTGCTGAATCCAACCTAGAATCAACGGTACAACTGCGATCAGCAATGAAGAACCATTAAATCCACTTGATTGTTGTGGCGCTTGTTGTTGCTGACCACCCGTTAATCCACCAAGAACCGATCCAAGTACACCACCCAATCCGCCTTGTGATTGTTGTTGCCCACCGCCCAAACCACCAAGTACTGAACCTAGAACACCACCCAAGCCACCACCTAGCCCTCCTTGTGATTGTTGTTGTCCGCCAAGCGCTTGTTTCGCTAAAATTTCTACAATATTCGATAAATCGGTCATGGTTATTCCCTTTTCTAAGTTTTATGACTCGTGTACAGCATACTTGGCTTTAGAATATTCACCAAATTGAAATTGTTAAATTTTGCAATAAGTTAAAAGTTATTTTTATCTCAAGGAAAATCAAATTACCAACGGAATTTATTCCAGTTTTCAGGGTTTGCCCAAAACTTAGAATTAAACCAATCTGGCACATGCTTATAAGTCAAAATATTAAATTGCCAGAGTGCAAAATCATTTTCATGCGAAGTTTTATCAATCAATTGCGTAAAACCCAATGCACGTAATAATTGTTCATCATCAAGCTTACAAGTCACCACTATTCGTTTTGCAAATAAATCACGCAATTTCACCAAGAGTTGTGATTTCTGTGATTCTGATACATTTGACATTTCATCTGTATCCAATAACACAAATCCCAAATCATATCGCTGAGTAAAAGGCAGATTTAAAAGCTCAGATGCGTTAAAATGAAACCATTGAATTGAATGATTTGTATTGTATTGCGCTAAATTTTGCCCAATACACAATGCAGTTTGAATTGGCTGTTCTTGCGATAAATCGTCTAGCATAGAAGTGATGACATTTTGCTCAGCCATAACTGCACCTATTTTTGAGTGAGTAATTAAACATGGAACTACAAGGCATTTGCCATAAAATGCATGCAGGTCTTAGAGACCTTAGTTTAACTGATCAGCAAACACATAAGGCAAATGTTGAATATAAATTTATTTTAGATCGTTCAGAAATCGATCTTCCATTTAGTTTAGGGCAAGAAATTGAACTTGAAGCAACTGGGAATATTTATTGTGTATCGTGTGGTGCTAAAACCCCGAAATCTTATTCACAAGGTCACTGCTTTAAATGCATGAAAACCAAGGCTTCTTGCGATATGTGCATCATGAAACCTGAAACATGTCATTATCATTTAGGTACATGTCGTGAAGAAAGTTTTGCGCAAGAAGTTTGTTTTCAACCACATATTGTCTATTTGGCAAATTCAAGTGCTTTAAAAGTCGGCATCACACGTTTGGGGCAAATGCCAACGCGTTGGCTAGACCAAGGCGCAACCCAAGCTCTACCGATCATGAAAGTAGGTTCACGCCGTCTTTCAGGTCAACTTGAGGTCATGTTTGGTACACAAGTGGCTGATAAAACGGATTGGCGTAAATTACTGAAAGGTGAAGCTGATCCGATTGATTTAATTACGATTCGAGATGAATTACTGACTGAGTTTGAACCACAGATTGAATTGATCCGTGATGAGTTCAGTATGAGTTTGGATTTTAATGAAAATGTTGAAATTCTAGAAAATGAATTACCGCGTGAATTCGTCTACCCTGTTGATCTTTATCCTGAAAAAATTAAATCACATAATTTGGATAAAACCCCAGTGATTCGTGGAAAATTACAAGGGATAAAAGGTCAATATCTGATTATGGATACAGGTGTGATTAATATTCGCAAATATACAGGTTATGAGCTAAAGCTTCGTGCAGAATAACCTTTGTATTATGCCAGTTTGATATTATTCAAATTATAGCTCCACCTATGATAGCCCCTAAATTAGGGGCTATTTATTTTGCGATTACCGTCCATCATTTAACCACCTCTCATTGACAATATTTATTGTCAATTCAAACCAATCTGCTTTAATTGATTCTAAATTTCAAAATTGAAATAACAAATCAAGGAAACTAGATGCAAAATTATAATATTCGAGGCATTTTGCTACTCAGCTTAGTCGCAGCTATTACAGCGACAATATGTGATGGTTATCATGTTTATACTCACACATTAAGCTATCCCAACCCTTTACTTTTCAACCAAGCGTGGTGGGTCTTTCCTAGTTTTTTTCTTGCTTTTTCTTCTATGTCAATCAACTATTTACAACTTATTCATGCTTTACCAAATACAATTGCCACTACAGAAAGTCAAACCTCAGGATCTCTTGAACACTTAATTGAAAGCTTAATCCTTTTTGTAATGGTCTACTTACTCAGTGCCTTTGGTAACAATGATCCAAGCATGCTCAGCATCATTTTTTACAGTACTTTTATTATCCGTTTATTTTTCAGTTATGAACGAATTTTTTTAACCATTATTGCGATAATACTAGCTATTGCTGGAATGTTCTTTGAAGGTTTATTATCACATTTTGAACTGGTTGCGTATCATCATGTCGATATTTTCTATGTCCCATGGTGGTTGGGCGGTTTATATATGCACGGTGCTTTTGCTCTGAGAAGTGGTATGAGATATTTTGTGTATAACAAATAAATCTATACATGGATTGAGGACAAGTTTCCTCAATCCCGATTCAATTCAATTTATAAGCCCTAAAATCGCCTGAACAGGATCTTCACTATTCCCTGCCAATAGTTTTTTATGCATGGTGATTAACTGCATTACCTGAATTTGTGCTGTTTCCTGATTCATTAATTTTTCAATTTCATTGGCGAGGTTTTCAGGTGTCGCATCAGACTGAATCAACTCTTGAATCGCCTTTTTACCTGCAATGATATTGGGTAAAGAATAATACGGAATTTTGACCAATAACCTTGCAATCACATACGTCAACCAATTGAGCTTATAAAACGTCACCATTGGGCGATGCAACAACAAAGCCTCAAGCGTAGCAGTACCAGAAGCCAATGCCACAATATTGGCAGCATTCATTACTTGGCGACCTATTTTTGACTCTTTATCTGTATTTTCTAACAAGTGAATATTAGACACTAGGTCACTTGGATATTGCTTCAATAATTCTTCAATTTGCTGCTTACGCAAATCATTAATTGCAGGAATCAGAAATTGATAATCTGGATACTTTTTGTGAATAATTTGAGCCGCATCTAAAACCAACGGCCCTAATCGCTCAATCTCACCACGACGACTACCCGGTAAAAGCGCGATATGTTTTTGACTAATATCTAAGCCTAATTCTTGTTTTGCATCTAAAATTGGATTTTGTAATGGCAATGCACTTGCAAGTGGATGACCCACAAATGCAGCAGCAACATCAAACTTTTTATAAAAGGCTTTTTCAAATGGGAATAAACACAATACCAAATCAATACTGGCTTTAATGCCATGAACACGTCCCTGACGCCATGCCCATACGGATGGACTCACATATTGCACTGTTTTAATCGGAAGATTTTTTTGTTTTAAACTTTTAGAAAGACGTAAATTAAAATCAGGTGCGTCGATTCCAATAAAAATATCGACAGGATTTTCAGTCCATTTTTCCACCAGACCATCACGCACAGCGAATAGTTTTTTGAGATCTTTAAGAACCTCAACAATTCCCATGACTGATAAAATATCCATCGGATAAAAACTATTAAAACCTTCCGCGATCATCTGAGGGCCACCGATGCCTTCAAACTCAACATCAATACCTTGTTCACGAAAACTACGGATCAGTTTAGCGCCTAAAGTATCTCCAGATACTTCACCCACCACAATTCCAATTTTAAGTTTTCGATTTTGCAAGATATTCATCCCATTTAGCAGTCTAGGTGCATCATATCATACTCATTTATATTTCTTAAAAATGCTTAAAAACAAATAAGCTTCTCATTTCATACAAAAAGTATGCTTAAACATGCATGAAGATCATTGAAATATCTAACCGATGCTTTCACCACGATGTCATCTTGATCCAATTTGGTTGTGGTTTCCTTTGCGATGCACATCTCAATGAAATGTACAAATAATCTTCATTTAATATACTTTTCAATTATTTTTTATTCAACACCACCCTATTCGTCCTAAAATGACTTAGCAACTCAAGCGATTGAGCAACTTCAACGCTGAATTGGCTTAACAATATTCAACCCAAACACACTTACAGCAATAAGGAATCGTTATGGATAAATTACAAAAAATCACCTGCGTTGCAGACATGCAGGAAATTTATCACCGACGCGTACCTAAAATGTTTGTTGATTATTGTGATTCAGGTTCTTGGACTGAGCAAACTTGGCGACAAAATTCGGAAGACTTTAAAAAATATTTATTTCGCCAGAAAGTTTTGGTCGATATGGATAACCGCTCTGTCGCAACAAAGATGCTAGACCAACAGGTGGCAATGCCTGTTGCACTTGCACCGACTGGCTTGATCGGTATGCAACATGCGGATGGTGAAATCCTAGCTGCAAAAGCTGCTGAAAAGTTCGGTATTCCATACATTATGTCAACCATGAGCATTTGCTCAATCGAGGATGTCGCAGCAGCGACAACCAAACCTTTTTGGTTTCAACTCTACATGATGAAAGATCGTGAGTTCATGAAACAACTGATTCAACGTGCAAAACAAGCAAAATGTTCTGCGCTTGTATTGACCGCAGATTTACAGATTATGGGGCAACGCCATAAAGACATTAAAAATGGATTATCTGCACCGCCCAAATTAACCTTTGGCAATCTCATCAACATGTGTACTAAACCCACTTGGTGTTTAGGCATGCTTAGTACAAAACGTCACAGTTTTGGCAATATCGTGGGGCATGTTGAAGGCATCAGCAATACAGGTTCATTGTCCGCATGGACAACCGAACAGTTTGACATGCAACTCAGTTGGAAAGATGTAGAATGGGTTAAACAACAATGGGGCGGCAAACTGATCATCAAAGGTATCATGGAAGTTGACGATGCAATTTCTGCTGTACAAGCTGGTGCAGACGCTATTGTGGTATCCAATCATGGTGGTCGTCAATTAGACAGCGCTCCTTCAACCATTTCCGTTTTAGAAGAAATCGTCCTCGCTGTCGGTGAGCAGACTGAAGTTTATATCGACAGTGGTATTCGTACTGGACAAGATGTTTTAAAAGCCATTGCTTTAGGTGCGAAAGGTTGTCTAATCGGACGAGCTTTTATATATGGTTTGGGTGCACATGGCGAGCAAGGTGTTTATCGCGTTCTGGAAATTTTAAAGAAAGAGCTTGACCTCAGTATGGCTTTTTGTGGCAAGGTCAATATTCAAGATGTGGACAAAAGCATTTTAAGATAATGACTAATAATAAAGCATGTATTAAAAATTGAAAGGCAAAAATGGGTTGCTTAAACTAAATTCAATTAAGCAGCCTATAAAATAAAATTTTAAAAATCAAAATACTATATACACAAAAACATTAAATCGTTTTTTTTCGATATAAATAACTGGTGTAATTTTAGCTAAATCTATACAATGTATCATGCTCACCGACACATCTATTTAGACTGATTCAGTACACTTAATACTTTCAGTGCTAGTGAATTTTATTTATCTCTTTTAAATCCAAATCAATCTAAAAAAGTTACGAGGATTCCATGTTGCTACAGTGGTTTGAAAAACGCGTCGATCCCTATCCATCGAAAGGTTTAAATGAACCATTACCAACTAAATTCTTCCCTTTTGTCTGGCAAGCTGCGACTGGGGTCAAACGTTATTTACTGATTTTAATCTTATTTACAGCAGCTACCGCAAGTTTTGAGGCTTTATTTTTCTCACAAATTGGTCATTTAGTGGATTGGCTAACCCAATCAAAACCAGAGAATTTTCTCCAAAACCATCGTGAAAATTTAATCATACTCACCAGTATATTATTCGCCAATATTTTCTTTGCGAGTATGCAATCAATCGTTCGTCATCAGATTTTGTACAGCAGTTTCCCAATGCGTCTGCGTTGGAGATTCCACAACTTATTGCTTAGACAAGGCTTAGACTTCTTCCATAATGATTTTGCAGGACGTTTGTCTGCCAAAGTGATGCAAACAGCACTTGCTGTACGTGAGTTTTGGGTAATACTCGGTGATATTGTTACCTATGTAATCATTTACTTTATTACAATCAGCGTCGTACTTGGTGCGGTATCCCCTATTCTTCTCATCCCACTATTACTCTGGTTTGCACTTTTTATTCTCGCTGCGTGGTATTTTATTCCTAAACTAGGGAAAATCTCGAAGGAGCAAGCAGATGCACGCGCAGTTATGACTGGACGTGTAACCGACGCCTATACCAACATTCAAACTGTAAAGTTGTTCGCGCATGCAGGTCGTGAAAGCCAGTATGCCAAAGAATCCATGCAAGATTTTATGCGCACGGTGTTCAAGCAGATGCGCTTAGGCACATCTTATGAGATTTGCATTAACTTACTAACTATCGTGCTTTTTGTAGGTGTTTTAGGTACAGCAGTTTATCTATGGCTCCAAGGTCAAGCAGCGATTGGTGTGATTGCTGCAACCACGGCAATGATTTTAAAACTCAACAGTATGGCTGAGTTTATGATGTGGCAAACATCTCAATTATTTGAAAATGTCGGCACAATTCAAGATGGTATGCAAACACTTGGTCGTCCGATTAATATTCAAGACAAAGAAGATGCTAAACCACTGGTAGTTTCTCAAGGAAACATTCAATTTGATAATGTGACTTTTGCCTATAACAGCAAAAATGTGATTGATCACTTTAATTTAAACATTAAAGCGGGTGAAAAAATCGGGATTGTCGGGCGCTCAGGTGCAGGTAAATCCACGCTTATTCAATTGCTATTGCATTTCTACACCATCAATTCTGGAAAAATCAGCATTGATCAGCAGAATATTGAAAATGTCACGCAAGACAGTTTAAGAAAAAGCATTGCCCTCGTCACTCAAGATACGTCTTTGTTGCATCGTACTGTGGCTGAAAACATCAAATACGGTCGTCCAGATGCTACTGATGAAGAAATGTTAGAAGCTGTACGCAAGGCCAAAGCAGATGAGTTTATTCCTCAACTGTCTGACTTACGTGGTCGCACTGGCTTTGATGCTTATGTGGGCGAACGTGGTGTTAAACTCTCAGGTGGTCAACGTCAACGTATCGCCCTTGCCCGTGTATTTTTAAAAGACGCACCGATTTTAATTTTAGATGAAGCAACCAGTGCACTCGATTCTGAAGTTGAAGCAGCTATTCAGTCTAGCTTAGATGAGTTGATGGAAAACAAAACCGTCATTGCGATTGCACATCGTCTTTCAACCATTGCACAAATGGATCGCTTAATTGTGCTTGATCAAGGTCATATTGCTGAACAAGGTACACATGAGGAATTGATCGCGCAGAATGGTATTTATGCACAATTATGGCAACGACAAACGGGTGGTTTTTTGGTTGAACCTGAACTTAAAAAAGCTGAATCCGATGAGGAGGATGAAGCACCCATAAAATAACTATCTGAATAACCAACAAAAGCCATGCTCTATTTCGCATGGCTTTTTTATTGAGTGAAAATATATTGGATAAGAGCTTATAAAATCTATTTTTTATTCGCTTCTAATTTCACGGCTTGCATACCTTTATTTAACTTATTTAAGAAATGCACAAAAGTTACTTTATCATCAAAAGCAAAACCATCCATTGCTTGACGGTAATATTCATATATTTTTAGTTCAAGTTGATCCCAAAAAATCCGTCCCTCTTCTGTCATCATCACTTTCTTGGCACGGCGATCTACTTGATCTGCAAATCTGACGACATGCTGGTCACGCTCTAAACGCTTTAACACACCATCTAAGTTTTGACGACTCACACCTAAATATTCAGTGAGATCAGAAAACGACATTCCCTCACGAACTTGCTCTCTAGACAAAGCACCCAATACCGCCCAATGCACAGGAGAAACACCAAGTTCTTTACTACTCATACGGTCAAGCGTATTACCCAATTGAAATAATCTAAAGGTTAAACGGTTATTGATGGCATATAAATTAGCATCATGCGTGCTAATCTGTTCATTTGACATTACACAAGATCCAAACTGTCTTTATCATTTATTGTTATTAGAGAAAAATATCCTTATAAGCAATTTCTCTAAAACATATCCAAAAGCTTAATGTTTTTAACATATTTATAGACTGAAAAACACCTTTACCCTGCTTTAAACACAAATTTCTATCAATTCAGATGTTTATGACATCCACAATCCAGTATGAAAATCAGCCACATAAATATTCAGATATATTTAAAAAGCACAATAAAGAATCTCTTCATTCGATATTTAAGCAAAAAACATGAAACCAAAACAATCATATTAATGACAATATATTTACATTAAATTTAAAAACTTTTACTCACCCAAGCTAAATTTAGCTTTTAAGTGTTTTTTAAAATCGACAATAACAACCAAATGAAAAATTCATACCTTAGTCGAATTGTTTAATTTTTAATTCTTTTTTAAAAACACAAATTAATGATATTTATAGTTTTTATACTTATATATTTAAAATATATATCAATATATTGACATTATTTTATTTTTTTATATATTCGTAGAGTACATTTTACACGCAATCCACGATGACAAAAATATCGAATGACATGAAGTTATTCTCTAAAAAGTGTCAATAGCGTTATAAATTTATACCAATGGTTTGACATAATTAATAAGTATGGAGTACTTATGCAGTACATTGATGTACAGAAAACGGTTGATGAAGCCAAGCTCAATAAATTTCATCTCAAAGTTTTATTTTGGTGTTTTTTAATTATCGTCATTGATGGTTATGACATTGCTGTGGCTGGGGCTGCAATTCCTTCCATCATGGAACAAATGAACGTTACTGCATCTACTGCAGGCTTTATGGCAAGCTCTGCGCTGTTTGGTATGATGTTTGGTGCGATTTTCTTTGGTGGATTATCGGAAAAAATTGGTCGTCGTTGGACGATTTCAATCTGTGTATTCTTATTCAGTGTTTTCACTGCTGCAGCAGGTTTGTGCAAAGATCCAGTCAGCTTTAGCGTATTGCGCTTTATTGCAGGTCTAGGAATCGGTGGGGTGATGCCAAATATTGTCGCGCACATGACAGAATATGCGCCTAAGAAAATCCGTAGCTTAATGACTACGATGATGTTCTCTGGCTATGCGGTTGGTGGTATTTTAGCGGCAGCATTGGGTAAGCAATTTATTGTCGAATATGGTTGGCAAATTGTATTTTTTGCCGCGGGTGTTCCAGTATTTATTATCCCCTTCATTTTAAAATTTCTTCCTGAGTCCATGACGTATTTAGAGAAGAAAAAAGATATGGCTCAACTCAATGAGATTATTCAAAAAATTGAGCCGAGTTTAGTCATCAACAATTCTACGACGCTTAAATTCCCAGAGGCAGTGAAAGTTGAATCTGTTCCAGTTGCGCAACTGTTTAGTGATGGTCGTTTACTGAGTTCAGTAATGTTTTGGGTTGCCTTCTTCACTGGTTTATTTATGATTTATTCGCTCAGTACTTGGCTGACCAAACTCATGGCTTTATCTGGTTATAGTTTAGGTTCCGCACTGAGCTTCGTCATAGCACTGAATGTTGGCGCTGTGATAGGTTGTGCGGTTGGTGGTTGGTTGGCGGATCGCTTCCATATCAAATGGGTATTGGTCACAATGTACTTCTTAGGTGGCGTGTTCTTATACATGATGACCTTTGATAATTCTCAAACTGCTCTGTACTTTATTATTGCGGCTGTAGGTGCATGTTCTACGGGTGCTCAAATTGTCGCTTATGCCTATTGTGGACAATTCTATCCAAGCAATATCCGTTCAACAGGCATTGGCATGGCGGGTGGTATTGGTCGCTTAGGTGCAATCATGGCACCACTGATCATCGGCTATATCGTTGCACTTAATTTACCTTTAGAACAAAACTTTATGGTTATTGCGGCAGCAGGTATCATTGGTGCTATTGGTTTAGCATTTATTAATCACGATAAAGCAGCTGCTTAGTTAAAAATTATTTAGAATCAATAAAAAAGCTCCTTTCTAGGAGCTTTTTTATTGTCGGTAAAATCAATTAATACCAATTCATTAACGATACACCGAGCCCCACATAGGTCGCACGGTGATTATAATCAATCAAGCTTTCACCATAACCATCAAACAATTGGAAATGACCACGTAAGTTGCCTTTAATTGGAAATGCCCAATCAAACTGAGCCGCACCATGCGAATCGTCACCACCTTTTAAAGAATGACGTAGCATTAAAGAAAATTCATTTTCTTTCCAACGATAAAATGCAGTTAAATCACCACGTCCGATATAGTTTTTAATATCGGGGTTATTATCGTCTTTAAAATCTTCTTCAATGCGATACCAAGGGCGTAGCATCAAAGCAAAATTATCTGTTTCAAAACCTAGATTAAAAATCACACGGTTCCAACTACGTGATAATGGATCTGAACGACCATTGGATTGGTGATTCAAAGTTAAACCCAATAAACGCCCGTTTAAACCCAATACATTATAATTGGTATGGAACATTAAACTGGCTTCAGGCTCATAGTTGGTTTCACGAAATGGTCTTGATTCCTCACTATTGTATACCTGCCAACGAGAAGACTGTGTATAGCCTAACCATACATCACCATTACTTCCAAACAGATTCTCAGCAGCCTTAGTTTTCAAAGATATTTGGAATTTTGCTTCCATCGACTTTAAATTTTGCTGTTCTGTCTCTGTATTGTCTGGATTTGGACTATGTGGTAATTCATTCTTTTCACTCGTCCAAAATGCAGGAAGCAAATAAACAGGTTGATGTGCACGAATATTCCATGTACCCAATTTACTGTCTTGCGCCAATTCCCAACGTCGATCCAATAAGGAACTATTTGGATTAATTTTATCACCGTGTACTGCGAAAAGAATTTCTGCTTTTTGGCTAATTTTTTCTTTTAATGTCGTCGGTTCAACTTTAGCGACTTCTATATCTTGTGCTGCACGTTGTTCTGATACAAGTACAGGTGTAGGTGCCGTCGTTGTTTTAAATAGCTTGTCATAACATGCTAAACGATCCGAACTCGACTCTAGAGCAACACATGCTTGCGTACTTGCAGGTGCAACTTGATTGCTATCTTCAGCTTGAGCTGTACCCACTAAACCAAAACTGAGCATCATCGAGATGCTCAGATTTAATGGTGTACGTTCAAAATTTTTGAACGTCATAAATTTCTCCGAAACGAAATTATTGAGAATTGACTTAATTCACTTTTTTTATTTCAAACCCTAATTGTTCCAAAGTTTCTTTTTTCGCTACTGGAGCAACCACAGCTCTTACAGGTTTCTGTTCAAGCAAATAGGTTTGTGTCACACGTTTAAGGTCATCGAGTGTAACGCTAAGTAAGCGCTCACGTAATTGCTTTCTAAACGCAGGTGTCCGTCCATGAAGCAATGAATAACAAGCCGTAATCGCCTCACCCGCTGGCGAACCAGGTTTATCCATACTTGAAACCAAACCTAAAATTGCTTCTTCAAGTTGATAAGCTTGTTGTTCTTTATTCAACAACCAATCCAGACTGGCTTCAAAGTCAGCAAAAGTTTCAGCTAAACGTGGATCACGGTAACTATAGAAACGGAATGAACAAGCATTACCATCGTAGCTTGCGCCACCACCGTATGCACCACCTTTTTCACGAATCGCGCTATGTAAGAAACCATTACGTAAATAGCCTGCCAACACCATCAACGGTGCAGCATCAGGATGAGCAACATCCACAGCTTGGTATGCTGAGGCACAGAATTGTACATTGGCTTGGATCAACCATGCTTGATCTAGGTTACCGCTCTCAGGTTCAACTTCTGTTAAATAAACGGGAGATTGATCAACTGCTAATTTATCCCAAACGTTTTGTATTTCTTCAACTAAACGTTCAGAATGATGCTCTTCACAGACCAATAAAAATTGTTTCGGTGCAAGCATCAAGCCACGATGAATCGCTTTTAATTCATCAATCAAGGCATCATAAGCAGCTTCATCTTTCTCGATTTTATTGACTAAATCACCTAACCAATTCAGCGCACCTAAACCTGTATTGTCATAATCGCGTTTCGCCAATGCACTCATATTACGAGAAGCAATTTGCATTGCATAGCTATGACCAGAACCTGATAAACGTGAAGCCCAACGCGTTTTACGTTGTTGCAATAACTCAATGATACGGTCTTTTTCATCGAAACGTAATTTCTCAAAAGCCAATTTAAGCAATTGAATCGCATCGAATTTATTAGTCAGTGATTTAGTGGTTAATGTTAACCACGCACTGATTTGACCTTTATCATCAGTTTTAGAGCGCAGTGATGCACCCATGCCCAAGCCACCACTCACCGCAGTTTGCAGTTGTTGGAATGCTAAATAGTCGTATTCATCTGCACCCACTTCCCCCATCAAGATTGATAATAAATTGAAGTATGGAGATTGAACAATTTGCTGTGGAATTTGAATCAAAACTTGTTGATAGTAAATTCCATTGGTTCCTGCATGATATAAGTTCAATGGCATATCAATACCATTAGAAATCACTTCACGCAGTTGCCCTTGCACAATTGCAAGTTCAGCAGGAATATCTTCCAAGCCAACTTTTGGCAATAAGTTCAAATCATCTGGGGTTTCTTGACGAATTTTTAAGGCTTCAGTTTGTGCATTAATTTCAGCTTTATCTGCGTCAGTTAATGATGCACCGATTTTGGCTAAACGTGCTTTTTCATCTTCCGCTTCTTTTACAGATTTAGTTGCATCTGGAACTAAAGTCATTTGTACACGGTGTGGATTATCCAATAAATGGGTTTGGATTAAATTCGACAACCACATCGGATCTTTGAGTTCTTCTTTAACATTGGCAATCACAGTATCGACATCCCAAGTTTCAATTGGGTCATTGTGATGAATTGCGCTACCTAAACCATTCAAAATCAAAGTCAAACCATAAGGTGTACCATCACCGCCAATCTCACGTTGATGTAATTCGATTTGATGTAAAATCGCATCAACCATGTCTTGGTCTACAGGTTTAGACGCCACATCTTGCAAAATATTCAACACACCATTTTTAAACGTTTCTGCATGTTCAGGGTTTGAACCTTGCACACCACAATAGAACGTCATTTCATAGTTCGAATCATCTACGCCCATGATTGGACCTGTAGACTGCGCATAACCACATGTTTCTAAATAATGACGTAATGGAGAAGCTGAGTTTTCTAACAGAATACCTTCAACCAAACGCATCCCTAAACGTAACTTCACATCACTGGTTTTTGGCAATAACCAAGAAATAATATGGTAAGTTTTATCCTTTAAATCTTCAGCATCGACAGCATAAGTTTCTTCAACTTCGATTGGTGCTGTTAAACGTTGCTCTTCTTTGGAATAAATGGTTTCACCTTTGCCAAACTTAGACAGTGCTAATTTTTCAAACTGTTCTTGCAATTTATATGCAGGCTCATCACCAAAAGTCATGAAAATTGCATTACTTGGATGGTAATGTGATTTATAGAAAGCCACTAACTCATCGTAAGTTAAATCTGGAATATCTTTAGGATCACCACCTGAATTGTAGTGGTAGGTGGTTTTCGGGAATAAATGATGCGCCAATTGATGATAAAGCTGATCTGAAGGAGAACTCATCGCCCCTTTCATTTCATTGAAAACCACACCTTTATAGACAGGCTCACCATTTTCAAGCTCAATACGAATACCTTCTTGGGCAAAATCCAAAGGATTCAAATTGGCTGCAAAAGCTGCATCCATATACACTTCAAGTAAGTTCTGGAAGTCTTTTTTGTTTTGTGTCGCAAATGGATAAGCCGTCCAATCTGCCGCAGTAAACGCATTCATAAATGTATTTAATGAACGACGAATCATCAGAAAGAATGGGTCACGGACTGGGAATTTTTCTGAACCACATAGTGCTGTATGTTCAAGAATATGTGCCTCACCTTTGGAATCCATCGGCTGAGTACGGAATGCAACTAAAAAGACATTTTCGTCATGATCAGTTGCTAAATGGTAGTGCATTGCACCAGTCACTTTATGTTTATATTCAGACACTAAAATGTCTAAAGCTTCTACATGGTGTTGACGTACCAGCTGAAACGCAGGATGTACAGTTTGGGCTAAGGTTTCAGTGACATCTACAGTCATGCGATCTCCAAATATTCAATATTTATAACTATCCTCAAGTATAACGCAAACTCAGATAAATGCGATTTATTCCTATCATTAATTCAGATCTAAACAGTTGGATTTAACGATTGATAATGTAGAAAAATTATTCAAATTTATGTGTTTGAGTCGAATCAAGCTTATTCATAATCAAGACGATTACTTTTCTTGATCAAATTTTGCTGTATGTTCACGAATACATGCTTTTAACTGTTCGACATCCATGTCTTCGATGGCATCCAAGGCATCATACAAAAACTGTGGATCATCATTCACTTTGCCTCCTAGTCGCAGCTCAATCCGAGCTTGAATACCATATTCAGCAACTTCAAATAATTCGTCTTCACTCAAACGCGCTAAAATTTCATCCTGATTTGTCATGTGTAGATTCTTTTATTTATGAAAAGTTCATCTTTAGCATGCTCATGGCAATGATAAAACTCAATTTTGTAACTTGAATAACTGCTCAACAAAAATTTGGCAATAAAAAAAGTGATGGTCAAAATTAGTGACCATCACTATCAAACGAGGTTCTTACAGCATGTTAAAATTTAACTCATCTTACTTTCTAAACGTTTTTGCTCATTCATTCGATTGGCAATAAAAATACAGAGCAAAATTGCGACCATCAAAACGGCTGAAGCAGCAAATAGACTCAATGCTAAACCACCATGATCAATCGGTTTGTCCAAGAAATCGCCCACCACCGCACCCAAAGGACGCGTCAATACAAATGCAGCCCAGAATAATAATGTTTTCGACACTTTACTGTAGAAATACAATACCACTACGATTGCCAGCAAGACGATATACAGCATAATACCGCCTGTATAGCCCAACCCTGCTGTATCCGATGACCAATCTCCCAATGCTGTACCAAGTGTTTGTGAGAATGTAATGGTGATCCAATAAAAAAGCTCTGCACGAGGTTGCTGTATATGTGGAGAAATAGAACCCTCAACTTTATACCAACTATAAAGCGATAAGAGTACAAGACTCAGTAATAAAGTACTGCCTCCTAGATAACCTATGCCCAAAGAACGATCGACAAAATCAGCCAGTGTTGTCCCCACTGTGGTACTGGCAATAATCGTGAACCAATACAAATACGGACGATATGTTTTTGCACGAATCTGAAAAAAGACAAAAGCAATAAACACAAAGGCGAAAATAAAGGTACTGAGTAAATATCCCAAATTCAGTGACATTGACACAGCATCACCCGCTGTTTCACCAAATGTCGTGGCAAATATTTTAGTGATCCAAAACAACAAAGTTACTTGAGGTACTTTAGACATCAATTCATTTAAATCATTTTGCTTCATCAGTTAAATCAGCATTTACTACAATGAAGCTATATTTAGCAATCAGACTTAAAGTAAAATTAAAACGTGACCACATTCACAAATATTTTAGAAAAAGAATGCGCATTGAAACCTCATCAAAATAAGAGCTACTCAGGCTATTTTACAAGGTAATTGGATAAACTGAAAAATTAGAATTTATATTTTGCTTCTTCCAAAACTGAAGCATGACTTCCGTTTCAGCAAATAAATTCACTGGCAGCTCATCTAAACTAAACCACTTCCAAGATTCAAAAATATGCGGTTCTGTGACTTTTAAATGCTGTTTTATATCATCCGAAGTTAATTGAACAAACAGCCCAGTTGTCATATTCACTCGAGGATTCTCATGATTTAACATCACGACAAAGGGCTTTAACTGTGAGTGATCAATCTTTAAATTGGTTTCTTCAAATAACTCTCTTGAAGCTGATTCCTCTAAACTTTCATGTGCTTCAATTTTTCCACCTGCGAAACACCATGATGGCGTTTCACCTGTTTTAATACGATGGCCAAGTAGCACGCGATTTTCACAATCAATCACCATCACACCTACGCCCACAATTGGCGTAGATATTTTCAATTCAGACATCTAAGAAAACCCTCTGCGTTACGACACTAAACCAAGTATTTAAAATAGTTATAACTTGGGTGATGCTCTACAAATACGTAATTCTGTTTGGTATAAAACTGAACAGCGTGATTAATGTCTGTATGTAGACACAAAGCTGAAAATTGTGGCTTGGCTCTTTTCTCTAACTCTTGTAATAAACGCTTTGCCACTCCTTCACGGCGATATTCAGGTAAAACATAAAAACGACGTACACGTCCAATCTTACGTTGCGTACTTGGGTTTTGATTGGTTTCAGCATCTTCACTAAATTGAATATTTAAACCGCCACAACCGACTAGTTTATTGCCGACATAAGCAGTCAATAGAAATTCACCCTTACGGTCAAAACGATTCGTGCCCTGTTCATATTCATCAACTAAACGCTGAATCATTTCAAAACCTTCTTTTTTTGAGGCAACCACTAAATCTTGAATATTCTCAGGTAACTGTTCTGCTTGTTGAATTAAAATTTCCATAATACCTAATCTATTTTCCCCAAAATTGTTCTACAACAAATGTAATTGAATTTTTTTCAACAAACTACTGTAAAGCAGAGCATTCGTGTAAACTTTGTGTTTTTAACATTGATGTGAATACAAACATGGCGACAGTTGACCTTTTTGCAATTGGTAATGCACTAATTGACCAAGAATTTAAAGTATCAGATGACTTTTTAGCTGAACAAAATTTGCAAAAAGGCACTATGCAACTGACTGATGGTGAAACACAAGTAAAACTTTATAACAATTTACAAGCAAGCCAAAATTATAAAGGTCAGGCTTCTGGTGGTTCAGCAGCCAATACGGCAGTTGCATTTGGCGCACTCGGTGCTTCAGCTTTCTATGCATGCCGTGTTGGTAATGATGATTTAGGTAAAATCTATCTAGACGGTTTAAATGAAGCTGGCATTCAAACCTCTGCAAAATCAATCAGTGAAGGTGTGACTGGTACCTGTATGGTTCTTGTCAGTGAAGACTCAGAACGCACCATGCATACCTATCTCGGTATTACAGCTGAGTTGTCTGATGTGCAAATGGATTTTGAACCACTTAAAACTGCAAAATGGCTGTATATCGAAGGTTATTTGTCTACAAGTGATTCAGCACGTTTAGCAGTAAAACAAGCACGTCAAATCGCACGTGAACACAATGTGAAAATCGCATTAACTTTATCTGATCCTGCCATGGTGCAATATGCACGTCAGGGTTTAAATGAATTACTGGATGATGGCGTAGATCTAATTTTCTGTAATGAACAAGAAGCCATGATGTATACAGAAACTGATTCTGTAGAAGCTGCATTGGAAAAATTAAAACAACTGAGCAATGAAGTTGTCATTACTCTGAGTGAAAAAGGTGCTTTAGTTTCTAATCAAAACAACCATTTCCATGTTCAAGGTCGCAAAGTCGTTGCTGTCGATGCCAACGGTGCGGGCGATGCTTTTGCAGGCGCTTTCTTATATGCCTTGAATAATGGTGAAAATTTACAAACTGCTGCCCAACTTGCTATTCTTATTTCAAGTGAAGTCGTTTCTCAATTTGGTCCTCGTTTAGATGTCGCCGATTATGCCAATCTACTCGAAACTTTCAAAAAGGAATGTGCATAAATGTCTGAAAAAATTGCAATGACAGAAGAAATCGAAGAACGTAAAGCACGTGCCTTCGATACCATGACAGGTGATACGATTTTCATCACTCAACGTGATGGTGCATTCTATGCCTATCAAAATGTCTGCCCGCACTTGCAAACTGAACTTGAGTTTTTGGAAAATCAGTTTCTAGATCAAGATGGCGAATATATTCAATGCTCAACACACGGTGCATTGTTTGATGTTGAAACGGGTGAATGCATTTCTGGGCCATGCTTAGGCGACAAACTCGAAAAAGTAAACATTACCGTTCATTCTGATGGTGGTATTTACATCGAGGACGAATAATATGCAAACTGCCATGCTGAATTTTTTCTTGGAAGCTGATTTGATGCCATTTCATTTCAGCGTACTGGCATTGATTTTGCTCAGCATGACAGAAACTTTCGGTAACTACATTGGTTTACGACCAAGTTCATTTTTAAAACGAATCTCCCCAGAATGGTTGATCAACTCCCCTCTATTACAAGTAAAATTTTCCAAAGTCCTCATCTTTGTTTTTTTATTGCTTAATTTTAGTTTTGCAGGTTATTTTTTACAGCTGACTATCTTTGCGAGCAAACAAATGTTTGCCCCCTGGTACTATGTCGTCCTCCCCGCTTTTATTATTGGCATCTTTTTTACTGTGTTTATGATCCATTGTTTGGATCAAGTCATCAAACCCAAAATCACTGAAAATAAAGTTAATTTACTTGGACGTTTAGCAACCGTTTCTAGTGGTAACGCACGCCCTGGATTTTCTGCTCAAGCGCGTGTCCGTGATGAGTTTGGACAATTACACTATGTTCAGGTTGAACCTGAGTTTGGCGAACTAGAATTCCAATCTCAAATTATTTTAATTCGATTTCGAAAATCACACTATATCGCAAAAAAAATCTCGATTTGCAATGATTTATTTAGTGCTGATCAATTCTAAACCTGTTTATCTTGCATCACAGCAAGTTCCTAAATTTTAAAAATATCATAGGCTTATTTTGCTTAGGCTATTTATAATCAATCAACTTTTAAAAGTTTCTTATCTGCATTTCTCATCAATAAACCACAGCAATTATAAATTTAACTTCTATTATATTTAGTATGAATAAAGCCTATATTAAACCAACTATTTAACTTGGTTTATTTTGCAAAACAAATCACACTTAACAACTTAAAAATTAATTCAAACCAATTTAGTTGGTTTAAAAAAACTAAACAATACTATTTTAGTTGGTTTTATTTTTATTAATTCCAACTATTTTAATCAACTTTATAATGATAAATTTTTAGTATATTTTTTAACAAACAACCAATATAAATAATTGTTTTTATTGAACTTAATAATATATTTTTATTTTAATTGTTTTATCTATTTATTTTTTGCTGTGATTTGTTTAATAATATAGAAGTAATTAAATAATAGGCTTAAATCATGAGCTTAAAATCCCTCGATTTAAATCGTCGTCTTGTTAGAGAAATAGCAGTCATTTTAATAATTAAGATTGTTCTTTTAATGACAATCAAACATATCTGGTTTGATGCGCCGACGATTCCCAAAGATTTTGATAACCAAGTTGCTGAGCGTATTGCCGGCAGTCCTTCCCAAATCAAGGAGACACGTTGATGATTTCTGAAAGCGTGGTCGATCTTTCGCGGTTCCAATTTGCAATGACCGCGATGTATCACTTTATATTTGTACCTCTTACTCTCGGTATGGCTTTTCTTCTTGCCATTATGGAAACCACTTATGTGATTTCTGGTAAAGAAATTTATAAAGACATGACCAAGTTCTGGGGCAAGTTGTTTGGTATTAACTTTGCCTTAGGTGTAACCACTGGTTTAACCATGGAATTCCAGTTTGGTACAAACTGGGCGTACTACTCTCACTATGTCGGTGATATTTTCGGTGCGCCACTTGCCATTGAAGGATTAATGGCTTTCTTCCTTGAATCTACTTTTATTGGTTTATTCTTCTTTGGCTGGGATCGCCTTTCTAAAGTTCAACACTTAGGTGTCACTTGGCTCGTAGCACTTGGCTCGAACATGTCCGCTTTGTGGATTTTGGTTGCCAATGGTTGGATGCAAAACCCTGTCGGTGCTGAGTTCAACTATGAAACGATGCGTATGGAGTTGGTTGACTTCGGTGCGTTGATTTTCAACCCAGTTGCCCAGGTTAAATTCGTTCACACTGTTTCAGCGGGTTATGTGACTGGTGCAATCTTCGTATTGGCTATTTCTAGTTACTACATGCTGAAAAAACGTGACTTACCATTTGCACGTCGTTCATTCGCAATTGCTGCAATCTTCGGTTTAGCCTCTACATTATCTGTAATCTTACTGGGTGATGAATCAGGTTATGAACTTGGTGATGTGCAAAAAACTAAATTGGCTGCAATCGAATCAGAGTGGGAAACTCACCCTGCGCCTGCACCATTCACAGTATTTGGTATTCCAAACCAAGAAGAACAGCGTACTGATTATGCAATCAAAATCCCGTATGCCATGGGTCTGATTGCAACACGTTCAACAGATAAAGAAGTGACTGGTCTTAAAGATTTAATGGCTCAACATGAGATCCGTATTCGTAATGGTATGGTGGCTTATAGTGAACTTGAAAAATTACGTGCTGGTGATCGCTCTCCTGAACTTATGGCTTCTTTCAAAGAAAACCAAAAAGATTTAGGTTATGGCTTACTTCTTAAAAAATATACTGAAAATGTAACTGATGCATCTGAAGAACACATCAAAGCAGCGACTAAAGATACGATTCCTCACGTAGCGAGCCTATTCTGGTCATTCCGTGCGATGGTTGCTTCTGGCTTCTTGATGTTACTTCTCTTCATCCTTGCAACTTATGCAGTAGCTAAACGCAATGCAGAATCAAAACCTTGGTTACTGAAATTTGCACTATTCGCTTTACCGCTTCCTTGGATTGCTGCGCAAACTGGTTGGTATGTGGCTGAAGGTGGTCGTCAACCGTGGACGATCGGTGAAGTATTACCAACTCACCTATCTGCTTCTAGCTTAAGCACTGGTGATGTATGGGGTTCTATCATTGCATTGGCGGCGTTCTATACAGTGTTGTTAATTATCGAAATGTACTTAATGATCAAATTCTCACGTCTTGGTCCAAGTTCTTTACATACTGGTAAATATCACTTCGAGAAACTTGAAGCAGCTCAAAATGCACAAAATTCTCAAGTTGAAGGAGCTCAATCATGATCGAATATGAACTGCTCAAAATTATCTGGTGGGTTCTCGTTGGTGTCTTACTGATCGGCTTTGCCCTCACAGATGGCTTCGATATGGGCTCTATGGCGATCATGCCATTTGTAGGTAAAACAGATGACGAACGTCGTGCGGCAATCAATACGATTGCCCCACACTGGGACGGCAACCAAGTTTGGTTCATTACAGCAGGTGGTGCGTTATTTGCTGCTTGGCCAATGGTGTATGCAACAGCATTCTCAGGGATGTACTGGGCACTATTACTGGTCTTGTTTGCCCTGTTCCTCAGACCTGTAGGCTTTGACTACCGTTCTAAACTTGAGAATACCAAATGGCGTAATTCTTGGGATTGGGGTCTATGTGTAGGTGGTGCAGTTCCTGCACTGGTATTTGGTGTTGCATTCGGTAATATGTTCCTAGGTGTACCATTTACTTTAGATGAGACTGTCCGTTCACATTACACTGGTAGCTTCTTTGCCCTATTGAATCCTTTTGCTCTAGTCTGCGGTATCGTGAGTTTATCTATGCTTTGTGCACACGGCGGTGCATGGTTAATGTTACGTACAGATGGTGACTTACGCGCTCGCTCTGCGAAAGCAACACAAATCATGGGTATCGTATTCCTTGTCTGCTTCCTTGGCGCTGGTGCATGGTTATACTTCGGTGGTATTGAAGGTTATACATTGGTACAACCGTTTGATACCAATGCTGCTGCGAATCCATTGGCAAAAGAAGTGTTAACTACGGGTAACCATGGTTGGATGAATAACTATTCTGCTTATCCAATTACAATGCTTGCTCCAATTGTTGCTATTCTCGGTGCGTTGATCGTAATTGCTGGTGCAGGTAAAGCAAAAGCTGGTATTGCATTTACAGGAACTACATTGATGGTGACTGGTGCGATTCTGACTGCAGGTTTTGCACTGTTCCCATTCCTTATGCCTTCAAGCCTCAACCCTGTTGCAAGCCTGACTATGTGGGATGCTGTATCTAGTCAAAAAACACTTTCTGTAATGACTGTTGCTGCATGCATCTTCGTTCCACTGATCTTGTGCTACACCACTTGGTGTTACTACAAAATGTGGGGCGTTATCACTAATAAACACGTACAAGACAACTCACACAGCCTATACTAAGGCTGTGTCATAGGAATATTGGAGAATAAGCTATGTGGTATTTCGCTTGGATTCTTGGGATTTTGATGGCATGTTTTGCAGGTGTTTTAAGTGCACTTTACATCGAACATCATCAAGATTTGGATGAGGAATAAAAAATGACAGAAATCGCAATGACAACAGAAGAAAAGAAGCCTTATAAATTTGCAATGGCCATTTCGTTTTTGATGGCATTGCCACTTGCAGGTGTATTATTGCTTCACCCTGGCGCTATGCTCGATGCCAACGGTCACTATAATCATAGTGCCCTAATGATGGTTATGATCGGCATTTCAGGTGGGTTTATACACGGTGTAGGATTTCTGCCAAAGTTTTGGGTTTGGAAATGGTTGTTTAGCCCTTATGTGGCATGGCCACTCATGTTGTGGGGCTACTACACATGGTTCTTGACCTGATTTAAAAACAAAGCCCTGATAATTCAGGGCTTTGTTCTATTTTAAATACGAAATATACTTTAAAAAAATAAACTTACTAATCCTCAATAAAAATCACCTCAGCCCCTATTCGCTTTAAATACCGAATATTTGGCTGAAAAAACTTTTCTACACCATGACTTAATTCAATTGGTAAATGTTTAGCTAAATTCAGTGCTTCCGCACCTGTTATTTTAAAATGCTGTTTAAGAAAACTCACCACCTGAATTTTATTCACACCAATATCAATCAGCATTAATTTGCCATAGATCCAAGGTTCATAATTTTCTTCATCCGAATACTTTTCACCCAGTTTATCAGTAATTGATTCTATTAAACTTGTATGCAACTCATGCCAAAGCCAACAATTTAAATCCTTGTTATCTGATATGTAGACTGCAAAATTTTCTGGATTAGCTTCCAATGTTTGAAATTTTAATAAATCCTTTTTAAAACTTTGCAAGGAATCAGCAACTTTTTCAAAGTCCCAACGCCCTACACCATGCCGAGCATAATATACTGGATAACCTATTTCACTTTCATTCATAAAAATAACAAATGGATCAGCAAAATAATTTTGGGCAAAGACATAACAATCGTTAGCCCAACCTCCATCATTACCACTAGTCAAATATTCACCAGTATTTACATTGATTCGATAACCATCTTGAAAATTTAAAAATCCTTGCAAACTCACTTCTGGATAGTTATTTGGTAAACACATTTGTTCAGACACTATCGAATCCGTAAGAAACTCCACCAATCGTTCTGGTAGTAATTGCATTTCCAATTTAATTATTCTCTTAAAATATTAATAAACATTATGCTCAAATATTACAAAGCCTTCCTCATCTCCACCAAATGCAAATCGACTTGTGGAATTCCCACATCTGCATCCAATGGATATTCATCAACCACACCAGTTTGCACATAACCACGGCGCTCATAATACGCAATCAGTTCATGACGTATACTCAACACCCACATGACAAAATCATTTAAATTTGGCAATTTTAAATCAACAACATATTTTTCAGCAAAATCTAGTGCTTGCTTCCCTATTCCCTGATTTTGATATTCAGATGCAATACAAAAAGTCCCCACTTCAACATTATCCTGATCAAAAGTCAGTCCAATACATGCAACCAAATTCCCTTCTAACTCAGCTACAAATAACTTAAAATTTTTCTGAAATAAAGACTGTTCCAATTGCTGATAATTAATTCGATCACCTGAAACAATCTCTGCTTCACTTGTCCAACTATTGCCATCTTTTTGTCGATAAGCCGAATTAATCAGCAGCACTAAGTTTGGAATATCAGATATTTGCGCGATTCTAAATTCAAGTTTTTGATTCATTATATTTTCGTTTTTAAATTTTAACCATGAATAACATAAATATATCCGCAAATAAAATCAACAGCACACGTTCATACCACACGATTTTATAAAAATTTAGGTTTTCAAGGATATGAGGAAAATATTTAGCTTGCTTATTCCACACTTCACTATGTATATGAATATTTGGTGAATATGCAATTTATTTCACATAAAGCATCAATAGTGTTTCAAAATTAATAAAATATCGTTCTATAAATAATGCTGTTTGTCATTTATTTTTTCAATATCTTAGTAAACAGAACGAACTAACTTAAGGATGTAAAACATGAACAAGTCTATTTTAGAAGTATTAACACCTGAAAACTCACAGATCATTTTCATTGATCATCAACCACAAATGGCGTTTGGTGTGCAGTCGATTGACCGTCAAACATTGAAAAATAATACTGTGGGTTTAGCGAAAGCAGCAAAAGTTTTTAATATTCCAACCACAATTACGACGGTAGAAACAGACAGCTTCTCAGGACATACCTATCCTGAACTCTTAGATGTTTTTCCAGATCTACCACTCTTAGAGCGTACTTCAATGAACTCTTGGGACGACCAAAAAGTCCGTGATTCATTGGCGAAGAATAACCGTAAAAAAATTATTGTTTCAGGTCTTTGGACTGAAGTGTGTAACCTAACTTTTGCTTTAAGTGCACTACATGATACAGATTATGAAATCTACATGGTTGCAGATGCGTCAGGTGGTACAACCAAAGAAGCACATGATTATGCGATGCAACGTATGATTCAAGCAGGTGTTATTCCTGTAACTTGGCAGCAAGTTTTACTTGAATGGCAACGTGACTGGGCAAAACGCGATACTTATGATCAAGTGATGGATATTGTCCGTGAACATTCTGGCGCATACGGTATGGGCGTAGACTATGCATATACCATGGTTCATAAAGCACCTGAACGTACAACATCAAAACACGAAGTGATCGCACCTGTTGCAGCAAAATAAATAGTTTAGCAAAAGCGAATATATAGATGAAAAAAACCGCAATACGATAAATCGTATTGCGGTTTTTATCTAACAAGTGCCTTAAATACCGCCTTGCTTAGTTTAGTATTAAGAAATTACTGCTCAGCGAGCCAAGACATAAACTTTTGACGTTCAGCTTTAGAAGCCTTCTGCCAAATTTGAATCAATTGCTGATCTGCTGAATTGCTACTGCTCACAACATTATTTGTTTTGGTTACCGAACTTACTACAGGTGCTGAAACTGCAACAGCAGAAGGTGTCGCATAGACTGCCGCTGGCTGATTTGTTGGCGTTTTTTTACTTGAAGTTAAGTCAATTACCTTACCGAACACGCCAGATCCTAACCAAGGTTTAGCTTCTGTATTCACCCCAGTTTGTTGCACCACTAAACGATTATTATTGTCGTAAATTGCAATCGTTGGTTGTTCAGCATATTTCTTGGCATCTTCAAAGCGTTTTGGAACATTGACTAGAGCGAGTTTATACGCCTGTCCATCTTTCAAATCTGGCGCTGTAATTGTGACGACGCCTGATTTGATAATATCGTGTTCACCACTCAAATGTTCAAAATACTGCTGATAGCGAACACTTACTGCGACTTGTCCTGCATCTACTTTATATTCATTTTTCTTACGTAAAAGACCCGAATTTACTTCCTGATCATTGACCGCTAAAACCACAATTTCTTCTGGCGCAGATATCGTCGCTGCTGCAAAAACTGAACCACTTAACATTAAACCCAAAGCAGCAATTCCGTATTTCAATGCCATGTTGTTTTACTCTTATTTCAAAAATATTAAAAATTTATTGCACTATGCAATGTAGTGATGACAGTTTTATGACAATGCGTTGAGATTTTATTTGAATCAGAAAAATCAGGGAATTTACTCAACCATTTTACATTTATTTGCAAAATCACTGTGTCATTCGTCATCTTGTTATTTTTACCCATTACAAAGCATTTTTTGATTGATTATAAATAGCTCGCAGCATTTGTTTGCGCTTTCAAATAAACGAAAATAATATAAGGTCATCATCGCAATGAAAACAAAACATAGCTCAACTCTCAAGTCACTATTAGTCGCATGTACGCTTGGTGTGTCATCTATATCAGCAATCAGCATTTCAATACCATCGTACGCAGCTAGCAGTAATGTCACACAAGTCAGTGCAGCACAATTAGCAAAGATTACCCTCAACTTAAAGACTAATTTGGCACAGCGTAATCTGAACAGTGCTGAAAAGAACCTTTATCAACAATTATATAATATTGCCAATAATCAAACTGCGCTTTATGACCCTACGATTCGTTCTGTTCCACAACAGTATGAAAATATCCGTACCAAGATCCATCAGCAGTTTGCTACAGTCAGACAATTAGCAATCAATACCTACGGTCAACAATCACCGCAAAAAGTTTTACTCGCAACCAATGCCTTTATTTTGATGTACTACGATGCCCTCAGTCGCAATAATCCGAAATTCTTTTGGGCAAATCTTGGGGTTTTTGTGGCGAATGATGTTCGCTCAAACTATGCACTGACCTATTCATTATCCAATGCACTTGATCCGCTCAATGTGACAGATGGTAAAAATATCGTGATTGCTGGTATGAGTATTCCAACCTTACAAGCAACGATTAGCCAAGCAAATAATGAATTAATTCAAGGGCAATCAAGCGTCATGGCAGATATTGGTGGATTAAGTGTTATGCATCAACACTATGATTCAACACGTTTAGCACAGGAACTCAGTGCATATGGGGCAAACCTAAGCCAAGCCTTTCAACTCCAAAAAATTGCCGATGATGAAGCCTTACGTTCAGGTGTCAATTCCGCTAAGTTTAAAAAATTAGCCACTGATGCTGCGATTAGTTTTGGTATTCATGAACAAGAAAAAATCTTACAACCGATGTGGGATAAACCTTTGATGCGTGATTTTTCCAAAATTAATGATTTTATGCTTACGCTGAGTTTAGAAAATTTAGGTTTACGTGGCGATATCTTCATTGGCGTGAATAAATTTAAACTCATCTTCACACCTTATCTGATTATACGTGCGCCAGTCAGTGCAACCAATCTTGCAAATTTACAAGACCGTATCGCGATTGCACGTAATGGATTTATCGTATTGAATGAATGGAAACAAAACATAGTCTACGCACCATGGATTCCAGTCTACCAATCTCAAATTGGTAAAGGTGATGGCTTGTACCAACCCGTAGGTGCGAGATAATCTAAATCATTCTAGATTGCTCAACGTTACATTCGTTTCAAACTGACTACATTTTGCGCACAGTTCTTGCTTGTTTAAGTGTGTGTATAACGCACAATAAAAAGACTCAATCACAAATGAGGTGCAACATGATTTTTAAAGACCATATTGTTCGTAGTGAAAATATCAAGACGATGCAGATGCTCCATGATGCAAAATTAGATCACCAAGTCATTGCCATGTTTATGACCTGTGAAGGTATTCCACTCGAAGCTGATGAAGTGAGTGCTATTTTGAAGCAGTTTGATGTACTCGGACAGCACAAAGCATCCCGTAAAAAAGCCAAAGCATTACTCCAAGCCAAAATGAACCATTTTGAAGATGATGAGTTGCCTTGCCCTGCAAGCTATTAATTTTCAAATCGAATACTTACCGAATCAATTACGAGCGATCAAAATGGTCGCTCGTTTTATTTAAATCACTAAATCGTCCTGCCCCCATGAAGATGTGTATAATCTAAATATCCTCATTTTTGTAATAGACTATGCTCCAAATTCTGCAAAAACAGCTTGATGAAAGTACCTTCTGCCCTTTGTGTCAGGCGAGCATGTATTTTGTCGAAGCTGAAGAATTTGAAAAAGAAGTAAGTTTTCATCAATGCAGTCATTGTCAGCATCAAGTTTTTGTCAATCAACAACGTAATTGCCACTGTGAAACTTGTCAAAATAAACGCCGTAAACTGATCAAAGAAACGCGTCTACAAGAAACGCGTAAACTGGCAAAAAAAGATGATTTTGAATTGGGTTTAGATCAACTCAGTTTTCTACATAAATTATTTTTATTGAGTATTTTGGACAATCAAGTTCATGAAAATACCAACCATAAAGAATTTATAGATTGGGAAATCATTAAATACCACCCGATTACACCTAACTACTATTTTCAAAGCCAATTGCTTAATCAATTGATCAAAGACAATGTTTTAGTGGCGAAAGAATTTAGTGACAATGCGCATCAATATTATATCAACGTGCGTTTAGATGGTTATTCTGAGCCCAGTCTATTTAGTATTACCACACAGCTTCGTCATTGGTTCTATGAAAATTTAACTCAAGGTGTACCATTTAAAACCTCAGAAGAAGTTAAAAATACTTTGTATGTGGTGCTGTATCAGGAAATTGTACAATTTGCACAGTATTACTGCCGAACTTGGGGCATTCAAATTTCTGGCAATAAAAATTTCCAAACCTTTTGTTATCGTTTGATGGATTCACTTGCTGTAGGGCAAATTTTCTATCTGATTCAAACAGCACTTGAATATTTGTATCAGAAAAAAGCTTTACAAGTGCGTAATGAAAACTTTATCAATACCAATATTTTAAAGAAAACAGTTCAGCAATATCGTGAACGTGCTGTTGCTGAAAAATGGGAAACCTCTACGCTCCCACGTCCGCCTAATATTCCATTTAGTAAAATGAGTGAAATCTTGTTTTATCGCTTTTTAGGTTACGATGAAAGTATCTTCTTTCAACCCGTTTGGAAGTCTTGGAAAAAGATTGAAGCGCGTTTGAATTTTTACTCTCAAAAGCGCTGTATGTATTGTGGTTCTAATGAATTAACCGTTGAATACGATGCGCAAAATTATGTAACCTTGTTGTGTCGTAGTTGTAAACACCAAGATCATTATTTTACTCAGTAAGGTGCTGTTATGAATCATCCTGAAACGCTTTCGCTCAATGATGCAGATCAGCTCAATAACCAAACTGATGTAATTTTACAAAAAGTGGTTGATGCTTGGACTGAGCTTCAAACTCAACAACCTTTGGTGCATTGCATCACCAATAGTGTCGCTGCTAATTATGCTGCAAATGTGTTACTTGCAGCAGGTGCATCACCTGCGATGATTGATAATCCTTTTGAAGCGGAAAGTTTTGCTTCAATTGCAGCAGCTTTAAGTATTAATTTAGGTACGCCAACATCTGAACAAATGCAAGCCATGCAAATTTCTGCACAGACTGTTTCTGCTAAAAAAATGCCTTGGGTACTTGACCCTGTTGGTTACGGCGCATTCTTAAAATGGCGCAGTGAAATGGTCGATCAGTTGATTTTACTCAATCCGACTGTCATTCGTGGCAATGCTTCAGAAATCAGCACATTAGCAGGCAATCAAGTTGAGTCTAAAGGTGTAGACAGCACTGTTTCGAGTAATGAAGTTTATTTACAAGCTTTGCCACTACTCGCCCATAGTGAATGTGTGGCTATTTCAGGTGAATCTGACTTTATTTTATCGAAAGAACTCAATGCCGTAATTCAGGTCAATGGTGGTAGTTTTCTGCAACCGAAAGTTACTGCGACAGGTTGTGCGCTCGGTGCTTTAATCGCAGCTTATTGTGCTGTTGCGAATCCAACGATTGCTACGATTGCAGCACATATTCATTTTGCGATTGCCGGAAAATTGGCTTTTGAAAAAGCGCAAACTGTTGGTAGTTTTAATGTGGCTTTTTTGGATGAAATTTATACATTGAATGCGGATAAAATTTGGGAATATGGGGATATTGAAGTTTTAGGACTTTAATTCTTATTGATTGGCCTTTTGAGTATCTATAGCATCAAAAGCCATAGTTCCTAAAAGATCACCATGAGAGTATGAAATATTGGTAATTCTCGGACAGCTATCTGAATCCTTACTCAATTGATCAAAACTAAATATAATCCTTCGCCCCTCTTGCCCGCCGATCCATACAAAATATTCATAAGGATTTTTCGTCTCTTCTATCTGGTAGCCTAGACCCTCTGGATCTTGAGAATCGTATAGAATATTAAAATCTATATCACAAATACCTCCTTTCTCTGCACATTTTTGTTCAGCAATAAATTTGTTCGCAAGTTTATTATCAAAATATTGCTTTTACTCGCTTTCAGTTGCAGATAGTGGATTCAAATTTGATTGATACATTTTTTCCAATAAATCTTTCAGTTCTAGGCATGATTTTTCTGTTTGAATCTCCGACTTTTGATGATTTTCAGAGTTTTGATCAGCTTGCTGTAAACGATCACAGGCAGTAAGCAGGATTGTTAGATTCAGAATCAGTAATGCTGTAATTTTTCTTGTCATTTTATTTTTTATATCAATCAATAGTTGCCCAATCATACAAAATTAGGCAACTGCGTTAAATCATTTTTTCACAAATACTTTCTTATAAATCTCTCTTGGCATTTCAGCAAACTCAACACAAAGTTGAACATCTAAACCATTCGCTGAATAAGCATTAAAAGACTGTAAACATTGCGATAAACTTTCAGTCATCACATTTTTTTGTTCTTCAGTACGACCACTCAGACCTTGTAAACGTACAAAAATAAATGCATGTTCGTTATTTCCAAAACCAATTAAATAGTCTGAAACTTCTTGAATACGCGTTTTGATATCATGCGGTTCAGCGACTAAACCTGTATCAAACAATGCATGATTTAGACCCAACATTAATTCTTTCTTGTTTAAATCCTGAATATTGTCAGAATAATCAATAAACATTTGTGGCATACAATCACCGAATTCCTTTTTAAACTTAGCTTGAAGACATTATTCAATAAATAACAATGCTAAACGAACTTGATCATAACCCATTTTCGGACTGGTCAAATCAACGATTGGACGTAACTTAATCGCTCCATCATCATTGAAATGACTTGGGTCTTGGCGCTTCATCAATTTCTTATAAATCACACGGACTTTTTCAACGACTTCTTCACCTGGATTAGCAACTGAAATATCCAAACCTTGCTCACGATGTAAACGGGCCAAATGATTGATAATCGTTGCAGGGGTTAAACCACGCTCCACTGCAATATCTTGAATTTCATAACCACTTTCAAACAGCTCACGAGTTTCATCCAAAGTTGCCGATGCATAATTGGTTTTACCACCACTGCGTGCAAGTTTCTTCTCATTGCGCTCAATTTCTGTGGGATTCAACGTGCCACCACAGTGACGAATAAAGGCATTGTGTTGTGTTGTTAAATCAGCATCGAGGTAATGTTCAACTGCTTCATCTGACAACTCCTGAAAGCGACGATCCGCTTTGATCGCTAAACTATCTAATTCTAAAGCTTGATCATTAAAACCAAGTAGACGTAAACCATTGATTGACTTTAAGCGTGATAAAGCAACATAACCTTGCCCTTTTTCAAAGGTATGACTCAGGTTAATTTCAGCAGCTTCAAGGGTCATGCCTTGAGATTTGTGAATGGTGATCGCCCAAGCCAAACGCAATGGAACTTGCTGCAAACTGGCGATGGTTTTACCACCTTCATTATCTACCGACCAAGTTTCAGGTGCGACTAAAAGTGTTGTTCCATCCGTCATTTTAACTTTAGGCAACATGCCTAATTCATCATCTTCTTCAAAACCAATGACTTCACCCAAACTTCCGTTGATATAGCCCATATCGAAGTTGTTCTTCACAAACATCACTTTGGCATGTTTCTTCAACGTTAATTCTTCAGGTGCGCGAACAGATGATTTCAATGTTTCAATCAACTTTTCATTACCATCGGTCACCGCAACGAATTGATGATCAGTACCTTCAATCGCATTGAGATGTTGAAAATTGATACTGTCTACATCCATATTATGGGTATATAAACGTGTAAAGGTTTCACCAATATCTTGATTTCGCGTATTTTGTAAAGCTTGAATATGTTGTGGCTGAATGCTTTGCGAACGAATAGCATTGAGAATATCGTTCAGTGCAGAATCATCTTGGCGGTGTTGTTCAGTTAAATAGCAGACACGAAATTTGGCTTCGACCCAAGCATCTGACATAAAACAAAATTTATCACGATTCTTTTCACCATTACGCCCTACAGGTGGTAACTGAAAGAAGTCACCCGCAGCGATGACTTGGATGCCACCAAAAGCTTCATCGGATTCTTTAAAATATTTTAAAACTTGATTGACCAAATTCAGTTGTTTGGCATGCAACATGGATATTTCATCAATAATCAGCACTTGGGCATTTTCCAAATGCTCTTTTAAATATTTACGCTCTTTCATCCGTTTTAGATCATCATCGGAAAGCGTATCTTTGATCCCAATCCCCGCCCATGTATGAATGGTCATGCCATTCATATGCGTTGCAGCAATCCCTGTTGAAGCAGTAATCGCCACAGGAACTTTACGTGCTTTTAAATAATTGATGTATTGATTTAGCGTATATGTTTTACCTGCACCTGCCGAGCCAGTCAAAAAGACATTTTCACCCGCTTTCATGAGTTTGAGTGCAGTTTCTTGTTTCATAACAGCCTTGAATTACCGATTGGGAATGTGACGGCTATAGCCTAACGATTTTTGACAAAAAAGTTAAGCCAAATGAACAAAGCTGATTGAATTAAGTCATCATGAAATTACAATCTTTGGAAAATAGAATTATAAATTCCCCAATTCCTCATTGGGCTGAATGCTACTTTTCCACTTTAAATGTTGATTCACATCTTGGATAAACGCCATCGCTTTAACATGAAATTGCTGTTCTGGGATTTGATTACTCGGCAAACGTAATTGATCAAACTCCAAGCGACCTAATTTATAAAAACAACCCAAAGTCATTTCCTGTGTAGGATCATCGATATGGGTCATATGAAAAGCCACATATTCTCGTTCAGCGATTCGTTGACTATAAGACATTGCCAAACAATGCTTAAACACCACAGACTCTTGGATAATGCGCTTTAAACTATTCAATTCCTCATAACACCAATCTTCAAAATAAATCTTTTGCATCGGTGCAATACGATCCCACGACTCTGCGGGGATTTTTTCTTTTAATTTAGATAAGGTATCAACAAAGTGATTATGTGCATGCCAATGTCTGGCTTGCTGATAGAGGCTTGCCCAAGTCACGTTTCGGTGAATTTCATCATGCTGATTAAACAAATGCACAACATAATCAGAAACATAACTATCGAAAATACTATGATTCGATCGTTGATCATGACTGATATGTTTGAATGTTTTTCTAAAGTCTTCAACCTTGATATTGTGCTTTTGCAGATCAATAAAAAATTTTGGGAATTGCTGTAAATGCAGATCCATATATTGCACTAAATCTGCTGGCAAAACAGTCACAATGTTTTGTAGAAAGTGCATATATGCCTGTATCACACGATTAATTTTAATGAATAATTTTTTATACAGTTGGGGCTGATCACCCAACATCAAAGCAGCAAAATCTAACCATTCTTCAATATATAAAAAAGAATGTGAAATCATTTTCCAACTCGAATTAGGGCTTAAATTATTATTTAAAAATGAATAGCGCGTATTTTTAACATCATTTTGCCATTCATTTGTAATTGCATATTCATAACATTCAATTAAAAACAATCGTGCAGCAACGTTTTTAAAATATTTAAGCACGGCGAGTAATACAACCGGATTAATTTTTGAAGTATCAATAAAGCTCAGAGCAGTGACAGTAATTCTAACATTAACATCGTCTAGCTGCTTTGCCACCCAATCATTGACCATTGCTTCTTGCTTAAATAACCAATTCACACTACGTTTGAGTGTAAAAATGGGTAGACGAATAGCATCATCCAATTCCCAATAGTCATCCTGATTATTTAAAAAACGTTGTTTATGCAGTAAATCCTGATATTGCCAAAAACCGCGTTTCATACGCCCCGCGTATGCAATTAAATGTGGTTGCTCTTGAGCATGCTTTGACAATAGTTTGATACTTTCAAAATCACGAATAACATCCTGTAGTTGTACTGAGTTTGGATAGAGCAATTGAAAAATTCTAAATAAATGTTGCGGAATACATTGCTCAAAACAAAATAGGAATTGATAAAACTTCTGTACCAATTCATTTACAGGTAGAAACTCTTGTCCCAGTACAGAGTTAATCAAGACCAAATGTTTGATATTAATTTCAGCACTTAACGGAATCGCCTTGCCATATTTAGCAAAATCTGACATATAAGGATGATCAAAATATTCATACTTTATCAAGAGTTGATCAATTTTATTGGCTTCATTTTCTTGAATATTATAAAGATACTGCTCTACTCTATTCTCACCATCAACCCACTCAAACACCTGTTCAATCAAAGTTTGGCGAATAATTTGCGCTTTTGTTTTTAAATCTGTGGGATGTATTTCATGGTATTTATGCAGATAAAAATGAACATCTTCAATGACGTATTTAATCAAACGATCAATATTCAGTGGTTTTACAATCGTTGTATGTAAATGTTGCACTTGCGATTCAAAAATCACACCAACTTCTTCATCGATATGAACTTTTAAGAAATCATTAGCCACACTAAAAGTATGGTTTTGAACATTAAATTGAAAAAAATTATCGACAGTTACACTGACCAAGTAATCTAGCTGATCAAGATAAATTTTTTGTAAAGTTTCAGAAATTTGAAGCAATTCTTGGGCGGCAAACTGGTGTCTATTTGGCAGTTGATTTTGCACTGTTTGCACCATACTTCCCTCAAACAAATGGCATCGTTAATGAATATTCCATTTTAAGCGCTGCATCGTTTAATACAAATGAATTTAGCGATAGTTTTGCAAAACTTTGTTTAAAGTTGTTTTTACTTGTAAATGTATAAATTTAATCAGAAAATAAAAAAAGCCAATACATCAGTATTGGCTTAATTATTCTAAATCATTTCTAAAAGGCTTATATTAGAATTAGGTATGTAAAGGCTTAATTCCCATACGATCTTCAACCAAATCATAACACCATTGGAAAATAAAGGTATAAACGAGAATACAACTGGTCATTCCTAAGTCTAATAAAATCGCTTGTAAAATCGTCATATCCATCGCATACGCTACCATTGGGATGGTTGCTAACATCAAGCCACCTTCAAAACCAATGGCATGCAAGATACGTACACGGATCGTACGTTGTAATTTTTTACGTTGTTCATATTTTTCAAAAAAATGATTGAAAACCATATTCCAAACCACTGAAGTTACCGCCATTGCAATACCCAAAGTGCCCGTAACTTCCATTGGAACTTCAAAAATAAAACTTAATGCAATCGCTATGATCACCAATAGGATGATCTCATAGCTCAACGCATGAACAATCCTTCTTTTGGAAATCACCATTTTAAAACACTCTTCATTGATTCGACAAATGCATCATACTTTTATAAAATTGATCAATCGAGTTAGATTCTTTCAATATTTTTGAAAGATTATTTTAAATGTGCTTCTTCTAATACAGATTTGAGCGATGAAAATCATGAATATTAACCAAGAACAACTCACTATATTTAAAACCGTGATAGAAACAGGTTCATTTTCTGCGGCTGCACGACAACTCGGTAAAGTTCCTTCCGCAGTCAGCATGTCCATCGCCAATTTAGAAATAGATTTAAACTTAAAACTTTTTAACCGCATTGGGCGCGAACCTGTCCCTACACCACAAGCACAGCGCTTATATGAAAAAACAGAACAACTTTTAATTGAAATGAATCAATGGAAGCAACAAGCCATTGCGCTCAGTGAAGGCTTAGAGTCAAATTTGAATATTGTGGTGGTTTCAGAACTCTTACATACAGATTGGACAGAATACATCGCAATCCTTGCCGAACATTTTCCTAGCTTACAAATCAATATTTTCTCAGCGCCACAAGAAGATGCTTTAAAAATGTTAATGAATCAAACTGCGCAATTGGCACTCATGTTTGAACGTGAAATTCTCGAAAGTCGTGAACAATTTGTTGAGTTTAAAAAAGAAGTCCTTGTACCTGTCGCTGCAATTAAGCATCCTTTATCTGTTCATTCACAAGTGACATTTGAACAAATTTTACAAGCACGTCAAATTGTCGTTGCCAGCCGTGACCGAACCATTAAGCCCGAACTGCTCTATTCTAAAAATTATTGGCGGACTGATAACCACCACTCTGCTTGTTCACTCATTCAGAAAGAACTTGGCTGGGGTGTACTTCCCTTACAGATGTTCAATGAAAATCCTCAACTTAAACATAATTTGAAAATTTTAGACCTGCTCGATTTCACACCAAAATTTGAGTATTACGTCGATTTAGTCTGGAGTCGCGAGAGTAATTTAGGTTCAGCTGCTCGTTTTTTGATTAATCACATCAGAAATCAACGAATTCATACAAAATAATGTGTGTTTCAGCACATTTTACTCTTTTGCTGAAATGGCATTGTGTTATAAATAAAATCACAAATATTTTAACTAAGAAATAACCGGCAATGACACAATCTGCATTAGATCAATTAAAACGCTTAACCACTATTGTTGCTGATACAGGTGATTTAACCGCAATTCAACAATTCCGTCCTTTGGATGCAACAACAAATCCATCTTTAATTACTGCTGCAGCACAACAGCCTGAAAGCCGTACTTTAATTGAAGACGCTTATAGTCAAGCTAAACAAGAAGGTTATCAAACCGATGCGCTTGTAGAACGTACTATTGACATTCTTACTGTTAAGTTAGGCGTAGAAATATTAAATTTGATTGAAGGTCGTGTTTCAACCGAAGTCGATGCGGCACTGTCTTACAATACCGAAGAAACCATTGCTAAAGCCAAAGAGCTTTTAGCCTTATATAAAAATTATGGTATCAATCAAGATCGTATCTTAATTAAAATCGCCTCTACTTGGGAAGGGATTCAAGCTGCAAAAGCACTTGAAGCTGAAGGCATTCATTGTAATTTGACCTTGCTATTCGGTCTGCACCAAGCCAATGCGTGTGCGGATGCAAAAGTCACTTTAATTTCACCATTTGTAGGTCGTATTTTAGATTGGTATAAAAAAGCTGAGAATGTAGACAGCTATCCAATCGACAAAGATCCTGGTGTACTTTCGGTAAAACAAATTTATCATTACTACAAGCAACATGACATCAAAACTGAAGTGATGGGTGCAAGCTTCCGTAGCGTAGATCAAGTCCTCGGTTTAGCGGGTTGTGACTTATTAACAGTTGCACCAAATTTACTTGAAAAATTAGGTGAAGATCAACGTGTTGTTGAATCTCAATTGAGTGCTAATCATGCGCATGCACACCAAGAACATCCGCATCAAGAAATCTCTGAAGCTGAATTTAAACAACAATTAGAAGCCGATTTAATGGCATTCCAATTACTACAAAGTGGTATTGATGGATTTATTAAAGCACGTGAACAACTTGCGTTATTATTGCGTCAGTCATTTGGTTTAGAAGCAGATTTTGTTGATTAAGCACTAGAGCAGATTGCTCAAAATTTTGAACAATCATTAAAAAATGCACCACAATTGCTCACAAAAATGAAGCCGAGTTTGTTATTATAATAGCTCGGCTTTTGTTTCGCTTTCTTAAACAGTGAGAATCTCGTGTTTGGTATTACTGACATAGTGACATATATCTTAGGGACTATTTTTATTGTCATTTTACCAGGTCCAAACTCGCTTTATGTGATGTCTATTGCCTCACGTTTTGGCATCAAAACAGGCTATATCGGTGCTTTAGGCGTTTTTACAGGCGATCTAATTCTCATTCTTTGTACCGTTTTAGGTGCAGCATCACTGCTACATGCTTTCCCGTGGTTATTTGTGGTTCTTAAAATTGTTGGCGCAAGTTACTTATCGTATTTAGGCATACGTTTACTGATTGCGAGTTTCAAAACATGGTTTAGCAAACCACAAAACATTCAAGCCAATAGTAATACATCCTCTACAGAGCAATTCCATCCATTTCGTACGGCTCTGACCATTAGCTTGCTCAATCCCAAAGCGATCTTATTTTACCTTTCATTCTTTGTTCAATTTGTAGATCCAGACTACCCTTACCCTGCCTTAAGCTTCGCAGCACTTTCAGTAATCTTGCAAATTATTAGTATGAGCTATTTGACTATATTGATTTTTTCAGGGGTTAAACTCGCTTCATTCTTTAATGCACGTTACCGAGTGGCTGCCAGTTGTGTTGCCGCAGTTGGACTTTTATTTTGTGGCTTTGGTTTAAAACTCGCCTTATCTACGATGTAACTATATCTATTTTTTGAAAAAATAAGCTATACGACTTCACTCATGACCTTAAAAATATAATCAGCATCTTATTCTCTCTGCCTGAGAATAAGTTGAAATATTTTTATAATCATTCGCTGATTTAATATTAAATTCCGATCAAATCTATATGCACCAAATTGATTCAGGTATGATACTTGCATTTTCAACCAATCAGTAAATTACAAAGCAAAGGATTATGCAAAAGTTTCTCCAAGATTTTTCAATACCCGCAGTATTTGCAGGCTTTATCACCTTTCTTATTGGCATCAGTGTTTCCGCAGTGCTTGTGATCCAAGCAGCGCAACTGCTCGGTGCAAACCCTGAACAAATTACCTCTTGGTTTTGGGCACTTGGTTTAGGCATTGGACTATCAGGTCTGTTGCTCTCTTGGAAATTTAAATATCCAGTAGCGACCTCATGGTCGACTGCGGCACTCGCACTGATCATTGCAACAGCAAGCGGATATACATTATATGAAGCAATTGGTGCCTTTCTTATCTGTGGCTTACTCACTGCAATACTTGGCTTTTTAGGTATCTTTGAAAAAATTCTTGCCTACATTCCGCAAAGTTTAACCAGTGCCATGCTTGCAGGTGTCCTACTTAAGTTTGGTATTGCACTGTTTGCCAGTATGCAAAATGATTGGGGTTTTATTTTAAGCTTATTGGCTGTTTATATTATCACCAAGCGCCTTTGGGCACGTTATTGCATTGTCATTACTGTGATTGCTGGAATATTAATTTGTCCATTATTTATGGAATTTCATGTTCCAACATTGCATTGGGGGCTTGCACATCCTGTATGGATGAAACCTGAATTTACATGGTCTGCAATCCTTGGTTTAGCATTGCCTTTATTTGTCATTAACATGGCTTCGCAATACTTACCAGGTATCGCCATGATTAAAAGCTATGGTTATCAACCCCATGTTAATCATTTGATTGGTTGGACTGGAACAGCACAAACCTTACTTGCGCCATTCGGTTGCTATACTGTGAATATTGCTGCAATTAGTGCAGCCGTTAGTCTAGATGATCAAGTCCATCCTGATCCGAGTAAACGCTATATCGCAGGCATGAGCTGTGGTTTTTTCTATATTTTAATGGGCTTATTTGCAGCCACACTTACTAGCTTACTCATGTCTTTCCCACATTTATTCATTGTTGCCTTAGCTGGGATTGCATTGTTTGGAACAATTAGTCATAACATCGCAATTGCATTTCATGAAGTGAAAGATCGTGAAGCCGCTTTATTGACCTTCTTATTCTGCGCTTCTGGTGTACAATTTTTTGGAATCGGTTCTGCTTTCTGGGGTTTGCTGTTTGGATTTGTTGTCTCAATTATTTTAAATTTCAGAACAAAGAAGTGACCTATTAAATACGAAGATAAGTCATGAGAAATATACCGTTCAATTGCACTTATCTTCTTCTTTATTTGTATAAATAAACGAAGCGACTACTGAGAATCTATAGAAACATATTAAATACGTAGCAAAGGAATCAGAAGCACTAAATTTTAGACAAAAAAAACTTACCCTAGGATGGGTAAGCTTGAAAACTTAAAACAACATAAATAGAAACTACAGCTATAGAATCTGTCTATTATAATAATCGTTGATTAACATATAAACAAATACTAAAAAACGATAATTTAATACTTCAAAACTATTAATAATGAAATATTTATCAATAAAAACAACAAAATAGTGACAAAATCATCAAAATTAAAATACAAAAAACAAATTAATGTTGAATTACACCCAAATATCTAGACTTTAGTCTTAAGCTAAATTTCAGGATAAATACCGGTGCCCTCTGGCCACGGTGTTAACAACTCAAAACCAGTTTCAGTGACAGCAACCATATGCTCCCATTGCGCAGATAAAGATTTATCAGTAGTCACGACAGTCCAACCATCTTTTAACTCTTTAACGCTGGCTTTCCCTGCATTCACCATAGGTTCGATAGTAAATACCATACCTTTTTTCAGGACTAAACCCTGCCCCGCTTGACCATAATGCAACACATTAGGTTGCTCATGATAGACCTTACCAATCCCATGACCACAGTATTCACGTACGATTGTATAACCTTCACGCTGTGCCACTTTTTGAATCGCATGTCCAATATCACCCAATGTCGCCCCAGGTTTTACAGTATGAATCCCTGCAACCATTGCTTCATAGGTAGTTTCAACCAGCCTTTTCGCTTCAGGTTTGATTTGACCAACATAGTACATACGACTGGTATCACCAAAATAACCATCTTTGATAATCGCAACATCGATATTGATAATATCACCATCATTTATAATAATTTTATTCGACGGAATACCATGACAAACCACTTCATTTGGAGAAATACACGTGGTTTTCGTATAACCATAATAACCAACATTCGCAGGAATGACTTTAAGTGTATTTACAATAAAATCATTACAAATATCATCTAAATATTCTGTCGTCACACCTGGCTTCACATATTCACCGATCATTTCTAAAACCTGAGCCGCTAAACGCCCTGACACTCTTAATTTCTCAATGTCTTGTTCAGTTTTAATGGTGACTGTTGAAGCTTTCATAATATCTGTCCGCAAATGTGAATCGGTATTATATGCCTTTTTAAAATTTTTAGGACTTTTTCTTATTCACTTATCGAAATCTAAAGGATTTCTCTTTTACAAAACATTAAAACATGTGTGTTTTACGAAAACTATTTATCAGCATCTAAATTTTTTACTGAACTATAGAATTATCAATCATTGAAAATTTAGAGGTATATCACCTACATAAATTTAACAAATAAGCCTAATTGGTTAAAATTTATAAAATCTAGGAATGCTATCTATAAAATAAAATACAAAATACTCCCTATTTCAACTAAAATTACTTTTTTGTGTGTTTAACCTTTCTCTTTTTATGACTAATCTCCGTACAAAGGATATTATTGCTTTAGGGTTCATGACCTTTGCCTTATTTGTAGGCGCTGGCAATATTATCTTTCCACCCATTGTTGCTCAACAAGCTGGTGAAAATGTATGGCTTGCAGCAATCGGCTTCTTAATCACTGCTGTTGGTCTTCCTGTACTCACCATTATGGCACTTTCTAAAACTGAAGGTTCCATTGCAATTTTAAGTTCACCCCTCGGTAAAGTTGCAAGTTTAATCCTCACCATCGTATGTTACCTTTCAGTCGGACCGCTCTTTGCGACACCGCGTACAGCGACTGTTTCCTATGAAATTGGTTTCTCATCGTACTTTGGTAATGGCGGAACTTCACTTTTTATCTATAGTGTTATTTATTTTGCATTTGTGACGCTAGTTTCACTCTATCCAAATAAATTATTGGACAGTGTTGGTCATATTCTCGCACCTTTAAAAATCATTGCATTGGCAATTTTAGGGATCGCGGCATTTATTATTCCAACAGGTTCAATTTCACCTGCTGTGAAAAACTATGTCTCAAGCCCTGTATCTGAAGGCTTTGTCAGTGGTTATTTAACCATGGACACTTTAGGCGCATTGGTTTTCGGTATTGTCATCATTCATGCGATTCACTCTCGTGGTGTAACTGATAAAAAACTTGTGACCAAATATGCTGTGATTGCCAGCCTGATTTCAGGTGTTTTACTCAGCCTCGTCTATATCAGCCTATTTAAACTCGGATTAGGTAGCCACGATGCTGCACCGAATGCAGAGAATGGTGCTGTAATTTTACATGCTTATGTACAACATGCTTTCGGTGACTTAGGTTCTTTATTTCTTACCGTCTTGATCTCACTTGCATGTATGGTCACTGCAATCGGACTAACATGTGCATGTGCTGAATACTTCTCAGAGTTGACTAAAATCCCATATAAAATTTTAGTGGTAATCTTGGTTTTATTCTCATTAGTAATTTCAAACTTGGGATTAACAAAGCTTATTGCTTTCTCAGTACCTGTTTTAAGCGCAATTTACCCACCTGCAATCGTGGTGATTATTCTCAGTTTCTTCTGGAAGAAGTTTAACAATCCATCTGTTGTGATTGCACCAGTGACTGCGGTTGCCTTCCTATTTGGTATTATTGAAGGAATCAAAGTAACAAGTTTTAATGATAGCTTGCCTTTAATTATTCAAAATTTACCTTTAAATGAACAAAATTTGGCATGGTTCATTCCATCAATAATCGTTCTAATCATTTGTGTCGTAATTGATAAAGTTAAAAAATAACCATTTTTAACCATCGTCCTTAAAATTTGATTTTACCCAAATCTCATTTTGACTGTGATCAATAATTGTCATGTTTACCCAACAGGCTGTTATTGTTTACGACACAATTAATTTACAACGAAGCTGTCAAGCCATCTATTGGCTACACTTTTGCTCGATGATTTACCAGTTTGATATCAGCCTTTCATTTACCCACACGTCGAATGCACAACCTAAGCCTCGTCTACTATCCTATTTAACCAAATTTTCAGTTTTTCTTGAAAATATGACATGAATTGCTATTCATTTCCCCATTAAATTTTCCCAAACAGCATGATTAGTAAAAATAAATCGACTAAAAAACAAGCAAACGATCAAAATTTAAATTTTTTATTAAAAGCAATATTAAGCAAATCCAATATGGCAATAAATTTGCATATTTTTCATAAAGTTTAGTCGAAAAAACTTTTCATTGCCGTTAAGTTACTGCATTTTATTATGATAAATACATCACACTAAATTCCAATAAAAGTAATATTTCACAAAAAAATTAATAGTATTTCTATTTTTTATAAAAATAATTATCATTTGTCATAAATATGTCATAATTATTTAACAATATAGAAGTATTTAGGCTTGAAATATTCATAGGATATGGTACAACTATTACTCAAATCTGACTAAAACAATTAGGTTTTGTCGAGCAGACAGGAGGGATGGAGATGTTATCATTACATTTCAACAAGCAAGTCTTCATTAATTCGTTGAAGGCAAATACAAAGTTGGTCACATATCTGAGCACAACAATTGCGCTATTAGTGACATTATTAATTCATGGGTTGATTCAAGGCAATTTAAAGCCAGAATTCTTTGCGTATGCCCTCGTGGTATCTGCAGCCTTTTATGTCTGGGATGTTGTTGATCATAAATCTCGCAAACTTGCGAAAATAACAGAATAAAAGATGGATGCTAAGCATCCATCTTTAAAGAAAAATAAGAATCCATTTAGAACTAAAAATATAAAGCTTAATCAAAATAACCCTACATACATTCCAAGCAATAGACCAGCCGTTGCACCAATTTCACCGATCACCAATAAAATCATTGCGATTCGTAAAATAATTTTGGGTAATTGTATTTTTCCCAATTGATGCGGTTGCTTGAATTGATTACTTGTATCCTTCAACCAACCATGCAATACATAACTCGCGATTGAAAAACTAAAGAAAATTAAGTTCGTGATGATAAAAAATAAGTTCACCTTCTCAGACCAACTTGAAAAATATGCCATTACAGCAAGAATCAAAGTGGCTGGTGCATAAAGCAAACTACTACGATGTGCAATATCAACATAATAATGCGCCCGTGCCAATTCTGATTGACTAATCTGCACATACTTCCAAACACCAGTCAGCATACCAACAAATAAAAATATCCCACTGAATAGCAATGCTAATTTAACTGCGAGTGTTAAGCTCATTAAATCCATTTCATTGATCCTTTTCTAAATAGAAACCTATCTCTTTGCCTCTTTGACTTATAAGTCACTTTTTAATCAAGTTTCTTTTTGGAACTCGTGTAAAGTAAACTTGTAAACATAACGATAGAATCATGATGAGTACTTTTGAGAATGTAACGATTACTTGCACCGATGGCTATAGCTTAAGTGGTCGTTTTTATCAGTCAAAACAATCAACTGAACAACTGCCTATTTTAATTTGCCCCGCTACAGGGATTACCCAAGGTTTTTACCATAACTTTAGTGAATGGTTATCCGAACAAAGTTTCAACGTAATGGTGTTTGATTTCCGTGGAATTGGTCAGTCACTGCATGGCCCTCTTCGAGAATCGAATGCCAGTATCCAAGACTGGGGGCAATTAGATATTCCTGCTGCAATTGATTTGCTTTTAAATAAGACACAACAAGAAAAAGTCACACTTCTTGGTCATAGTGCTGGTGGACAGTTACTTGGTATTGTTCCAAACTATGACAAAGTTGCACAAGTGATTTCCATTTCAGGCTCTACAGGGCATGTTAAAGGGCTAAAAGGTCGTACTAAACGTATGGCACCAGTGATGTTTAACCTCATCTTCCCTGTATCCAGTTTAATCAAAGGCTATGGCGCGACGAATTTTCTAGGCATGGGTGAAAACTTACCTAAAAATGTTGCAAAACAATGGGCACAATTCTGTAGCAAACCTGGCTATGTAATCAATGCCATTGGTAAAACCCTTTTTGATGATTATCACAGTGAAATTCAATGTCCAATTACTGTGTATTGGTCATCTGATGATGAGATTGCGACTGAAGCCAATGTCAAAGATTTGCTTCGCCTTTACCCAAATGCACAAACCAATATGATTGAGCTAAGACCTCAAGAACATGGTCATAAAGCCATCGGTCATATGCTGATGTTTAAAAAGTCTCATCAAAATTTATGGTCTAAAATCACACAAACAATTCAATAATTTTTAAAGTTTACTTTTAGCATTTAAATAAGTAATCCTATTTAAATGCTCTTTTTATTCAAAAAAAATGCCTCTATTCATAGAGGCATTTTTAATGATACTGTTAAAGTTCAAATTAGTTCGAAGATTAACTCAAATATTCTGGTCGAGTAATTTTCACCGTTTTAATGCGGTTTCCATCCATTTCAAGCACTTCAAACCAAATTCCGACTTGCTCAATTTGTGTACCCACTTTAACTTCACCTTGAGTTTTATCCAAAATCAATCCTGCTACACTGAAGTATTCTGAATCATCTTGAATTAAATCTAACATGCCAAGTTCAAGTTCCAACTGATACAAATCCAGCATACCCGAAGCTTTCCATGTCAGCTCATCCAATTTCACCAAGTCTAATTGTTCATCAGCATCTGGGAACTCCCCCGCAATTGCTTCAAACACATCATGTGGCGAAATCAAACCCTGAATATTACCAAACTCATTGCTTACTAGAACTAAAGAACCCTTTGAATTCCGCAAGGTCTGAATCGCATCAATTACTTTCATCTTTTCAAAAATGAAAATTGGACGATTACGCTTCAGTAAAGTCTGTAAAAGCTCTGGCTCATCTAATGCATCAATCAACTCTTTTGCACGAATGATAGTTACAACCTTGTCTAACTGACCACGACAAACAGGAAACAAACTATGAGGTACTGCCAAAATTTGTTGACGAATACTTTCAGGATCATCATCCAAATTGACCCATGAAATCTGACTTCTAGGTGTCATGATCGAAGCAACTGAACGCTCAGCAAGCGTTAAAACACCACCAATCATATAGCGTTCTTCATCAGCAAAAGCTTCTTGTGCTGCAATCGACTGAGAATCGGCGGTTTCTATTTTTCCACCCATCAATCTTAAAATAGAATCCGCTGTACGATGACGTAATGGAATTTTCGACTCATGTTTTGCTGCATTACGCTGACCAAACTGATTGAATGCCTCAATTGCAATCGCAACACCAATACCAGAATAGATATAGCCTTTAGGAATATGAAACTGAAAACCCTCTGCAATTAAGCTGATACCGATTAACAATAAGAAGCTTAAACACAAAATCACCACAGTTGGATGTCGGTTTACAAATGCGGTTAACGGCTTTGATGCAATTAGCATGACCACCATCGCCACAATCATTGCAACCATCATCACATAGATGTTGTCTACCATACCAATCGCAGTAATGACCGAATCTAAAGAGAAAACTGCATCGAGAATGACGATTTGCACTACAACAGCGGTAAAACCTGCATACACCACATTACTGGTGACTTTGACTTCAGGCTTACCTTCCATCTTTTCATGTAGTTCAGTTACAGCCTTATAGACCAAGAACAGACCACCGAATAAGAGAATGAGATCTCGCCCTGAAAAAGTCCAGTCAAATATACTGATTAGCGGTTTTGTAAGTGTGACTAACCAAGAAATAGCGAACAATAAGCCTAAACGCATTACCAAAGCTAAAGATAAGCCGATAACACGTGCTTTATCACGTTGTTCTGGAGGAAGTTTATCTGCAAGAATAGCAATGAAAACTAGGTTATCGATACCCAGTACAATTTCTAAAACAATTAAGGTTAAAAGACCAACCCAAATTCCAGGGTCTAATAAAAATTCCATTATTAGATCTCCTGCTTATTATTATAAAAATATAAACGAGAAAAATGAAAACTAAACCTACACGGCGACGGGTCCATGAATAATGATACCTTTTCAACTAAATTAATTTAATTATGCACAATATTGTCCTTTTGTAATTATTTTTTCTAAAAAAATTACATTTTTTTCATATTTTTGCTTTAAAGTATAGAAACGAATATTTGAATCAATTTAATTTACACTGAAAGCTTAACCATTCAACTTACACAAATTCAATGAACTTTAATAAAATTTCTACATTTAATTAATTTAGGAAAAATACACCAATAGTTTAAATAAACTTACTACATCTTGTGAAATCAAAAACATAAACAACATTTGGCAACTTTTTTTTGAATATAACATTTATCACTTTTTAACAAAAAATAGTGTGTCTTTAAAGAATTAGCTTTCAACAGCGTGGATCTATAATATACACATTAAAAGCTTGTTTACTCGATCTTTTTAATCATATAACATATAGACAATACAGGACTAACAAACAAGAACTTATTTACCCCATAGTTCTTGAGCATACAACCGTTCGAACAACTTTTGGATGTTTAAAGCGACCTATTGCCTTTCATATCAAGTGGCAAATTTTACGCTTTGTTTAGCCATACTTATCGAAACTTTTGGCTTTGTATAATTTTTAATAATTGAACTCAGCTAATTTCATGGAAAATTATACCCCATCGATTTTCCTTGGTTATTTTCATTAAGTGATACATCACATATTGATTCATGTAATAAAAATAAAATATTATTAGAATTAATATTTGGCCATAATTACAAAAATTCAGGGACTCCCGAATGACTAAGAAATATTCAAAATTTTTACCGAACGCTGAAAATTTTAATATCGAAGAATTTCCTTATTATTGGATTACACAAGTTCATGCACAATATGTTCTAAACCTTGATCATGTACTGAAAAAATATGGTGTAGATAATTCTCGTCGTCGCCTATTGGTATCTTTAGAAGCTAAACCCAATGCGAGTGTATCCGAACTTTCTGATATGATTGTTTCAAAAATGTCGACGACAACTAAAATTGTTTATCGCTTAAAAGAAGAAGGTTTTGTTGACACCTATTCTTGTGAAAATGACGCACGTATCACACGTGTACATTTAACAGAAAAAGGTGTCCAAATGACTCAAAAAATTAATGACTTAATGGGTGTTATACTTGAACAATCGTTTGAAGGGCTAACACCACTTCAAATCGAGAAAATGATGGAAAGTTTAAAAATCATTTTCAAAAACTTATCTCATTAATTGTAGTTTCACATTGATAGAAATTTTGATTTCAATCAAACATATCCATCTGTGGAGAGTTTTTATCGTGACGTTGTTTCGGGCAATATAGACATTCAAACTCATCCACAGGAAAACCTTCAATAAAGCTTGAAATATCAACTTGCTTTAAGCTTAACCACTCATCTAAACGATGATGCGGTATGACAACGACTGAGCGCTTATCAGTTCGCGGTTCATGAAATTCTTTCATCATCTCATGTTGATGAGCATCCATAGAAATCATCGTTGCCGAACGAACAATCTCGCCATCTTTTAAACGCGTAACTTCATATAGAGCTGCAATATAGAAAGCCTGACCATCTTTACGTCGCACCGCCCAACGTTGTGGTTTGCCATTGATATATTTAGACTCATAAAACTCAGATACTGGGATCACACCAAATTGGCACTTAGTAAAGGCTTCTGCAAAACTTCGCTTTTCTAAAAGCGTCTCATTTCTAGCATTATAGGTATGTTTTGCAATTTCCATATCTTCAGACCATTTCGGTACTAAACCAAAATTGACTGAACGCCATTCAAGTCCTTTTTGAGACTTAAATAGCAAAGGAGTTTGAAAACTCGGAAAAATTTCATCGTCATATTCAAAGACAATATTTGGCAAGCCTAGTTGTAGCGCCTGTTGATGTGTAATTGCTTTGAAATTGGCACACATGATTTAATACCATCGTTATAAAATTTTGTGTTTAAAAAAAAGCAAGTCGAAACTTGCTTTGATTTTGAATCTATTTGTAAAACTAGATTAACCAAAAATTTTCTTTACTTTAGCACTCAAACCATGGAAAAACTTATGTTTTGCATTGGCTTTTTCACTGGTTAAAAAGTTAATTTGAATCGACTGGCGCTGCCCTTCATATGGAATATAACCATGCCAACCATTATCTGTCACTTTGAATGCAACTAGTGAACCTGGTCCCGCATTGATTTCAGCAACATAATTATTGATGTCTTGGTTATCATTCAAAATACGTAAACGACCTGTTTCAGCATCCCATGATTCATTTAAATAAATCAAAATAGTGAGTAATTTACTTTTTGAGTCACTGTGAATACGACCATCTTTTTGACGTGAAAAACCACGCAAAGTGATCATCATCGGATGTTCCATGACGTTTACACCAAATTTATCGGTTAAGATTTGACGAAATTCAGGCGTATCTACAGATTTCAATAAACGATCGAAATTAGGCTTAATTTCAACATCTTCCAAGTTGTAACTTCCCCCTTGGGTCAGCTTAGGAAAATCTGCGACGACGGCTTGCACTTCACTTTCTACGATTGAATTTTCTACAATAAAATATGGATATGGTGTATTACTAACTACCGCATTCTTTAATGCATCTAACTTAAGTACTGATGTCATTTTGATTCAACTAAATTATTAACCTTTTTGATTTTAACAAAGAATTCTCACCTATTGAGTATTAGCTCCGTTACTCGTTTACACTATTCCAACGTTGACTGAGCTTTATTGCAGTTTCAATCATCGCCAGTGACCAATCCTGATGATTAAAGTATTTGAACGTCATTACTTGTAAATCTTGTGGAGTTTTTACTTGCATCAATGCATTCGCCAATAAATACTGTTCCTCAAATAAAGTTTCTCTATTGTTAGACAACTCAACTTGCGTGGGTAATGAATGGTTTTCCACATGCAATAGCTTATTAGGCAGCTCAAGTGCTTCAACAGAAAATTGATCACGAATACGCATTAACTGATCATAGTCAGAGATAAATTGTTGTTGCGTTTGAGTAGTTTTCAAACTTTCTGGCAATTGCTCAAAAATAATATATTGGCAATGTTTAAAACGTGGTAGCCAATCTTGTAATACCTTAAATAATGCTTTGGGAATCGCACCATCGTGCGTATCACGACGAACCTGTTTATCAGCTACGTCACTATAACTAAAACTTCCCCCAGAAATATGAATCTCTCGAATATATTCAATAGGATAAAGTGCGATTAAAGCATCGATCTCAAGATTAAAATTGAATGCTTGACAATAAAGATTATGCAAATCCAAAACGATAAATGTATTAAATTTTTGGCACAATCCTGCAACAAACTTTGCTTGCTCAATAACTTGCTGATAACTCAAAGACAAAGCCAAAATTTCAAAGCCTAAAGGTATTTTTGAAGCAGATTGAAGAGCCATCACTTGGTGTCCAAAGTCGTGAACATCGACCAAGTGATAATCTAAAGGTAATGGAAATCCTGAGTTCTGTTTAAGTTGTGATTTATAACCAATATGTTCTGAAACGTGTACATATTTAAGCTGTTGTTGTTCCTGTTCCCACAATGCTAACCACTCATTGTGCAATTCATTCATCTGAGCAGTAAATGCCGAATAATGCACACCATGTGCAAGCAAACGCCCTGCTTCGCTATAATCTTTGAGCAATAAATTAAACCACTCAGGTCTATTCTCATAATGGCAATGATCGAATGACCACTCCAAAACCTCAACTTTCTCTTGTTCAAATAATGATAAACATGTGTTCAAAAAACTCAATTGGGGAAAAATAGACAAACCGAGTAACGGTTTCATTACTTATTTACCCCATACCACACGCAGGACAATCTTTTGGATCAAAAGAATGCTCTACTGGTGACTTTTGCTCATTCGCTTCCAAAATTTTTGTCTGTGTTTGTTGCTTTGGAGGTGGTGCATATTTACTTTGACTGCTCTGCTGCGGTTCAGTTGAACTGCATGCGATCGCTGACAAGCTCAATATCGACATTGTCGAAATTTTGATTAAGCTTAAGTTTTTAACTTTCATATTTAAATTCTTATTTTCTTAAATTAACCATAATTATAGATGAAATTTTGCCATTACACTGTTTAATCATAAAATCCCAACAAAAAACCAGCTATCGAAATAACTGGTTTTTTAAATATTATTCAGTTGAATAAATCATTCTAAAGAATGAAATTAGTCACCTGTATAACCTTTTAATTTTAAACGATAAGCGTGTAGCAATGGCTCAGTATAACCTGATGGCTGTTCACCACCTTTAAATACTAAGTCATACGCTGCTTGGTAAGCATAGCCATCAAAACCAGGAGCCATAGCTGTATATTCTGGATCATTCGCATTTTGCTCATCCACAATTTTCGCCATGCGTTGCATCACTTCTTCAACTTGCTCTTTAGTTACAATACCGTGACGTAACCAGTTCGCAACGTGTTGTGAAGAAATACGTAAAGTTGCACGGTCTTCCATCAAACCAACATTATTGATGTCTGGAACTTTAGAACAACCTACGCCTAAGTCAACCCAACGAACTACATAACCCAAGATACCTTGTAAGTTATTTTCAAGTTCTTTGGTTTTCTCTTCCGCAGTCCAATTCGTATCTGTTGCCAAAGGAGGAGTTAATAAGTCATCTAATGGCAATGCATCAGTTTTTAACAACTTAAGCTGGCGTGCAGACACGTTGCATTGGTGGTAATGGATCGCGTGAATCACAGCACCTGACGGAGATGGAACCCATGCACAGCTTGCGCCTGCTTCTGGATGTTCAATCTTGGTTTTGTACATGTCTAACAGCATGTCTGGTTTAGGCCACATACCTTTACCAATTTGTGCTTTACCACGTAAACCAGACTGTAAACCAACCATCACGTTACGGTTTTCGTACGCAGGGAACCAAATTTGAGCTTTCACTTCGCCTTTACGAACGAATGGACCAGCTTCCATGAATGTATGAATTTCATCACCTGTACGGTCCATGAAACCTGTATTAATGAAGATCGTACGATCTTTCGCTTGTGCGATACAGTTTTTCAAGTTCACAGAAGTACGACGCTCTTCATCCATGATCCCGATTTTTAAAGTTTTTGCAGGTAAGCCTAATGCTTTTTCTGAACGTTCAAACAATTCAACTGCAAATGCAACTTCTTCAGGACCATGCATTTTTGGCTTCACGATGTACATAGAACCTTTACGTGAGTTCTTGTTCTCGTTTTCGCCTTTAATGTCTGCAAATGTAAGCAACGGAGTGATCAACGCATCCATGATACCTTCGTAGATTTCAGCACCATCTACAAGGATCGCAGGGTTTGTCATCAAGTGACCTACGTTACGAAGCAACATCAATGAACGACCGTGAAGTTTAGTTTCACCACCGATCAGGTTTTTGTGTGTACGGTCTTTATTCAGTGTACGAGTAATGGTTTTACCATTTTTCTCGATAGACTCTTCAAGCGTACCTTTCATTAAGCCCAACCAGTTACGGTAGCCTTCAACTTTCTCTTCCGCATCAACAGCAGCGATCGAGTCTTCCAAATCTTGAATCGTAGTTACAGCAGCTTCAAGAACAAGGTCTTTTACGCCAGCCGCATCAGCTTTGCCGATTGGGCTTGTAGCATCAACTTCGATGATTACGTGTAAACCGTTATTTAAAAGTACGATTTCTACTGGAGCAGCTTCGTCGCCATTAAAGCCAACAAACTGAGCTTCTTTAGCAAGTGTCGTTGTTGAACCATCTTTTAGGCTAACAACTAATTTTTTGCCTTCAACAGCATATTTAGTTGCATCAGCATGCGAACCATTTGCCAATGGGAAAGTTTCATTTAAGAAATTCTTAGCAAATGCGATTACTTTGTCGCCACGAACTGGGTTATAGCCCTTACCTTTTTCCGCGCCACCATCTTCAGGGATCACGTCAAAACCGTAAAGTGCGTCGTATAAAGAACCCCAACGAGCGTTAGCAGCGTTTAAGCAGTAACGTGCATTACGCACAGGTACTACCAACTGCGCACCAGCCAATAATGCGATCTCTTCATCTACATTTTCTGTGCTGATTTGGAAATCTTCTACTTCTGGTAATAAGTAGCCAATTTCGGTAAGGAAAGCTTTATAAGCTTCGAGTTCAAATTTGTTGTTGCGGTGCCATTCATCAATTTTAGCCTGAAGGTCGTCACGCTTTGCAAGAAGCGCTTTGTTCTTAGGGCTAAGATCAACAACGACTTGCTCAAAGTTTTTCCAGTAAGTTTCACTGTCTAAACCAGAACCTGGTAGTGCTTCATTTTCGATGAAATCGTAAAGTTCTTTAGCAATCGCTAACTTGCCTTTTTGAATACGTGCAGTCATTGTCTTTCCTGATATTGCTACTTTTTATAACAAGAGTTTCTAGTATACCGATTTAAACCATGCTGAATAGTATTATCACATTCCTAAATAGTGATCATTTTTATTAAAATAAATATACACATTATCTTAAAAAATAGTGATCAAAAATGCGACAATATCATCAACTTGGACAGCTTTTTACAGTGTATAAAAATTTCAAAATGCCGAAATTAGACTAAAGTGCCGAATTCGTATTTTTATCCTATCTATTTTTAATACACCTTATTTCCTTGAACAAAGATTAAGCCATGAATATGAGCAAATGTCGATAAAACAACGTAACTATTCTGTTTAAATATTTGTTTTTCTAACGTCCATAAATTTGAGTGTAGCTGTACCCCATTTAGATCACAAATGAATCTCGTCATACAAGGCTTTACAGCATATCTATTGCTTGAAAATCACCATTGAGAAATTGATACAATAAAACTATTCTTTCAATATTACAGCCTTTCTTGCTCTTTTATTTTCATACATTTTCAAGTCTGCAAATTCAATTAACTGATTCAATTCTATGGCATTTTCTGGGAATAGTGCCAAACCAACACTCGCGCCCATATTCAGCTTAATATTTTCAAAAACAAAAGGTAATCCACATGCCTCAACAATTCTATTCATCGCATTTTTCGCGAGCTCTTGATCTGCAACAGAAGTTAAAATCACAGCAAACTCATCACCTCCTAAACGAGCCACTAAATCTTCTTTACGTGTCGAACCATCAATTCGTTTGGCAATTTCTTTTAAAGCTTCATCCCCTAGACGGTGTCCATAATGATCATTAATCGGCTTTAAACCATCCATATCAATCATCAAAATACCCAGATTTTTTCCAGAACGTTTGGCTTTTTCTACGCCTTGTCTTAAACAATCAAGGAATAATGCTCGATTTGCCAATCCTGTTAAATGATCTTGAGTTGCTAATTTATACAGTTCTTGCGCACCAAATTTAGTTGCATGATACATTGCGGCAGCGATCAGTTCAGACATCAAGCCCAACAAATGAATATCGCTGTCTTTAAATGCATTGACTTGTTCAGAATAAATTTTCAAAACACCAATCGGCTCATCCAAATGAATCAGTGGCACGACTGCCATAGAACGCAACCCAACTCGGCGACAAGCCTCACGGTCAACACGCTCATCATTTTCACTGTCTTTGCAATACAAGGTTTTATTTTGAGCAATACATAAGCCCGAAAGACTGCTATGCATTTTTAAACGTAAGCCTAAAAACTCATTCGCACCATTCGAAACAGCGCGATAGACCATGTCACCATCTTCAGCCAATTCAACAATTGCCCCTTTAGCTTGGGTAATCAATTGCACTTGTTCAGCGACCAAAGTCATGACTGCGTTAATGTCTAAGCCCAATTTTGCAATCACGGTTTGCGTTTGAATGACAGACAACAATTGCTTAGAAGTCGGTTGTTTCGTTTTAGGCATAGGTCATCCTAGACGAGTTTTTGAGAAATGTTTCAAAAATTTTAATATACAATCAAATCGTTGTATGGAAGTAAACACTATACAAAAGCCCTTACCCACACAATTTCCATCAATTTATAACGTTATATTTGTATATTAAAATGCTTTACATTTAAAGTATATGACGCTGCATATAGAAGCCTAAAACTCAATTTAAATGTGTAGATTTAGCCCCTTTTTGTTTATATCGAACATATTGAGTCCAAAATAGACAAAATACGATCAACTAATCATCTTCAATATGTGAATGGATAAAAATTCATGGGCTAATGTTCTTCTACCCATGAATATAAAATCAATTCGTTAATGAATTAATAGTATCGATTGCGCTGTTGTGAAAACTTCGCCAACTGCTTTAAAAAGCCTTCGAAGTAACTTTTTTCTTTTTCATCAGTACGATAACCTGCATATAAAGTACGGCGTAAACCATTTTCCGCCACACAATCTAAACGTCGTGAAGTCACCCAACCCTTTTGTTCGTACTCATTTACCACCCAATCTGGAAGTGCAGCTATACCACGTCCACTTGCTACAAGCTGAATAAGCATCTGAGTTAAATCCGTTGTACGAATTTGTTTAGGCAAAATATTCGCAGGAATAAAGAGCTTTGCCATAATATCCAAACGATGCTTATCGACAGGATAAGTAATCAAAGTTTCTTCCGCCAATGCTTGTACAGTAATCTTTTCAACACGTACCAATGGATGAGTATTGGACAAAACTAAACGTGATTCGTATTCAAAGATTGGGAAATATTCAATCCCTTTTAAGGCGATTGGATCCGCAGTAATGAGCAAATCGAATTCAGCATTTTGTAAAAGCTCATGCGGATTTGCCTCAAAACCTGAAGCAAAATCAAGATCAACATCTGGGTATTGTTGACGATATTGATTCAACAAAGGCATCAGCCAATCGAAACAACTGTGACACTCTGAAGAGAAAATAATTCTTCCAGTTTGCCCATGCACAATACGAGTAATGTCGGTTTGTGCAATTTGAATTTGTGGCAAAACATCATCTGCAAGTTTCAGCAACCGTTGACCTACATTGGAAAATGTCACAGGGCGACTACGACGATTCACCACTTCTACACCATACCAATGATCTAACTCTTTGAGTTGATGAGAAATTGCAGATGGTGTTAGACATAGATCATTTGCAGCAGCAACCAATGAACCATGCTCACGCAATGCAGTTAATGTTTTTAAATGACGAATCTCAAGCATGAGCGAAGACCAGCAAAGCAACGCTTTGCCTGAGCGCAAGACGAGAAGCTATGCTTCGAGTGGCGAGGCTTAAGCAAAACATAAATTAAAAAAATTACATAAAGGATTTAAACAACAATCCTTTCATTAAAAGCAACGCTTTACCCGAGCGCAAGACGAGAAGCTATGCTTCGAGTGGCGAGGCTTAAGCAAAACATAAATTAAAAAATTACATAAAGGATTTAAACAACAATCCTTTCATCAAAAGCAACGCTTTACCCGAGCGCAAGGCGAGAAGCTATGCTTCGAGGGCGAGGCTCAAACAAAATATAAAATGAATAAAATTCATTATATCAAAACATGAGTGAATTTCATTATAGTTGAATATTAATATGCTAAATTAAAAAATAAATGAATTTAATTCACCATAACGCTCACAACTTGTTAACATCTGATATCTAGACAGCATAAAGCCTCTATCGAATAGAGGCTTTACTGAAAAAGCTAAAATGATGAACTAGGCATAAAAAATTGATGGTCTAGTGAAATCCAGTCTTCACACATCAAAAAAACTTAATAATCGTTTGAATTACCACTGCATTGATGATGTCAATGAAGAATGCACCACATAAAGGAATGATTAAAAAGGCTTTATGTGATGGACCATAAGTATTGGTCACAGCCTGAATATTCGCAATTGCTGTTGGCGTTGCGCCCATTCCGAAACCGCAATGTCCAGCTGCCAAAACTGCTGCATCATAATTACTTCCCATCACTTTAAAAGTCACGATACTGGTATACAGTGCCAAGGTCACCATTTGAAGCAATAGAATAATCACCAATGGTCCTGCCAAATCAGCTAATAACCAAAGCTGTAGAGATAACAACGCCATTGCCAAATAGAGGGACAATGCAGCATTTCCAAAAACATCGATTGCTCGATCAAAGATTTTCACTTTTACAACGTGTTCTAAGAAGTTTCTAAGTAATACACCACATGCCAATGCCCAAACAAATGTTGGTAATTCAAACCACTGCCCTTTACTGACTGTTGTCATCCAATTGGCAACAAAGATACACAGTGAAAACATCCCTAACGTTGTAATGGCATTACTTGAGGTGATCAAACGTGTTTTATGTGGATATTCAAATGCTGCACTTCCTTCTGCCGCAGGCGTATCATCATGATCTGCATCACCAATCTCAGTCGCAAGTTTGTGTCTTTTAATTAGAAATTTAGCAACTGGACCACCAATCACACCACCAATAATCAAACCAAAGGTTGCACTCGCCATGCCCAAGACGACAGCACCATGAATACCATGCTCATTTTCAAGAATAGTACCCCAAGCACCTGCTGTTCCATGCCCACCTGTCAAAGTAATAGAACCAACAATGAGACCGATTAAAGGATCTAGTCCCAGCACTTTTGCCAAACTCATGCCTACAGCATTTTGTACCAAGACAAAACCTGCCACACAAAATAGGAAAATCACCAAAGACTTTCCACCTTCTTTGAGTTTAACAAAGCTTGCACTCAAACCAATTGAAGTGAAGAACATTAACATCAGTGCTTTTTGAATATCAGCATTAAAAGTCGCACTAATATTCAAAAATTTATAAGCTAAATAGGAGCAAAGTGCAGCGATCAAACCGCCTACAACAGGCTCAGGAATATTATAATTGCGTAAAAAGGGAATATTTTGAACTAAAAAGCGCCCGATAAATAAAACAAAAACAGCAATTACAATTGTACCGAATGCATCTATTTCAAATGTCATGATTTATCCATTTATTCGAATTTATGCATATATTTAATTCAAATTTGAATAATTTTTCAGCTAGATAAGTGTAATTTTATCAGATTTATTCAGTACCACTTGAATACAACAACTCCATAAAATAAGTAAAATCAACTTATAAAACCTGATTTAAAACTGTATCCATTTAGCCTATTTGTATCTGAAATTTATGTTTTTATAATGAATTAATTGCTTATACATCACTTCATCATAGATTCAAAATTCCCATTCTCCCAATTGCGGATCATACTTTGCAAACTCACCTGTATCAGTAAAATCAGAGGCTGTCATTGAGATTTCAAAACTGTCTTCTTGATTAAAACTTGCGGAAAAATAAATCGCATATCGTGTTAGATATGCCACCGCAGAACTTTCATCATCAGACTTTTTAAAATGCAATGCATCATCATCGATGCGTATAACCTCGTAATCATAGTTCAGTAAACTTGCTTTTAAAACGTCAAATTGATCCTGTGAAAATGCTGTAAAATTTTCCACATGCTCAAAAAATTCTTCATCATTCGAGTTTTCATAGTTGTGCATCGTCAGGATATGAAATAACTGTATATCGTAACTCATCTTATTTTCCTTTTAGCCTTATCATAATGATTTAATTACGATCATTCTGGCAATTTATGCCCGCAGTGCGGACAAAAACAATACTTATTCTTTTCCCTTTCCAAAGCATCTTCTTTACGCTCTCGAATCAACTGTAAAACAATATCTTGAGTCTGTTCAGTGGATAAACCGACCTCTTTACGAATGTTTTCTATTTTTTCTTCATCATCAATAATGTCAATTTCACAACTCTCTAATAAATCTCTAAATTTTAATTCAAGCTGTTGTTTTCTAAGTTCAAGCTCATTGGCTAAACCGTTAGCCAAAATACCTGCGGGTAATGCAGCCAGACCGACACCTAATATCGTAATTAAAGCACCTAAAAAACGTCCTAAAGGTGTAATTGGCGTGACATCTCCATAACCGACAGTCGTCAATGTCACCACTGCCCACCACATCGAGGCAGGGATTGAACTAAATACCTCAGGTTGTACTCGGCTTTCTACCACATATATTCCTGCAGCAGCCATAACAATCATGATCAGTAAAATAAAAATGACCGCTTGAAATGAACCTTTTTCGCGTTCAATGACCCGCAGAAGAATTTGTAATGAGACAAAGTAGCGGGTTAATTTTAATAGACGTAGTAATCTTAAGATTCGTAGGAACCGTAAATCGATATGAACAAAGAAATTGATATATGCTGGTAAAATTGCCAATAAATCAATGATTGCCGCGCCACTGATCACATATTTCCAGCGTTGTCTCCATTCAGTTTCAAAAGGATCTTTTTCAACGACACTCCAAAAGCGCAAGATATATTCCAAAGTAAAAACCACAATTGAAATATTTTCAAAGGCATCAAAATAAATTTTATATACCTTATAAACGTCATTGATCGACTCTAAAAGTACTGCAATCACATTGCCAATAATGAGAAAAATTAATAAGAAATTGATCGCACGGCTAAATTGAGTTTCGTAATCATCATTATGTAAATTGTTATAAACAAACTTTCTAAGGCTGTACCAAGCGCTAATTCTCATGTCTTGTACTTATATTGGAGTGTAGTTCATGTTAATACGCAAGAATCCAACTTGACAATTTTTAGTGAAATTATTTTAAGCATATTCTCATTAAATGAGCGCAAGTTGCTTAATAACCCATCAATTATAAATTAAATTTTATTTATGTATAAATTTTTATTATAGTAAGCCCCTTACATTTTCTCTATTGCTGAACTACTCAGCGACTATCACATAAATGGATCATTTATGTCTGCACAAAATTCGAGCCAACTCAAACATGGTTTGAGTAACCGCCATATACAATTGATTGCATTGGGTGGCTCTATCGGAACTGGGCTATTTTTAGGTATTTCACAAACCATCAAACTTGCTGGACCATCAGTTATTTTAGGCTATGCCATTGCAGGTTTAATTGCATTTTTTATGATGCGTCAACTCGGTGAAATGGTGGTTGAAGAACCTGTCAGTGGCTCTTTTAGTTATTTTGCCTATAAATACTGGAATCCGTTTGCAGGCTTTATGTCAGGTTGGAACTATTGGGTACTCAATGTTTTGGTCTGTATGGCTGAGCTCAGTGCAATCGGTTTATATGTACAGTACTGGTGGCCAGAAATTCCGACTTGGGTGTCCGCACTTGGCTTTTTTATTTTGATCAATGTGATTAATTTACTCCACGTCAAAGTTTTTGGTGAAATGGAGTTCTTATTTTCGATCATCAAAATTGCTGCAATCATTGGCATGATTGGCTTTGGCGCATGGTTATTGGCAAGTGGTCATGCAGGTGAAACTGCATCGCTTTCAAATCTATGGGCTTTGGGTGGATTTTTCCCAAATGGCTTGACGGGTTTGATCATGGCAATGGCGATCATCATGCTCTCTTTTGGAGGAATTGAATTGGTCGGCATCGCTGCAGCAGAAACCAAAGATCCAACTCAAACTATTCCCAAAGCAGTGAACCAGATTGTTTATCGTGTTTTGTTGTTCTATGTACTCACCATTGTGGTCTTATTATCATTATATCCTTGGAACCAAATTGCGGAAGGTGGTAGCCCTTTTGTATTGATTTTTGATTCCCTCGGTAGTCAGGGCGTTGCCACTGTTTTAAATTTTGTGGTGTTGACTGCGGCGATTTCGGTTTATAACGGCACCAGTTATGGTACTAGTCGTATGTTGCTTGGGCTTGCGGAACAAGGCAATGCTCCCAAATTCTTACGCAAGATTAATCAACGTGGTATTCCTTATGCAGCGATTTTGACTTCTGCTTTGGTGACTTTGATTTGTGTGGTTTTGAATTACGTATTTCCTGAAAAAGCGTTTAAATTATTGATGAGTTTGGTTGTATCTGCGATCGTAATCAACTGGATGATGTTGGCACTGACGCATTTAAAATTTAAACAACGGATGCAAGACGTAAAGAAAGTGACGTTATTTCCTGCTATCGCTTATCCAATGACTAATTATATTTGTGTTATTTTTATGTTGTGCATTTTAATGGTGATGTGGATGACACCTGATATGCGAATCGCAGTGATTTTAATCCCTTTTTGGTTGCTGTGTTTAACTTTTGCTTATTGGTTAAAATCAAAACAGGTGAATCAAAATACTTAATTTCATGTTTAAGTTTGCTGTAAATCTTCAGTAAAAAGTTTGATGAATAAAGTTTGAGTTCTAAAATAGGTATACAGTGTGTATCGTTAAAGGCACCCTTCCCTTAAAGATACACACTGCAAAATCAAAGCCAGTCTCCCAAATGTCTTTGATTTAATATGTTTATTTTAGCGTGTCTCTGACTAGAATGTTTCCCGTATTTCACCTAATTCTTGATTCTTTTCGGAATGATTTTTCTTTTTTAGGATTATTCACGAAAATATTTTCTGTGGTATAGCTCATGAATGATAGTCAGTACACTTTAGATCGCATTGATCGAAAAATTTTATCGGCACTTCGTCAGGATGGTCGTTTAACAGTCGCTCAACTTGCAGAGATTATTGGGCTGTCGTCTTCTCCATGTTGGACACGTGTGAAGCGCCTTGAGTCGATGAATGTCATCGAAGGCTATACAGCAAATATTAATGCCAAAGCAATTGGGATCAATGAATTATTCTTTATTGAAATTACACTTGAACGGCATGATGACGAAATTTTAGAACAATTTAGTGATGCACTGAGTCAGATGCCTGAAGTAGTCGAGGCGCATTTGGTGACGGGTGATTATGATTATTTAGTCAAAGTCGCTGTAAAAAATGCAGAACATTATGAGCGTTTTTTGCGTAAAAATTTATATTCAATGAAAGGCATACGTCATACTCGTTCGATTTTTGCTTTGCGCCCTTTAAAGCTTGAGAATAAATCCGATTTGATGATGATTGAATGATTTAAATTATTCCCAAGGATTTATAAGATTAAGCCCCATATCCTTAAAATCTTTAGTATTTCTTGTGACTAGACTCATTCCATTTGTTATGGCAGTTGCTGCGATTAAAGCATCTCGCTCTGAACGTGGGTCTGGTACATGCAAATTTGCACACACACGTGCTACACTCACGTCAATATTTAAAATGCGCGAGTCAAATGCAGGAATCACTTTATATTCTAACCATTTACGCAAAACTTCACCTTGAGTATGATCCTTTCTTTGTATTTTGAGAATTCCTAATTCTATCTCCATTATACTTATTGCTGAGATATAAAATAAGCTTGGGAGTATCTCTCTTTGCCAAGCCACAAAATGAGGATCTGCTTTACCTTTGGATATTTTTCTAAACTCAGAAATAACATTGGTATCAAGGAGTAGCATCAATCCAACTCCACAGCTTTAGCTTGTACATTAAGTTTTTTAAACTCTATCTCTATATTATCATCAGAGCTTAACAAATCAGCCATACTAGATTGTTTCATAATGAGTTTTTCATAGTCACGATAACTCAGTAACACGTGTGATGGTTTACCACGTTCTGTGATAATCACAGGGTTTTCAAGACTCGACTTTTTTGCCTTACCTATATCATGATTAAACTCTCGACTACTTATTTGCATTTGGAGTCTCCATTTTTTCATAAATTAGTTTAATGTAGCAATGTTACTACATGGCTTTTTTTTAATCTATATGCTTTTTGTTTTAACTTTAGAATGATAAATTTTACGTTTTGTGTTCTAATAGATCCAGTATGAGATGAGCCTTATATGAGTATCACGCGAGTGATACGACTAGCCCCTGAAATATGGGGCTTTTTAATGGCTAAAATTTGCTTTTACAATTCAATATTTCGCTTTAACAA
>NZ_SGSX01000011.1:0-166622 GCF_004209355.1 Acinetobacter sp. WCHAc060025 | reverse complement strand
CTTGAAATGTAGATTCCAGTATATGAATAGCTTTGAGAGATATGGCTGAAAATTTCTGAAAAAAATTCATTATCTAAATAACTATGGTTTCTAATAATATCGAAATTTTCGCGTTTCATTATAAGAACTGGTTTTGAATCATTGATTACCTTTTGCTTTCCAATAAAGAACATTGTTAAGAATTGTTTTGGTAACACTTGTTTTATGTCATATTTTTTATGCCTTATTTCAAATAAATTTAAAATAAACTCTAATTCACTTTTTAAATAAAATAAATTGAAATAATAAATATTCAAATGTTTTAAAAAATTCAAAATATTTGTGTTTAAAATTTTGGGGATCACTCTTTCAGCATTCTCTTTATTAAGTTTACTAAAAAAGAAAGCTACATAGTATTCGAATATACTTCTATGAATAAAAGTATAACTCAGACCATCTTTAGCAATTAAACAAAGGTAATCACAAAAATCATCTAATATTTGAATTGATGAACATTTGTCAATATTCAGTTTCTTTAAAGTTAAATCTAGAATTTCAATGATTTGAGATTTATCAAATGCGGTTTGGTCTTTTTTATAGCATTCAAAGCAAAATCTTTCAAAAATCTGCTCTAACTTATCTTGCATGAGGTTTGATGAACTTTTTCGAGTAAACCCACCTTTAGTTCTATCATGTGTTGTCGCTACAACTTCAAAAATATTGCGATAGAAACTAGTGATATTTTCAGGAGGTGAGAAGTCTGCATTAAATTTTTTTACATATAATCCAATCATTAATGGCGTAGTTAATAGTTGCTGAATTTCAGGAGTGCTATTTTCTATTGAGTTAATTAAAGTTAATTGTGCTTCAGGATCATCAACAAGGATATGAATCAATTTTTTTTTGATCTTCACTATCATATGGGTTTACTTGAATTGATTCAAAAAAATTAGAAAATTTTATTTCGTGTTCAGGTCTACTACTTACGATGAGTTTTAAATTGGAAAAATTATTTGCTAAATTTTCTATTGTTGAAAGCGTGTCATGGATGTAATCTTTACTTATTTCATCAAAGGCATCAAGAAATAACGAAACATTTCCTGATTGTAATATGAATTTTACTTGTTCATCTGTGATGTTATTTATCCATGCTTCAATTTTTTCTTTAATTAGATATTCAAGGCTTTTTTCTTTTGATATGTTTTTTAGTTCAATGAAAATAGGAATTCTTGAGTTTTTTGAGGCTTCTTTCAAGGCCAAGTATCGCATTAAAATGGATTTTCCTTGTCCAACAGTAGCTTCAATTAAAATACTATGTTCGGTAGTTATTTGATCTAAAGAATGTATTGTACAGATACCATCTTTTGTCGTGATATATGGGGAATAAAAGAAACTATGTAAGTCTACAGGCTTTTCAGCACCTGTAAAAAGAGTTTTTACTAATCCTATTTTTTCAATAGAATCTACGAGTTGTTGGTTATTAATTGAAAATTTTTTAAGATTAAAGCGTTTCTCAAACTCTGTGCTTAGAAATGTATTTGTATTTTTTGCAATTTCAGAAAGTATAGGTCGTAGTGCTAATAAAGTTAGTGTAGTTGAAATTGGTTCAGGCATGATTTATTCGTTATAAAGCTCACTATTGTGAGCTAATATAACAATAATTTATCAATAAGTTAAACACTTACTGCGGTCTAGCTACATCACCACTTAAACTTTCAGGCAAGTCTAAAACAGTCACTTCAAGCTCAGTCAATGCCTCAGGACGAGCAACCACAAGCGCGATAAAACCATTTTCAAAAGCAGTGCTATTCACCACTTGAACACCTTTATTCAACTGTTCACCTTGTGCAGGAACATCACCTGAACCTTGAATTACATGTAACCACGCTTTCGGTTTAGCCTTAAACCAAAGACGTGCAATCACTTCCTGACCCAAATAACAACCCTTGTCATAATTCACAGCACCACGTTGATGCAAACGCAATTCCTGAGGTTGGAATAAACCTTCAATCGCTTGATTGATATAAGCTTGACCATTTTGAATCGCAGCAATTTCCCAAGCAGAAATATCAGTTTCACTGTCAGAAAAGTCAGTTGTCGTGCCATTTACAGTCGGAAAAACAGCGCCAATTTGCTCAAGTTTCATCTTAGAAAATGCACCATATTTTTTAATATGTTTGGCAAATTCTTCCGCTTGATCTTGCGTGGTCACGATTTCAAATTCTTCAGGATTACGTTTTTTTAACCATAAACCAAAATGAATACGACCTTTCAAATCACAAATTGCAGTGTATTGCGATACATTTTCAGCCAAAGCTTCTGTATTTACAGTCACTTGTCCTTGCAGGAATTTTTGTGCATCGACACCGATCAGGGTGAAAGAGGAGAACGCTAAATTGCTCATGAAATATTCATCCAATTTAAATCTAATACTAAAGAATTAGCCTTATTTTCCGCTATTTTTATAAAAAATGCACATTTAAGAAAAATAATTCGAGCAAGATGTTACTAAATATTTCCAAAACCCCTGTTTTTATATCTAAGCTTATGAAATATAAACGATTTGGGAAATGGGTTTTCGGCAGTGTACTATTCGAGCATCAGACACGCAGTACAAAATGATGCAAGAGGCACAATTCAATGAATAACAATTACCGCAAACCACTGCAAGGTACCCAGCTCGAATACTTCGATGTGCGTCAAGCCGTTGAAGACATCCAGCCAGGCGCATACGCGAAACTTCCATATACTTCAAAAGTATTGGCTGAACAGCTAGTCCGTCGCTGTGACCCAGCCATTCTCGAACAATCTTTAAAAGAACTGATTAACCGTAAACAAGACCATGATTTCCCTTGGTATCCTGCACGTGTGGTGTGCCATGACATTCTTGGACAAACAGCGTTAGTTGACCTTGCAGGTCTGCGTGATGCGATTGCCGACCAAGGTGGCGATCCTTCAAAAGTAAACCCAGTTGTACCGACTCAGTTGATCGTAGATCACTCTTTGGCAGTGGAATACGGTGGTTTTGACCCTGATGCATTTGAGAAAAACCGTGCTGTGGAAGACCGTCGTAACGAAGACCGTTTCCACTTCATCGAATGGACAAAAACTGCGTTTGAAAATGTCGACGTAATTCCTGCGGGTAACGGCATCATGCACCAGATCAACTTGGAGAAAATGTCTCCAGTAGTGCAAAACCGTGAAGGCGTGGCATTCCCAGACACTTGTGTAGGTACAGATTCTCATACACCACATACTGATGCACTTGGCGTGATCTCGATTGGTGTCGGAGGACTCGAAGCTGAAAATGTAATGTTGGGTCGTGCATCTTGGATGCGTCTTCCAGACATTATCGGTGTAGAATTTGTGGGTCAGCGTCAAGCGGGCATTACTGCGACTGACATCGTATTAGCATTGACAGAATTCTTACGTAAAGAACGTGTGGTTGGTGCATATTTAGAATTTTTCGGTGAAGGTGCGGACAGCATGTCAGTCGGTGATCGTGCAACGATTTCCAACATGACCCCAGAATATGGCGCAACTGCGGCAATGTTCTACATCGACCAGAACACCATTGATTATTTAACCCTGACAGGTCGTGAAGCAGATCAGGTTAAACTTGTTGAAACTTATGCTAAAGAAATTGGTCTTTGGGCATCGGATATGAAACAAGCGGAATATCCACGTGTTTTACGTTTCGATTTATCGCAAGTCACTCGTAATATCGCAGGTCCTTCAAACCCACATGCACGTGTATCAACTGCTGATTTAAAAGCGAAAGGTATTGCAGGTAACTTGGAAGCGGCTCGCGCGCAGGAAGCTGAAGGTTTAATGCCGGATGGTGCGGTGATCATTGCGGCGATTACCTCTTGTACCAATACGTCTAACCCACGTAATACTGTTGCGGCGGGTTTGCTTGCTCGTAAAGCCAATGAACTTGGTTTAGTACGCAAACCTTGGGTGAAATCATCATTTGCACCAGGTTCTAAAGCAGCGGCTTTATATCTTGAAGAAGCAGGCGTATTGGGCGATCTTGAAAAACTCGGTTTCGGTATCGTGGCATATGCATGTACAACGTGTAACGGTATGTCTGGTGCGTTAGATCCTGTGATTCAACAGGAAATCATTGATCGTGACTTGTACGCAACTGCGGTACTTTCAGGTAACCGTAACTTCGATGGTCGTATCCATCCTTATGCAAAACAAGCGTTCTTGGCTTCTCCACCGTTAGTTGTTGCGTATGCAATTGCAGGTACGATTCGTTTTGACATCGAAACGGATTCATTGGGCAATGACAAAGATGGTAATCCGATTTACTTAAAAGACATCTGGCCATCAGATGAAGAAATTGATGCACTTGTGAAAGTGGCGGTTAAACCTGAACAGTTTAAGAAAGTGTATATCCCAATGTTTGATTTGGGTGAGCGCGTACAGGCTGCGAGTCCGTTGTATGACTGGCGTCCGCAAAGTACCTATATCCGCCGTCCGCCGTACTGGGAAGGTGCTTTGGCTGCGCCACGTACTTTGGCAAATATGCGTCCGCTTGCAATTCTTCCTGACAATATCACGACAGATCACTTGTCACCATCGAATGCCATCTTGATGGATTCGGCAGCAGGTGAATATCTGCATAAAATGGGCGTACCTGAGGAAGACTTTAACTCATACGCAACGCACCGTGGTGACCATTTAACTGCGCAACGTGCAACATTTGCGAATCCGAAATTGTTTAATGAAATGGTGGTTCGTTCTGATGGTACGATCAAGCAGGGTTCTAAAGCACGTGTTGAGCCTGAGGGCGAAGTGATGCGTATGTGGGAAGCGATCGAAACGTATATGAACCGTAAGCAACCTTTGATCATTATCGCCGGTAAAGATTATGGTCAAGGTTCAAGCCGTGACTGGGCAGCTAAAGGTGTGCGTCTTGCCGGTGTAGAAGTGATTGTTGCGGAAGGTTTTGAGCGTATTCACCGTACTAACCTTGTAGGTATGGGCGTGTTACCGCTTGAGTTTAAAGCAGGTGTTGACCGTAAGACGTTAAAGCTTGATGGTACTGAGTTGTATAGCGTGATTGGTAATATCGCACCGCGTTCGACTTTAACTTTGGTGATTGAGCGTTCTACGACTGATGGTCAAAATGAGATCGTGAAAGTGCCTGTAACCTGTCGTTTGGATACCGAAGAAGAAGTACATGTGTATGAAGCGGGTGGTGTATTACAACGCTTTGCACAGGATTTCTTGGAAGGGAATGTGGCTTGAGATTTTAAGCTGAAATAATTGATTTTGTTGTAAAAAGACCCTACATTTGTGTGGGGTTTTATTTTTAGTAATGATTATGATTAAGAATGTTAAGTTAAAATTTGGTCGTGCATTGAATGTTGAACAAACAATAGTAAATACTTTACCAATTACTGTATTTGTTGGACCAAATAATTCAGGGAAAAGTCAAATTCTAAGAGAAATACATCAGTTTTGTGTAAGTGGTGACCAAAACTCAAATAATAAAATAATTGATAATATTCAATTAGCAGCCGTTTCAGATGATCAAATTGAAAATGTAATAAATAAGTTAAAACTTGAACCAGCTTTTAATGAAGTCATTCATAATGACCATATTCTATTGGGGCGAAATGGTGAAAGACAGCAAGTACATTTAACATCGTATAAAATGGCATTAGTTAATCCCACACAAAATCTTTATCAATTTTGTACATCTTATTTAAGATATAATACATTGATATTAAATGGTAATAATAGAATTAATATGGTTAATGCTCAGGGGGCTGGAAATCTTCAAGATCCTGCACATTCTAGTTTTCAAATGTTATTTAGAAATAATGAAAAAAGATATGAAGTTCGAAGAATAATTTATGAAGCCTTTGAAAAATATCTAGTTATAGATCCAACAAATCTAGGGCAACTATCATTAAGGTTATCTAAAAAAAGTCCAGAAAATGAATTAGAGGAAAGAGGCATTCATGAAGCTGCTGTAAACTTTCATAAAAATGCTGAGCCTATAGATTATGCAAGTGATGGTGTTAAAGCATTTACGGGAATGGTTATAGAAATGGTGGCGGGTGATCCATCTGTTCTTCTAATGGATGAGCCAGAAGCTTTTTTACATCCATCCTTAGCATTTAAGCTAGGTAAAGAAGTAGCAGGCATTATGTCTCATTCAGAAAAGAGACTGTTTGTGGCAACACATAGTCCAAATTTTATTATGGGATGTATTCAGTCTGGAACACCTGTGAATATAGTGCGCTTAACATATAGGGATGAAGTTGCTACTTCAAGGATTCTACCCAATGATGATATTTTGACATTAATGAGAAACCCTTTACTTCGTTCAGTAGGTGTACTAAGCGCATTATTCTATGAATTTGTTATTGTAACTGAGTCAGATGCTGATCGTGCTTTTTATCAAGAAATAAATGATAGGCTTTTAAAATTTAGCGATAAAGGTATTCCTAATTGTTTATTTCTTAATGCTCAAAATAAACAAACAGTTAAAACTATTATTAAACCATTGCGTAGTTTAGGTATTCCTGTTGCTGGCATTGTGGATATTGATATTTTAAAAGAAGGAGGAAGTGTTTGGGCGGACTTCTTAGATAGTGCTTCATTCCCTGAAATTGAAAAACAGGCATTAGCACATACTCGCCAAGCAATTAATAAGAAATTCACAGATTCTGGCAAAAATATGAAGAAAGATGGAGGAATTAATATTTTAGATGGTCAAGATAAAGAAGCTCTATCAAATCTTTTTGAGAAACTTGCAGAATATGGTTTATTTGTAGTACCAAATGGCGAGTTAGAGTCATGGTTAAATAGGTTAAATGTTCGTGGGCATGGTCCAAATTGGTTAATTGAAATTTTTGAGAAGATGGGAGAAGACCCTTATACATCTGAATATATAAAACCTGAGGATGAAGATGTATGGGGATTTATTGAAAAAATAGGTCATTGGTTTTTGAATCAAGCCCGAAAAGGGATTCCTAATTAATTATCTATTATCAAAATTTGAATCAAGCTAAATTACTATCTAGTTCCATCCATTTGTGGTGGAACTAAAACTCTAGAAAATTAGGAGTTTAAAAATGACTAAAGAAAAAGAAACTCTTCCTAAAATTGAAGAAAATGTACTTCAAGATGAAACCATTGGCATAGAAAAGCTGTTTAATTCACTTTCTGAAATGCCTTTTGATTTTTATTCCGAAGAAAGGGAGGATGAACCACCACAAGAGCGTGAAGAACTGTAATATATTAAAATTAGAAAATATTAGAGATTAAAATGCCCAAAAAATCCCCCGAACAAAAAGCCGAAGAGGAACGTCGCTATATTTTGGCAAGTGGCGCAGCCAATACAGCCGAACTCGAACCTTTCTTAACAGACCCTAATCAAGCGATTCGAGCCACAGCTGCCATGAACCCCGATGCAGATGCCGAAATCCTTGACCGCTTTGCAAACGACAAATTTTGGGGAGTACGCATGGAAGTCGTCCACCATGCCAACGTCAGCGAAGCCACACTACGCAGACTACTCGAAACCAAAGTCAGCAAACGGGGCGTTGTCCATCACGCAGCCTGTGAAAAACTCAAAGAACGAGGCGTAGTATTTGGAGCAGACGGCATGCCACTCGATATGCAGAAATAAATTGAAACAAATAGAATTGCATAGAAAATTCGATTCAATTTGGAAAAAATAAGCGAAGAAAAAACAAAAAGTGGCGATTTATATCTCAAAATTGCAATAAAACTGACAATAAATTCGTTTAAGTCATTTCTTGCAAAAATGACACCATCATTTTGCAAAATAGACAATAGACATTTACTTCGATAGCAGTATACTGAATTCACCATTTCTAAATACCTATGGAGAACAAAAATGGTTACTGCTGGTCAAAAACCCGGAACAGGCTTCTATTTTTGTGTCAAATGCGGACACCGCACCTACTTAGAAATTGGTACAGATCGTCTACCACCGTGTACCAAATGCCTTGGCAATCAATTCAACAACAAGAATGCCTAAGCAGCACCAACAAAACAGTTACTCACTGTTTTAAGAAAAAGCCCTATCATCCCATAGGGCTTTTTTGTTAACGTATAAAAAGTTTAAACAATAAATAAAACAAGGAAGACACGTCATGATCGAAACAATCCTCAGTCTATGTATTGGTATTGGTCTAAGTGCGGCATGCGGTTTTCGTGTATTTGTACCTTTATTGGTCATGAGTGTTGCAGCCATCATGGGATGGTTTGAACCGATGAAAGGTTTTGAATGGCTCACGATGCCATCGGTCTGTATCGGGCTTGCAGTGGCGACAGTCTGTGAAATCGGGGCTTACTATGTACCTTGGGTCGACAATGTACTCGATACCATTGCAACACCAGCCGCATTAGTCGCAGGAACACTGACAACTATGGCTGTGAGTACAGGTGAAATGTCACAATTTACCAGTTGGGCAGCAGCACTGATTGTGGGTGGTGGAACAGCATCTGCAGTACAACTCAGTACCGTTGCCGTACGTGGCGTATCCACAGCAACCACAGGTGGGATCGCAAACCCTGTAGTATCGACAGGAGAGTGGATCAGTGCGCTCGTCGTTTCATTACTGTCTTTTGTTGTCCCTGTTTTGGTGGTGATTGTTGGTATTATTGCCATGATCATTGTTGTACGCTGGGTGATGAAAAAGAAAAAAGAGAATGCGGTCAGCCCATTATCCTAAACACTACAATGACTATCGTCCCATCTTAAATGCACTCTTAGAGTGCATTTTTAACATTAGAACAATAAATTAAGTAATTGTTTTATATTTACAATTTGAAATTAAAAAAAGAATAAATTTCAGTAATAAAGGATTGATTTTTGCTCAATAAAACCATATTTTTAGTATGGGATCAATAAAAGGCATACTTATTGTATGGATTAATAAATTAAACACTTGTGAAATAAATTTTGGGGGAACTTTATATGGACAGATTCATTATCAATTCCGAAGCACAAGCCAATGGTGCGTATGAAATTCATAACATGAGCAAAGGTTGTGAACATTTACCTATGGCTAAAAATCAAAACCAATTGGGCTTCTTTGCAACTTGGGATCTGGCGCTAAAAAGAGCAAGAACCAATTGGCCACGTGAGAAAATAAGCCTGTGTCAAATATGCTGTAAATAATTGGTATCTATGTCTACGCACTGTTTTGGTGTTATTCACAAGGGCAGTGCGATCAAACTTAAACAATGCAGTTAAATTATAAATACGTCTAAAAGGCATATAGACCAAAGGCGTATAAAAACTAAGCAAAACTACGTCAAAAAAACGATGTGAAAGTGTGAAAAATAGCCATTAAAATTCAAGAAATTTTAATGCGTTAACATAAGATAATTGTTTTAAAACAGTTATATAAGTGCTATTAAATTAACCATAATACAAATATCACATGGATAGGTGAATACAATGAGTAAATTTGAGGTCGAAATTAATTTGCCTGAGCAAAATACCCAGTCATTTGAAACAGATGACATTAACCAAATTCAGGCGAAGTTTTATGCCATAAATTGGCGTCGAATATTTATGAGTCCATTGAATAAGACTGAAATTTCCTTTGCTGTATTAAATACTGAAACACAGCAGTATCTGGATATTCAGCTCAATACCCAGTCCAGTCAATCAGAACCCGTCTTTCAAGTTGAAAGTAATATTCAAGTGGTGACTGAAAATAAAGAGTTTTTAGGCTTGTTAACACGTAAGAAAAACTATGACTTGGTTTATAAAAATTTAAATCAAGCCAAGGTATCCGAGCAGCTAGATTTATTCTTAAAAGAGAATGTTGAGGCAATGACTGAGCAATATAAGCAATTATTGCACAAGAAAAAGCTACAAGAGCAACGTCTCGCCTAATTGATGATGTTGAATGATTTACCCACTTAAACTTGATGTTTAAATTTGCAGATATTCATGGTTTTTTGCAATAAAAAATCATGAATAATGTCTATTTGGAATTTTTTTCTTTTATAGTGAAATTATTTGGGAAAATTTTTCAAATAAACTTTAATTGGGGCAATCTCAGGGAAATAATCCCGAGCCGAATTGGTTAATATTTACATCAAGGGTGAAGGGATCGGAAAGAGTAGATTGCTACCAGTTGCGTACAACGTGTGTGTAGTACATACCCAAAAGGTCTCGATTCGGCTTAGGACGCTATAGATCAAAAGTGTATAGGCAATAGGATTAGAACTTACAAAGTTTTAATAGTTGAAGTAAACCAGAGTTGTGTTTTCCCACTCGCCCTAAAAAATTCGTTGTAAATAATAAGAAATTAAAAATCTAAAGCATTAAGAAACTAAGCATTTTAAAATAAAAGCAATCCTAAGATAGATCAGATGTTTAATCCATTTTAAAATATCCTAAATAAATGAAAAATATTTCGTATTTCAATCATAAGGGGATCATTTGATGAATGGAAAAATTGAAAATCACGTCTGTTTGGTATGTAAGCAATCTTTCCCACAGCATCACCTTGTTCCTTTGGGTGCGATTCGTAGCGTGATTATGGAAGAAATTATTAAAGATTACCCCGATTGTTCCAAGCAAGATTTTATATGTAAAGCAGATTTAACCAAATATCGTATGCAGTATGTGCAAACATTACTTCAATCTGAGCAAGGGGAAGTTTCAAACCTTGAGTATGAAGTCTTAAATAGTATGCAACAACATGAATTGATAACAAAAAATACCGAAGGGCAAGTTGAACAAAATTGGTCACTGGGGGAGAGACTTGCGGACAAAATAGCGACTTTTGGTGGTAGTTGGGCTTTTTTAATTTGCTTCACACTATTTTTGACGATTTGGATTTTAGTGAATACCGTTGTTATGGTGAAACAACCAGCTGATCCTTATCCATTTATTCTGCTGAATTTGATTTTGTCATGCCTAGCTGCTGTGCAAGCTCCCATCATTATGATGAGTCAAAATCGTCAAGAAGCAAAAGATCGTTTACGCTCACAAAATGATTATCAGATCAATTTAAAGGCAGAATTAGAAATACGTCATTTACATGAAAAAATTGATCATCTATTGATGCATCAGTGGGATAAACTCGCCAAAATTCAGGAGATTCAATTGGACTTGTTGTCTGAGATGAGCAAAAAGAAATAATGACGGCGTCTTTGAAAAAATTTAATGTTTTAAATGTGTGAGAAATATATTTCTTATAAGTTGTGGTTTATGAGAATAAAATGGGATTAAAAATTACTTGAGAATAAAAAATTCTTTGTTTATTGCAATACGCGGGAAAATTTCCTCTATTTACCCAAAAACGCTGAATCATAGGGAAATAATTCTGACTCAGTTTCGCTAATATTTACATCAAGGGTGAAGGGATCGGAAAGAGTAGATTGCTACCAGTTGCGTACAACGTGCGTGTAGTACATACCCAAAAGGTCTCGATTCGGCTTAGGACGCTATAGATCAAAAGTATATAGGCAATAGGATTAAAACTTACCAAGTTTTAATAGTTGAAGTAAACCAGAGTTGTGTTTTCCCACTCACCCTCAGAATTTTTAAAAATAATTATATAAATTACATTGTTTTATTGAATATTTTAATTTTTAATAAAGTTTGCTTTGAATCATGTTGATTCGTTTGTGTTTTGTCATCAAGGATAGGGTTATATGATTAAACAATTGGAGACATTTTTATTTATTGATTCATCTGTTATTCGTCGTTTGACTCTTCTGCTTATTATATTAACTTGGGGAATCATTGACCTCGCAACAGGTTATGAGTATTCCTTTGCAGTTTTCTATTTAATCCCAGTTTCAATCGCAGCATGGTATGACAATAAATATATCGTGATTGCGACTGTCATTTTATCTGCATTGACATGGTTATATGCAGATTATGGTGCAGGTCATCATTATTCAAATCCTATAATTCCTTTCTGGAATGCCTGTGTCAGACTGGTTTTTTTTAGTACAGTGGCGTTTTTATTGCTGAGAATCAAAAGAAATTTAAATGATATGACTTTGATGGCAATGAAGGACTCTTTGACATCTTTAAATAATACACGTGCTTTGAATTTAGAATATCAGATATTAAAAAAGAGAAACCCTAAAAAAGAACAAACACTGGCTGTGGGAATCATTGATTTAGATGGCTTTAAGGCTGTGAATGATACCTATGGGCATAGTAAAGGTGATGCGGTATTGATTGAATTTGCGCAAGTGCTTCAGCAGGCAACACGTCATTCAGATGTGGTTGCTCGTTTGGGAGGAGATGAGTTCGTGGTGATTTTACACGATACAGACTTGTCAGGCATTGAAGATTATGCAAAAAGACTGCGTGAACGATTTGGGTTGAGTGGATTGAAACAACAGTTTGGTGTGGATTTCAGCATGGGGATCCATATTTATAATAAGTTACCTGAAAATATGGATGAAGCAACGCATCAAGCAGATGTGCTGATGTATCAGTCTAAAGCACAAGGAAAGTCGCAAACTACGATTCAAAAGCCACTATAAGTATTTGACTTCAATGGATGTGATCAAGGTTTCTAACAAGAGTAATACATCGCTTTTTTGACGAGCATCCATAAAAAATACTGGAAAATCAAGTCGATGATCCATAAGCCATTGGCGATATTGATGGGTTGATTTGTTCATATCATCATCAATATGGGTAATGCCGATGACAATGTTATCGCTATATTGTTTAAAGGTTTTAATATAATAACTGAGTTCATCTAAAGAATTGTCTAAGCTGTGGTCAATCAATAAGATTGCCCCAATCGCCCCTTTACAGATCACTCCCCACATGAAGTCGAAGCGTCCTTGTCCAGGTGTGCCATAAAGCCCAACTTTACTGCCATCATCTAGAGTTACTTCACCATAATCAATACCGACAGTGGTATTGAGTTTTTTGTGGCTTTGATCATCGGTATTGAAGACTTCCGTTGCCAATACAGGAACTTCAGAAAGTGATTTAATGGCTTCAGTTTTACCTGCTCCCATAGAGCCTGCAAATACGATTTTATATTTCTGCATAATCATTTGAGTAATCCTTTAGAACTTAAATCTACTTTTTAGTTTTCCAAAAAAGCTTTTCAAGATTCCTTTATTTTCAGAAGGCTCATCATGGGGTTGTGATTTATCAAATAAGCTTTCTTTTGCTGAAATGATTTCAGCATTTTGAATCGCCAAATTGGCTGAAATAAAATGTTGAACGAGTGTCACAGGAATATTGAGTTTATCTGAGACATGTCGAATATCAGCCCCTCGGATAAATGCAGCCGTGAGTTGTAACAAAAGCTTTTTATCCATTTCATTGGGCTGAACCCAAAACTTTAATCGATAATGATGATTTATAGGGGGTAAGCTGACAAGGTCAGGATTTTTCCAGATCAGATTAAATAGCCAATTTTCTAAATTCAACTGACGTTTTCGTGAAACTTTAATAAAGTCAGAAGTCGTCGCCGCCTTATAGGAAATTGAGCGGTCAGTTTGATATTCATCACGCGTTGCCTCTAACCAGACAAGGTGTGCATAGTGATCAATGATCGCAACCGTACCCAGTTGATCACTTAAAATAATTTTACGGCTTTCTTGTTTGTAGAGCGCTGCAAAAAAATCACTGTCCTTAATTTGGTTTTGATCTGGCGAAATCTTATTGTTCGTAATTGTCTCTTCTGTATCAGTTGTACGATTTAAAAGTCTAACATTGACCCAGTTTTTTAAAGTACATTCATCATAGATTGGAATACAGAGTAAATTATTTTCCGCGCTTTCAGTTTGTTCGCTATGCTTTGAAATTTTGAGATAGGGAATATTTTTATTTTGAATAATATTTTGAATATTGGAATTTTCAAAAAATTGTTCATTAATCAAAATGCAGCTTATATTTTGATCAGCAATCGTTGTCCAATTTATACCTATGCTCGTTGGTAAAATTTTTCTCAGTCTTATTTTAAGATCATCAGAGGTTGTTAAACCTAACCCTGAGATTGCGATATTGATATATTGATTGTTCATAATATCACTTATCAAATTAGAAATTAAAATGTCTGTTTATTTTAACAGGTGTTGTTAATTAAAATTAATGGTTGATTATTTCATTTTATAAATTCAAGTGTATTTCTATGGCTGATAAATATGATTTAAAGATTTTTAATCCTTAACGATATTTTCTTTATGAATTATTAACTTGTGATTAAAATTCAATTTTTCCATAACTTTAAATTAACACTAATTATTATGGAAAATCTATCCCTAATTTAATTATATATTTTAAATATTCTAATAAATTATTTAGTTAAACTTAATGTAAATGAAATTAATGTAGTTGCAATCATGAATATGTATTATCTTGTGATTTTAATCACTAAAAAAATAAAAGGATTAAAATTTTTTAATTATGAAAAAAAGCGATCATCATGACCGCTTTCTATCGCTTTTATTTTTTAAGTGATGTTTTAAAAAAACTAAGCAAATACTTTAGTAACAGCTTCAAAAAGAATATATAACACAACCAGTGCCACGATTGGTTCAGCAATTTTAGCCCAAGTTGGATTTACTGTTTCTATTACAGTTGTTTCAGGGTGATCTGTGTGTGCATCGGTATGTTGAACATTAACCATTTGATTGAACTCCTTCATCGTTTCATCTAATGATACCTCTTCTTGCTCAATAGGTTGAGAGCCAATCAGTTCGGTTAGTTCATTTGTTGACCAAACCCAATCTTTAGCTTGCCCAGAAAGATGTTCAATTTGACCAATGACCAACTCTCTTAAACCACGTTTACCTAAACTACCTGCGGTATCAAGCTGTTTTAATTCTAAAATTTGTAATTCAAGAATATCTGTAGTGGCCTGTTCAAGCACTATTTTTTCTAAACTAGATTTGTTCTGTGTCGAGGTTGTGAGATGGCGTGAAATTTCTTGGATATATAGATGATTTGGTGTAAAAATTTCTTGGTACAGGACGTCTTCATCTTTACGCCATAGCGTGATCAATTTACCTAAAGTCAAAGCATTAATTTCCTCAATATTTGCTTGACGTTGTTCAGGTGACAACTGAGATAGGAGCTGAGGCTTTTGAATTTTTACCTGCTCAACGAAGTATTGTACGAGATCAAAAGCCATTCAGTTCTCCTTGCTCTATTCTAAGATTCTTAAACTTGGTTTCTTCTTGGTTGTGTCTGATGTTTCAGCCTCTTGGCTAACGTTTGATTTTAAAGCATCTTCATCTATTTGCACATTGGCATATTCGTCAGGATCAAAGAATAATCCTTGTCCATTTTCTTTGGCATAGAGTCCGAGTATGGCATTCATTGGAACATAAATGTCCTTGGATACACCACCAAAACGTGCTGAAAAAGTCACAGCTTCATTGCCAATATTTAGCATATGTACTGCATGAGGAACGATATTTAAAACAATTTGTCCATCATTTACAAACTGTTGCGGAACATCTGTATAAGGTTTAGTGGCATCCACAAGCATATATGGTGTTAAGTTATTGTCGCAAATCCATTCATAAATTGCACGGGCAAGATATGGACGCGTTGGAGTGAGGTTTAATTCTTGTTCAGACATTAGAAATTGCTCTTTTGATTTGCTAACGATGGATTTAAAAATTCACTATATCGGTTTTTTTCTTGAAATGTCATAGATTTCAAAAAAGCAGGGCGGCTAAAAATCCGCTGACAGTATAGAAAAATTGGACGACATTGCTGTTTGGGTAATTCAATTCCCATTTGTTTTAACCGTATGAAAATTGGCGCTAACATGCAATCTAAAATTGTAAAGTGTTCAGACATAAAATAAGGATAATGCTGAAACAAAGGGGTTAGTGAAATAAGTGTATCTCGTAATTGCTTTTGTGCTTTTTGACTTGCGATCTGATCAAGCGTGTCTGGATGACGTAACATGATGTCAGCAAGTCTTAGCCAGTCTTGTTCTAAACGCCAAATATACTGTCGTTGTTCTGCCCGTGGCGCAGGGGCGTCAGCATAGAGTTTGTTTTGACGATAACGATCATCAAGATATTCAGAAATAATTGTGGTATTAAATAGTTTTAAGTCATTCTCAATGAGCATTGGCAACTGATTGTATGGGTTCAGGCTTGCTAAATCCTCATCATCTTCATCGACAATAATTAAATTGTATTTGATTTGCTTTTCAGCAAGTAGAAATCTAATCCAATGTGAGCGAAAGTCATCCTCGTGGCTATACAGTGTAATCCCTTGCAGAGGTGCATTTTCGACGGTCATATTTCCCAAATTGGTGTTAAAGTGAATAGGATAGGATACTAAAATTAGCGAACAAAATCATCTGCCGTCGAGCATTTTAAGTCTAGTATTAGTCTATAGGGTTAAATAGATAGAAATAGGAATGGAAAATGTTAAATAAAATAATGAGTAAATATATGTGTTTTAACTTGGTTGTGGTATTTCTGTTGAGTGCGTGCAACAGTGTTCCTAGTTCAAAACTAGCTGAGATGGCACAAGTGGCAAAACCAAATACAGTAGATCAAAAGGACGATACAAAACAGCATTTGTCTGAAGACGCTTGCGCTGGCATAGAAAATTGTACTGTAGTCGTACCTTGTGAAGATAATCCTCATGCGGCTGTATGTTCACACATACCACTAGCCCCTGAAATTCCAGGTGGGGATGCATATGCAAGTCATGAGTAATTTAAAAATTATTGATTAATAAAGAATGTAGTGAACTTATCAGTGTTGGAGATTTGATTTATCGAATCATATTGGATTTCAAGCTTATTTAGCACATAAAAAAACCTTGGCAAAAGCCAAGGTTTTTTGTCCGATTCGGTAAACGAATTAACGTTTAGAGAATTGAGGACGTTTACGCGCTTTACGTAAACCAAGTTTCTTACGTTCAACTTCACGAGCATCACGAGTAACGAAACCAGCTTGACGAAGAGCAGGTTTTAAAGTTTCGTCAGCAGCGATCAATGCACGAGTAATACCGTGACGGATAGCGCCAGCTTGACCACCGATACCACCACCAGCAACAGTGATGTAAAGGTCATATTTTTCAGTAGCTTCTAAAAGCTCAAGTGGTTGACGAACAACCATACGAGCAGTTTCACGACCGAAGTACTGTTCAAGAGTACGGTTGTTGATTACGAGTTTACCAGTACCAGCTGATAGGAAAACACGTGCAGTTGCGGTCTTACGGCGACCTGTACCATAATTAGTAGCCATGTGCAGTATCCCTTAGATGTCCAAAACTTGTGGCTGTTGAGCAGTATGTGGATGCTCAGTACCAGCGTACACTTTCATTTTCTTGATCATTGCATAACCAAGAGGACCTTTTGGCAACATGCCTTTAACAGCACGTTCGAAGATTTCTTCTGGTTTGTGAGCAACTAATTTTTCGAAATTAGTTTCACGAATACCGCCAGGGAAACCAGTGTGGCGATAGTATTTCTTATCAAGTGCTTTTTTACCAGTCACTTGTACTTGCTCAGCATTGATAACAACGATGTAGTCACCAGTGTCAACGTGAGGAGTATAAGAAGTTTTGTGTTTACCGCGTAAACGACGAGCGATTTCAGTCGCAAGGCGACCTAAAGTTTTGCCAGAAGCATCAACAACGTACCAGTCGTGTTGAACTTCAGCAGGCTTAGCGCTGAGAGTTTTCATTAAACCACTACCTATTATAGTTGGTTTGGACTATGGAATCTGTCCAAACAAAAGGAGTGCGAATTCTATCTGAAACATGAAGAATCCACAATCGAAATTTAGAATTTCAGGTGCATTATTATACTGATTGTTGATTTAAAAAGCAAAGCTTAATTGGGATGGATTGTTGAGCTGTTTAATCAGTGTATTAGAATTGAGGAGCGCTCAATTGAAAATCAAAATCGAAGCTGAATAACCATGAATATTGATGAGCAAATATTTAAAAGCTTAGAAAAGAAAAATAGTTATTCACGCGTATAATAGAATTAATTTAGATTGGCTTGAGTGGATTGTCATGCTTCCTTTATATGTCACAAGTGGCGAACCTGCAGGTATAGGTCCTGATATTTGTTTGAGTTTGGCAGATCGTGTCGATGAGCGCCCAGTCGTGGTCTTAGCAGACATTCATATGTTGCGTGATCGTGCCAAAATTTTAAATACAGAAATAGAAATTATTGAATATCAACAACAAGAGCAATCATCACTTCAAGGTCAACTATTTGTCGAGCATGTACCTTTAAACCAAGATGTGGTTTTAGGTGAATTAAATCCTGAAAATTCAGCTTATGTATTAGAGCAGCTTCGTCGTTCTGCTTATTATGCTGTGGAAGAGCAAAGTGTTGGCGTGGCAACTGCACCTGTACAAAAGTCTGTGATCAATGATGCTGGTATTCATTTTAGTGGGCATACTGAGTATTACCAAGAGTTTGCTGGTGTGGATCGTGTGGTGATGATGCTTGCAACCAAAACATTGCGTGTGGCGTTAGCAACTACACATTTACCCTTACGTGATGTTGCAGATGCGATTACCAAACAACGTTTGCACCAAGTCATTGACATTCTGATTCATGATTTAAAAACCAAATTTAAAATTGAGCATCCCCACATTCTTGTGTGCGGTTTAAATCCACATGCAGGTGAGGGGGGGTATCTCGGGCATGAGGAAATTGACACCATTAATCCAGTGCTTGAAAGCTATCGAGCGCAAGGTGTGAACATGAGTCTGAGTATGCCGGCGGATACTTTATTTACCCCTGAAAATTTAAAAGATGCAGACGCTGTTCTCGCAATGTATCACGATCAAGGCTTACCTGTGCTAAAATCTCAAGGGTTTGGTGAAGCCATTAACATTACTTTGGGCTTACCATTTATACGAACTTCGGTGGATCATGGTACTGCACTTAATTTGGCAGGAACAGGTTTAGCCAAAAGCTCAAGTTTACATGTAGCTGTGGATTTGGCATTGGAGTTAGCGCGTCGTAAATAATTGGTTATTTAAAAATTATTATTTAAAAAAATTGCTTTAAAACAACATAAGTAAGGGTTTGAAAATGTATAACAAGATACGCCATAAAAAAGCAGATTATTCCTTATTGAGCTTTAGGTGGATGAGTATGATCGGGGCGGTCATGATCGCCTCCATGCTGTCTGCCTGCTCGTTGGGGACAGATCAGAAAAGTCTTTGTGATCTAAAGATTCTATCTTTATTGATTCCTAAACAAACTGAACAGGTAATGGCTTCGGGAAGCATAGAAACAATAAAAGCACTCGAAAATAGCCAAACAAAACTCAAAGACGCTTTAGCTGTGATTCAGAAAGATTATTCAAATGACAAAGAAGCCAATCAAATATTGCAAGATGGACAAGAGATTAGTGCAAATATTGATATTTTTGTAAAGAATAGTAAACAAATTAATCATTTATATGACCTTAGAATAGCTACTATGGATGTCATTCCAGGTATTCAAGCTGAATATAATTTGATGGTTGATCAAATGGCGCGAGGTAATTATCCATCAACTCAAGTGGTTGTTGCTAAAAATCAAGTGTTTATCGCTGAACGTATTCTGCGATCATTAACCAATATGATGGAAAATGATGAGTTTTCACGTTCAAGTATGGAAGATTTTGAAGCTGATCTAGAAACATTTAACGCATATTTAAAAGCTCAACTGGAAGGAAATGCAGAATTAGGTGTCAATAAAATAACAGCGAAAGAATTACGAGACAGTTTGCTTGCCATTCAGCAAGATACCGATGAGGTTTTAAAAGCAGCCACAATAGATTTACAGAAAAATAGAGATTCGCTAATGCGAGTTTTTCTTGCTTCACAAGACAATATTAGCAAATCAGAAGATCTTTTTACGCGTATCAATAGATTAGAGACAAATTCGCATTAATGATCCAACAAATGCTGTGAAATATTGGAATAATCTATTAACAAGGCATAGCAAAGCTTTAAGGTTGCGCTATGCTTTTTTGTTGAATGATTTAGTACCTTGTATGGTTGAAAAGCTGAGATCATTGAAAAGATCGTTGTGCGATTTAGCGATGTATCACGTTTAAGCTAGAGCTGTGTTAAAATCTCAAAATGAGCTAAAGCAATCGCATGATTTTAGACTCATCCATTTTTGTAAATTATGTGTACCGTTTCTCCCTCTTAGCATCACAGTATTCAAAAACTGGTTTTAAATGCTGTTGTTTTGTTCGGTGCTTGATTTCGCTTATTACTGATTTTGTATCAATTTTTCACGTTGGATTTTTTTATGTATCAAATTAATGCCTTAAACCCAAAAGATGAAGGGCATCATACGCGTAAGCGTTTTGGACAAAACTTCTTACATGACCAACGTGTGATTGCTAAAATTGTACGTTCTGTTGCACCACGTTCAGGTGACAATATTGTTGAAATTGGGCCTGGTTTAGCAGCATTAACTTCGCCTTTAATTGGTGAGTGTGATGCACTCACAGTGGTTGAACTTGACCGTGATTTGGCAGCAGGTTTACCAGGACGTGTGCCGCATCCTGAGCGTTTAACAATCATTGAAACCGATGCTTTGAAATACGATTTCACTGAACTTTTCCAGCAAGATCGCCCTTTACGTGTTGTTGGCAACTTGCCATATAACATTTCAACACCGCTTTTATTCCACCTCTTGGAGTTTGGCGACAAAGTTAAAGACATGCACTTTATGTTGCAAAAGGAAGTGGTAGATCGCATCACAGCTTCGCCAAATACCAAAGAATATGGTCGTTTGTCGGTGATGATTCAGTATTTCTGTAAACCGACATTCTTATTTGAAGTACCGCCTGGTTCATTCAATCCACCGCCGAAAGTGACTTCTGCGGTGTTTCGTTTAGAGCCGTATGCAACTAAACCGATTGTGGCAAAAAATGAAAAAGCTTTAGCGCGTTTGGTATCACATGTCTTTACGCAGCGTCGTAAAACATTACGTAATAGCTTAAAAGGTATGCTGGTGGAAGATGGTTTTGAAAATGCTGGTGTTGATCCAATGGCACGTCCAGAAACCTTAACTTTGGCACAATTTGTGGCATTGTCAGATCAAATGGTGGCTTAATAGATGACCCGTGCAATTCGATATAACTATGTGATTGGTGATGTACAAGGCTGTTTTGAAGCACTAAAAGCTTTGTTAAAAGAAATCCAATTTGATTCAGACCAAGATTTTATTTGGTTTGCAGGTGATTTGATTGCACGTGGTGAAAATTCAGTCGGTGCGATTCGTTTCATTAAAAAACTCTGTGAACGTGGTGCGGCAGCAACGATACTGGGAAATCATGATCTAAATTTACTTGCTGTGGCGCGTGGGATTAAAAAACTCAAAGACAAAGATCGTATCGATGATGTGATTCACGCACTTGAAAGTGATGACTTGATTGACTGGTTGCGTAAACAGCCCCTGTGTGTATTTCCTAATGATCAAACCATTTTGACCCATGCGGGTATTCCGCATATTTGGGATGCAGCTCAAACGGCTCAATATGCCAAAGAGGTCGAAGCGGTTATTTCACATGAGGATTTTGCAGTTTTAGATACATTTTTAACAGAAATGTATGGCACTGAACCTGATGTCTGGTCAGAGGATTTAACAGGAAATGCACGTTTACGTTGCATTACCAATTATTTGACCCGTATGCGTTTAATGGATACAAACGGGCGTTTAGAGTTTAGCTTTAAAGATGCCTTAGATGAGCCAATGCCTGAAGGCTTTAAACCTTGGTTTGAGTATGCGTCTAAAACAGCCCAAACGCATCAAATTGTCTTTGGGCATTGGGCTGCGTTACAGGGCAGGACGATTAATCCTCATATTCAAAATGTCGATGGTGGCTGTGTTTGGGGACATCAATTGATTGCTTATCGTTTAGAGGATAAAGAGGTTTTTAAAGTCGATAATCCAATGTTTTCGGAATGATTAAAAAATGCCGCTGATTTGTGGCATTTTTTTCGCTACTTTTTGAGTGAAAATAAATAATCATTAAATTCACGATGATTTCAATTGTTTCGAAGATGGGTTTTTTATAATATCAAAGCGTTGCAAACTAAAATGATTATTTTAAAATTTAAAGAAAATATTGAATTAATAAAGTTTGTGCTCATTGGCTTTGAATAATGATGGAAATAAAAAATGTTAACAATTGAAGAGTTAAAGTCGATTTATCCGCTAGTTGTGACTCCAAGTCATGATGGCAAGTTTTTTCATAATTATTTGACTTCACTGCTTAATTTTCAGCATCAAGCTTTACATAAGGGTATGCCTTTGCAATTTCTATTGATGTAAGGTGAAAGTTTAATCACACGTGCAAGAAATAACTGTGTTGCGACATTTTTAGAAAATCCTGAATGGACACATTTGTTTTGGATTGATTCTGATATTGGATTTAGCGCAGAGGCAGCTTTCCGTCTATTACAAGCGGATTATGATATTGCAGCAGGTGTTTATCCATTGAAACGTGATCACTGGCCTGCCGATGGCTTACCTGAAAAGATGACTTATGAGCAATTTTTAGCAAACTATCAGAGGTATACGGTCAATGCGTGAGCTGAAGAAGGTAAAGAACATCTTGATATTTATATTCAAGAAGATGGCTTTATCGAAATGAGTGAAGCACCAACAGGATTTATGGTGATTAAACGCGCAGTATTTGAAAAATTGATGAAACATTATCCTGAGTTAAAATATGTACCAGACTCGTTAGATGTCGTAGATCAAGGACTGCATTATCGTTTCTTTGATGTCATGGTTGATCCAGAAACGGGACGTTATCTGTCTGAAGACTACGGTTTTTGTCGTTTATGGGAAGGCATTGGAGAGAAAATATATATTGATGCCAAGTCGAATTTAACCCATCAAGGCATGAAAATTTATCAAGGTGATTTTGCTGCGAGTTTAAAAAATAATTTTAGTTTAGCCATTCCTGCAAAAGAAGGTTTGATGATGACTTTACATGGTCTCCATCATTTAACAGATTAATATTGTTATCAGTGCTGATTATTATTTTGGGCGAGCTGTTGACTTAAATATTTGGATTTAAGTTTATGCTGATCATGTTTTGAAAATATGATCAGCATTTGTTAGTGTAGAACTAGGTTTTAGTCTAAACGAATCCATGTTTGGCTTCTTCCTAGTACAGATACCCCCATATAACCTCTTAAAACGAGACGTTTGCCATTAGGGCTTAATTTTGCTTTTAAGCTATAGATTTTTCCTGTATTGGGATCTAAAATTTTTCCATTAACATAGTTGAAGTCATCGACCTTTTTCAAACCTTGAATTACACCTAGTCCAATCATGGGTTTATTGGTAAATGGTGCAGGGCAGTCAACACAAAATTCTTTAGGTGTATAACCAACGCGCGGTGTCAATTTGGTAATGGTACCTGTATAAATATTATTTTCATCTTTTGTGATTTTAACAGCGCCTTTTGGCGCACCTGTTTTATCATCGATGCTTTGCCACATGCCTAGAATATCTTGAGCTAGGGTGACACTACTAAATCCAAGTAAGCATGCTGATAAAATGATTTTATTAAATTTTTTCATATTATATTCCTTTAAATAGTTCAAATGAGGTTTGATTTAAGAGAACTCCATTTTGAAACCACCGTAGTTAAAGTTGGCATTGAGTCAACTTCTAACCTTGCTTAGATATGACCGAGTATGATGATACCCATATAGCTTTTGAGAAGAATTTTTTCTCATTTGTTAAAGCTTATTTATATCACCAATAGATCGTTTTACTTTAACAAAAATAAATTTATTTAGTTTTAATTCATAATCTACATTATATAATTAAATTCTATTAATTAATAATGTATTTATGAATGACTTAAATGTTATTGTGTTTTATATCACAAAAAAAATTATTAATGTGAGTTTTTGTTTGGTTATTTTTTGTGCTGTATTAAATAGCAGTAAATTGACTATATTTAAAACTTAAGAGATATAGCCAATTTACTAAGTATTGATATTGCAGTGGTTTTTATTGAGTAGAATTAGTTTTTAATATAAAGAAGTGATTTACTCTATTCGACAGAGCAAATGAATCCTTTCGCTATTCTTGTCTGATCCATGTCTGACTACGCCCAATCATGGAAATACCGATATAGCCTCTTAGCGTTAGGCGGTTTCCACTTGTATTTAGGCGTGCCTTCCCGTGATAAAGTTTTCCTGCACGAGGATCAAGGACTTCACCGTCAATATAGTGATTGGGATTATCTGGATCAACTTTCATTTTTTGCAGAATGGTAAGCCCAATAATCGGTTTATTGGTAAATGGAGCAGGGCAATTACGGCATTGAGTCAGTGGGGTTTCACCAGGTGCTGGAAAGTCTTTGATAATTTTACCGATATAAGTATCATCGCTTTGTTTTTCAATTTTAATATAAGCACGTACATATCCTGTTTTATCGTCAACAGTTCGCCAAGTTCCTATAATATCGGCTGCATGTGTCCAGCTTGTTATCCCTAATAATATACAGCTGAAAAGTCCTTTTTTCATTTATACATCCCTAGTAAAGCCTTATTTGGCATAAAAATTATTATTGCTTCATCCATCTAAAACCAAGTCCTATGATTTATATACAAATATATACATGGAGAGAAACATTATTGCTCATTATTTATAAAATTTTGGTTTGGTGTTTTAATTTCGAATAATATGCAGAGTCTAGTGCAGAGTAGTAATCTTAGTCGGTGTGTATGACTAAGAACCACATTGATCAAAGATCAGCAGACTAGACTTATTGGGCAATATTAGCGATTTATTGGCTTTCACGAATCCAAGTTTGGCTTCGCCCCAATGCTGAAACACCGACATATCCTCTGAGTGATAAACGGTTACCCGTTGGATTAAGTTTGGCTTTCATTGAATAAATTTTACCTGTTAGCGGGTCTATAATTCGTCCACCAGTAAAATCATCTTCATCCGTTTGTTTGAGGTTTTTAAGTACATCCATACCTAAGATTGGTTTGTTTGTATAGGGCGCAGGGCAGTCGATACAAGTTTCTTTAGGTGTATAACCAGGGCGTGGTGTGATTTTAATAATTTTAGCTGTATAGGTTCCGTTGGATTCTTTACGAATTTCTAGGACTGCTTTGGATGAGCCAGTTTTATCATCAATATTTTTCCAAATACCAGTGATGTCCTTTGCCATACTGCTAAAACTTATAGAACAGAATAAAGCACTTAAGATAAATTTATTGAGCCTCATTTATCGAATCCTTATCGAAATGGGTAATTTAATTTATCTTAAGCTGAATAATTACTCTATGCAATCACGTGAAAAGTGAATAAAGTCGCAATTATTTTATAAAAAGTATAAATGTTGGCAACCAGATTGCGGTGAATACAGCATTTACTGCCATTCCAAACGCAGCATAACGACCCGCAACTGTACCGCGTTGCCATGCCTGAGCAGTTCCAATCGCATGCGCCGCAAGGCCTAGAGCAAGACCTGATGCACGTTCATCATTGATATTACGTAAAATAATGGATGAAAATGCTGATCCAATCACACCTGATAAAATAACAATTAAAATCACTAAAGTGACTGGTGAGTGCAACAAAGTTGCGATGTTGATCGCAATTGGCGTGGTGACAGCACGTGTTGCAAACGCCATGATGGTTGGTTCAGACATATGCAGTAAGTATGCCAAGCTCATCGGTAAGGCAACTGCACTGACACTGGCGAAGACTAAAATACCGACCACAGATTTGAGTGGTAGATCGTCATAGCGCATGGATGCCAAAGGAATTGCTAGAGCTACAGTGACATAGCCTAAGAGGTGGCTAAATAGCCCATTCATATTCGCATTATATTTTTCATAAGGTATTCTCAAAATGAGCAAGATTCCGATCACAAGAAACATCGCGATCACTAAAAGTGGAACTTGAGGAAAACGCTTATTTATCGGTTTTGCAGCAAGGTAAGCAATTAGGGTGATGAAAAATCCGGTGAGTACACTTAACATTTCAATCTCCTATAGCCACTTTTTTGCCATTTTTGCGTAAATCCACAATGGAATCAGCGTACTAATAAACATGACGACCAAAAATAACGGAATTTCTTTGCCCATACTGACCAGCATGATCAGTGAGCCTGCGCAGACGGGTAAAAAAGCAAAACCACTTTCTCTCATCAATTTATTATTCGTATCGACCAGACGAGCAGGGATTTTTTTAAATCTACGCCAAATGACCAGTACAAATAACAAGCTAAGAAGCCCTGTTAAATTTCCAAGTTCAGGATGATTAAACTGTGACATGACCCAAACAGAAGCTTCTCGGAAAAAAATAATTAACCCGATGGTAAAAATCCAAGCTTGCCAATCAATGCGTTTTAACTGTTCCATGTGTTTTGATTTATAAAGTTTGACCTTTCACGTTTTAACCGATTTAAGGCTTTATTTCAAACTCTTCTAATGGTTTTTTGAACTGATTGGCTTTCGTTCCAAGGATTTCATCAATAGGTAAATGCGCTTGTTTAATTAATTGTTCTAACTTTTGAGGTGCCATGCGGACATTTAAAAGTAAGTTTGCTTCATCATCATAGTGTTCAGATTCAATGACATTCAGTGCATAGAGTTGATTTTTCAATTTTCCATAAGCAGGTTTTAAACGCACTTCAAAGCGCTGAATTTGCCCCATTAAACATTCATGCACTGCTTGGCGGAGTAAGTCTAAGCCTTGTTGGCTATGGGCTGAAACATATACACGTTCAGGTTGATGAGGTTTTGCATAAATGATTTTAGCTTCCTCACCACTTTGATCAATCTTGTTATAGACCCTTAGGGTCGGAATATCAGCCCCTATTTCATGCAAGACTGTTTCTACTGCATCAATTTGTTCCATCATGTCTGGGCTACTTGAATCGATCACATGGAGCAATAATGTGGCTTCTAAAGTCTCTTCTAGAGTCGCTTTAAAAGATTCGACCAAAGAATGAGCCAGATTGCGCACAAAACCGACAGTATCAGCAAGAACCAATGTACCAATCCCATCCCAATTTAAGCGTCGCAATGTCGGATCTAGCGTAGCAAAGAGCTGATCTGCTGCGTAAACATCACTTTTAGCTAAAATATTAAATAGCGTTGATTTTCCAGCATTGGTATAACCAACCAGAGAAACTGTTGGAATATTGGCTTTTTGACGTGCTGCACGACCTTGAATACGTGTTTTACGGACTTTCTCTAGACGATCTTTAAGTTGATCCATGCGGATACGCAGTAAACGGCGGTCTGTTTCAAGGATGGTTTCACCTGGTCCACGTAAACCGATGCCGCCTTTTTGACTGTCGAGATTGCTATGTCGACGAACTAAACGAGAAGAAAGGTGATCTAACTGAGCCAGTTCAACTTGTAATTTACCTTCATGGGTACGCGCACGTTGCGCGAAAATATCGAGAATTAAGCCTGTGCGGTCAATCACACGACATTTTAAAATATGTTCTAAATTACGTTCTTGAGCAGGGGAAAGGGCTTGGTCAAAAATCACCAGTTGTACTTCTTCAACATGCACCAGTTCAGCAATTTCTTCTGCTTTTCCTGAACCGATAAAAAACTTAGGATCAGGTTTAATTCTTTGTACAGTTAAATGTTCAAAAATCTCCGCACCTGCAGATTTTGCCAGCAAACGAAATTCTTCAGCATCCAAATCCTCTAAAATTTGTACATTGACACTGACTAAAATGGTTTTTTCACCACCTTGATTTTGCTGTAAGTATTCCACAGATGATTAAACTCAAACATAAAATGAATAGATTCATTCTAAAGGAAATTGTGCTGTAAATCCTAAACAGGTGCTTGAGTATGACAATTAAATTCATGGGGTTTGATTTGAAAGTAAATTTTTATGAAACATTTAAAATTAAATCATGCTTATTTTTGTGCATTTTGCCATGCTAAATTTTAAGTGTACGAATTATCGTTTATGTCTTTATGATCAATGCAAGTTGTTCAAGATGCGTATACAATAATCTCAGTTTAATATGAAATATATTCTGTTTAGTGAATGTCTATGACTCAACAACAAGCAACCAAAAAGTCGAAATCAAGTTTAAATCCATTCTCAAAACTATTTTTATACAGTAAAAAATTGGTGGCAGGGACTTCAGCAGTCGCTGAAGGTTTTTATTTGGTTTATCGCCATCAGCTCTACAAAGATCCAAATAATCCTAAAAATACTCGTTATGTTCAGTATTTCTGTCGTCGTTTAAGCGAAGTCTTTAATGTCGATGTTCGTGTACATGGGGAAATTCCACGTGAACCTGCGCTGTGGGTGAGTAATCATATTTCTTGGTTAGATATTGCAGTTTTGGGTTCAGGTGCGCGAGTCTTTTTTTTGGCAAAAGCTGAAATCGAGAGTTGGCCTGTTTTAGGCAATCTTGCTAAAGGTGGAGGGACTTTATTCATCAAACGCGGGTCGGGTGATTCAGTTCGTATTCGTGAGCAAATTGCTGAATTTTTAACGAAAGATATCCCCGTTTTATTCTTCCCAGAAGCAACCACGACCGATGGCACGAAGGTTAAAAAAGTCCATGGTCGTATCCTTGGTGCAGCGATTGAAGCGAAAAAACCAGTGCAAACTTGTGTGATTTGCTATGTCAATAAACAAGGTCAGTTAGACAATGTTGTACCATTTATCGGCAATGAAACTTTTGTTGAAAATGTGCAGGGTGTGTTGGAAATGCCGAAAGTCACAGCACATTTAAAAACTTTTCCAGCAATTTCAACCGAGGGTCATACTGTTGAAAGTTTGACGGCATTGGTTCAACAAACGATGCAACAGGGTTTAGAAGATTTGCAAAAAGAGGTATTAGGGCAAGTTTAAGCGTCTAATCTATTTTGAATTTTTTACATGATTTATCTATTGAAGGCTTACATAAAGCCTTCAATTGGCAACCATGAAATCATCTTAACTCCAGCTTTTTGCCACCATTTCATTTTAGGTTCTTTACGTAGCGTCACGATGCCTGAAGGCGTTTCTTTGAGCCAGTTAATATTTTGTTTTGAATCAAGCACTAATTTATAAGCATATTTTTTTAAATTATCATCCATGGTTTTATGCACTGCATTTGCCAATGGAGGGCTGTTAATAATTACGCCAATTTCCGTGTTTAAATTGGCTGAACGCGGATCAAAATTAAAAGAACCTATAAAGACTTGTTTTGAATCAAGTGCCATAAGCTTTGCATGTAGGCTTGAACGACTTAAACCTTTTAAACTCACTTTTGCTTTTTTAGAAATTTCTTTGGAGTTTGCATATAGATTTTCTTCCGAAACAGCAGGCAGAAACTCATAAAGTTCTACGCCATTTTTGAGTAATTCTTTTCTATATTTTGCATAAAAAGCATGAACTAAAGCAACGTCATTGGCTTTAAATGAGTTGGTCAGAACACGAACACTCCCACCTTTGTTCGCCAATTCAGTCAGTTTTTCCTTGCCTTCTTTTTGAGGGACAAAATAAGCAGAAATTAGATCTACTTTTTCAGTTGGCGTTTCTAAGCGATTAACCATTTGGAAGTCAAGATGCTGTTCTTTCTTGGCTTTTGCTTGGATTTTATCTGGTGCATCTTTCACAACTTCAGCTTTGACCCAATCAAGTTGAATGTTATGGTTGAGCCATTGATCAAAATCGTGAGTACGGTTACTAAGATCCAAATAGTTTTGTACGGTAATTTCTTGATAATGTTTGGTGAGTTGTTCTTTTAAGCTGTCATAGCGTAAGGTGTATTTGTTATGGTTAACAATATTTCTCACAGGATAGGCATAGCTATGATTCCAATATTCATCGAAAGAATGTGCTATATCATCAACTGCTTGCCCAACGAGCATCACATCTACATCTGAAAACTGATAATTATCACTGACATTGTAGTATTGATTACTCATATTGCGTCCGCCAATCAATGAAATTTGATTATCTGCGGTAAATGTTTTGTTATGCATACGACGGTTGATACGTTTTAAATCTAAAACCATATCTACAGGGCGTAAACTTCTAAAACGATAGGGATTAAAGAGCTTTACTTCAATATTGGCATGTTGATCAAGTGCAAGATAAACACCCTCCATTTTACCTGCATTATTATCATCAATGAGTAAGCGAACTTTTACTCCACGATCTGCTGCTTCGATGATTTTATACAATGCCAATGAACCAATTTTGTCATTGTCCCAAATGTAATATTGTAGATCTAATGTCTTTTCGGCTTTTTCGATTAGATTAATTCGTGCGGCAATCGCTTCAAGTGGATCATATAAAACGTGATAACCTGTTAGCTCAGGATTTTGACTTTTTAGAGGTGTGATAATTTTTGCTAAATCAGTATCTTGAGTGTCTGTGTCAAAAGCATATTCTGGCTTAATTGTTTCCTGTTTCGGAAGTGTACTACAAGCTGAAAGGCTAAGAAAAAGGCATGAACTGATCACAATTAACCATGATGTCGCAGGTTGATTGTCATGTTTTTGCTGTAATTGAGTATTACGATTGATCGTTCGTTGCATAATATTTTCTGAGATTCATCCGTGCTAGAGTATAATCAGGATATTCTGAAAGATAAATAATGAGATGACGAGTACTTTGTACTTAAGAGATTGAATATGTTTCCAACCCTAACTATAAGCTCAATTTTTTATCTTAGCTTTATCGTGCTTGCAGTTTGGGGGATAAGCCAAGCATGGTTAAGCCAGTCTAGAACTGAAACGATCCATCCTTTTAAGTCATTTGTCCATTTATTAGCATTCTACCTGTCTTATTTATTAATTCCGTTATTATTTTTTAGCATTTATGCAGGTTGGAACGGTCAATTTTCCTTACACGAAAGTATTTTTATATTTTTGCTTAGTGCTTTATTGATTTATGCACGCTTTATAGAGCCGCATACGGTGCATGTTCATCATATTCAATATAAATTAGGACAAGACAAAGCCTTTACTAAACCGATTAAAGTGGCACTACTTGCGGATTTACACATTGGACTTTTTTCAGGGCATGAGCGTCAACTCAAAACCATTGTCAAAAAAGTGAATTTAGAACAGCCTGATTTTGTTGTTGTTGCTGGAGATTGGACTTACGAGCCTGAAAATAAATTGGCAAAAGAATTGTCGATTTTAAAAGACATTCAAGCTCCTGTTTATTCTGTCAATGGTAATCATGATGAACAATATCCAGGACCTCCGATTCAAGCTTTATTGGCACATGCGCTTGAAGTCAATAATGTCATGGATATTGAAGGTAAAATTGTCGAATTTGATGATTTTAGGCTGATTGGGGTAGGTGATCTGTGGGCGGGTAAAGCAGATATGCGTTATATGCCTGATTTACCACAAGATAAACCTTGGTTAATTCTTTCGCATAATCCAGATACTGTGGATATGGTTCCAGTACTTTCAACACGTCCTTTGATGCTGTCAGGGCATACCCATGGTGGACAAGTGGAATTGCCGTGGCTGACCAGTTATGTCATGAAAAAAGTATCAATCTTGGGACATAAACGTGGATTATATAAACATGCCAATGCGGATGTGTTTGTCAGTGTTGGAACGGGAATGGTTGGTGTTCCATTCCGTTTTCGAGTACCGCCCACCATTGATATTATTGAATTGAGTTAGTTATTTGTGGATATGAAATGATTTTAGAATCAAGTTTTTGGAAAGATGATCTTTTAAAATTAGCAGATAAGTTACAATCTAGAATTATTCAAAAAAGATGGGGAAGTAAGAATATTTTTTCCTTGGAAAAAGATTTATTCATTGGTTTTTATGCGATTAGAAAATTAATTGAATCTCAAAAAATATCAGATTCAGTTAGGCTAAAAGAATATAAAGTTTTAGAGTTTGAGTATAAAAACTCTAAAAAATCAATAATTAATAATTTTTCTGCTGAAAAATATAATTTTGATCAACCAAAGCAAAGTACTTTGACAATCGTTCAACTTTGTAATCAATTTATACACAGCTTTTATTTTTTACCGAGTTTTTCAGAAGAAGGAAATCTCATAGGTTTTTATATTTGTTCTGATCATCAACATATAAAAAGTATATATTTAATTACAATATTTGATGTTGTCGATATATATGAGGTAGTTGGAAATAACTACCCATCAAAAATTACTAAGCTTAAATCAGGTAATGGTAAAATAGTTGTTAATATTGAATAAATTAATCTTCTAGAAACTAGGCTTTAAAATAGTACAACCCAAGAATGCCACAGAAAATAATCAATCCAATGATAAGTAAAATGGAGTTCGATTTCTTAGACTTTGTTAAATCTTCTACACCGGAATTGGGCATGTTTGGGTGATTTGAAGTTGTATGCTGTGTGGTCTCGGTGGTTTGATTGTTGGTAAAAATTGAGTCAAAATTTTTCGAATCAAAGCCTTTGGACTCGGTACTATTCATTTGCAAATGTCCATCCATCAAGTTCTTTGCAAGATTGGATAGCGCATCGGGTTGCGATAAGTCGATGTTAAGCTGTTTTTTAATGTTGTCCCATTCAGGGCTTTGATCATTAATTTCGGTGGTTTTTCCATCTTTATTCGTCATCTTAATTTTACTAGAATGAAAGTTGAACTCAAAAGTGTTTGATTCTATTTTGGATTTCGTGTTTGAGCCAGTTTGCTGTTGATCTAAAATTTGAGGATTTTCTTTAAACATTTGCAGTGCATCCGCATCTTCGTGCAGAAGTTGAACCAAATTATTTGCCGCAGTGGGTTTTAAGTTGATTGTTTCGATCAAGAATATTTTAGCTTGATCTAATCGATCAGCCTGTATGTAATCAATAAAGGTCTGTAACTGTTCAGGATTAAGTTCCTTTAATTGGTTCATTTTTATTATTTTCCTATGTAAAGGCTTGGTTTGACGAACAATAGAATATCAAGACTTGCCAATAAACTGATAAGCCATGACCGCAATAATCACGATCACAATGATCATAACAAGACGTGAAAGACCACTTTTCTTAGATTGATCTTCGATGCCTACAGGTTGAGTCTGTGTTGAAGTAGGGCGAGAGTATGAGTGTTGGTTTTGGGAAGTATTTGTAGTGTCACTTTGATAATCTCGATGAAAAATTTCCTCATTTCTCACTTCCATTGCATCTAAAAACTCATCGGCTGTTTCAAAGTGTTCTCCATGAGCAAATTGATCCATGATGGCATCCCATTCAGGATGATCTTCATCGATGAGTTCTTTGCGACCATCTTGATAAAAGATATAGATTTCACCTGTGTCATATTGGCTTTGAAGTGCCTTATAAGTACTGCTATGAAGAGGGTAAAGCGTTTCATCGGGTTCAAAGTCTAAATTACCAGAGTCGAGATGATAACTATCGCTATCATCAAAATTAGGATTTTCAATCAGTTGTTCAACCCAGTCTTTAGATTCTTTTAAGCCTAGATCTGAATGTTCCTTGACCCATTTGACCGCTTCAACTTTACGATTTTGTTGAAGGAGTGAGAAAATTTCTTGGCGTTGTTGTGGGCTAAATTGTGGCATTCTACACCTATATTTTTCTTTAATTATTTTTCGCCCAACACATCAGGCGTGTCATTTTCAATTGATAATATTTATTTTTATTACAAAACAATGTGAAATAAAAGTAGTAATTTGTGTGTGAATCGGCAATATTTTAAAACTGTCATAAATCTTTGATATTGTAAATTCAATACTTAAAACTGAAATGAGGACGATGCCATGACTCGTGATTTAGAAAAATTCCCAGAAAATGACAATGGTAATTTGCTTTGGCAAATGCACGAAGATGGTGACGATCTTGAAGAAATTCATGAAATTGAATTTTCTTTGTATTTTAAAACACAGCAATTGGCTGAAAAGTGTGCCATTTATTTACTTCATGAAGAACAAAAAATTTCTTTATATTTAGATGAGGAAGTTGATCCGAATGAATGGGTGATTACGGTTTATGTTAACATGTATCCTGAGCATGAAGATATTGATGATTTAGAACAATGGTTTACCAAGATCGCAGAGCAGCATGAAGGCGAATACGATGGTTGGGGCTGCACAGCTTATGTCTTTGATGATGAAGATTTAGAAGAATAATTCTTATCGATCGAAAGTAAAAAAAGCATATCTTGTCTGATATGCTTTTTTATTTAAGTTTCAAACTACTAAAGCCATACAAAGCTCAATAATAGATCGCAGTAGACTGAATTTTTAAGAAAAACACTCAAGGATATGAGTATGAGCAATACTGTGAAATTGCACCGTGTATTTAGTGCCCCACCAGAACGAGTGTATAAAGCCTTTTTAGATCCAGATGCTATTGTAAAATGGATGCCACCGCATGGTTTTACTGCCAAAGTTCATCAGATGGATGTCGCAGTGGGGGGCTCGTATCGAATGTCTTTTACTAATTTTTCTACAGGTTCGACACATTCTTTTGGCGGAACGTATGTTGAACTGATTCCCAATCAGCGGATTCGTTATTTTGATCATTTTGATAACCCTAAACTGGCAGGGGAAATTGAAGTGATTATCGAGATCAAAGGCGTGCTTGTTGGTACTGAGGTCAATATTACTCAGTCTGGAATTCCAGAGATGATTCCTGTTGAGGCTTGTTATTTAGGGTGGCAAGAATCACTACAATTGTTTGGACTTCTCGTGAATCCAAGTATTCCAGATCAGTAAAATTTAAATAAGAAATAAGGCATAAAAATGATTCAAACCAAACGTATTTATGAGGCGCCGTCTGAAAATGATGGCAAACGAATTTTAGTTGATCGTTTATGGGCGCGCGGTATTAAAAAGGAAGACGCAAAAATTGACCTGTGGCTAAAAGAAATCACGCCATCCAATGAACTGCGTAAATGGTATCACGAAGATATTGAAAATCGTTGGGATGAGTTTCAGCAAAGGTATAAGGCTGAGTTGCAAAGTGTTCAGTCTCAATTGGCTGAGTTAAAGCAATTGACCAATGATGAAACGGTGACCTTGCTTACAGCAGCGAAAAATGAAGGGCGTAATCATGTCACGGTATTGATCGATGTATTGGCGACATTGAAATAGTATTTATTCCTTAATTTAAATATGGTTTTAAGTTGATGAAAAATATATAAATGATATGATCGTCTTTTTGAATTGTTCTTGAGCTTTATTATGTCTTTACCTGCATGCCCAAAATGTAATTCTGAATATACTTATCAAGACGCAGATTTGTTGATTTGTCCTGAATGTAGCCATGAGTGGAAAGAGGGTGAACAGGGGCAAGCCGATGAGCAAACCATAATTAAAGATGCGGTTGGAAATGTTTTAGTCGATGGTGATACGGTCACTGTGATTAAAGATTTGAAAATCAAAGGTTCATCATCAGTGGTGAAAGTCGGTACGAAAGTGAAGAATATTCGCTTAGTTGCAGATAGCAGTGATGGTCATGATATTGATTGTAAAATTGATGGTATTGGTCAGATGAAACTAAAATCTGAGTTTGTGAAAAAAGCTTAATACGCATTGAGATTGAGCGAAAATTTATTGAGAACAGCGGAGGCTTTTAGTTATTCTGCGCTGGGTGTATTGTAAGGATGTTATTGAATATTCAATAACATCCTTTTGTGTATAACTGTTGAATAAGAATAGCGAAGATGAATCAAAATCAAGACGTTCAATCTCAGATCTTAAACCACTTAAAGACATTCGATGACTTACTCGTACCTGTATTAGTGCAACTCATTCAACAGCGTTATCCGCTTGAAGTGAAAACTTTAGCTTTTGAGATATTCTCTGAGCAATTTACAGAACAATTTCCAATTCGAGTGTTCTTTTTAGATGAAAATCATTCTGAACATTTTGTTTTAGTCAATGGTGAAGCTCGTTATCCAAGTGTCATCGATCCAAATTTGATTTTGATTGATGGGGTTTATCCTCAGTCATTCGAGGCTGAATATTTAGCGCAAGGCATAGATATTTGGTCTGTTGCTTCACAGGTTTGTATGCAGTGGTTTATTGAGCACTGGAATAATGTAGGTGGGGCAAACTTTGCGTTACACGCGACGATTGCACAACATGATTCTTCTGAACAATTTGATTTAATTGAACAAACGCGGATGTAGCGGTTTGAGTAATTGTACAGTCTTTATGAATTATTAAAGAACCGCTTTTACTTATATAAAAACCGCCCATACAATTATGTTGAGCGGTTTTAGATCAATTTTGACGTTTATTGACTGGCTGAAATACCAATCTTTTTCACATTTAAGCGTTGAGCAGCTGCCATGACCATTGCAACATCTTTATATTCAGTCATTTTGTCAGGTTGCACTTTGATCGTGTCTTGATCTTTTTGTTGTGCTACACCATTAAACAAAACTTCTAAAGCCTGTTTATCTGCAACGGGCTGACCATTCCAAAAAATTTTACCTTGCGTATCAATTTTTAAGTTAACAGGCTCAGGTGGTTTCTCATTGGTTGGTGGTGGTGGCGCGCCATTAGGCAAGTCAATGTTAATCGAGTTATTGGGAATTGGTATGGTGATAATAAACATAATCAACAATACCAACATCACATCAATAAGTGGTGTCATATTGATGTCTAACATCACATCATCATCGTCTTTATTGGAACCAACATTCATACCCATAAGATGTTTCTCCCGACTATGGTGCTGCGACAGGTGTAGTGACAAAAGCGATTTTACCGATCCCTGCATTCTTTGCGGCACTGATCACTTCATCGATGGCTTCAAATTTTGTAACTTGGTCACCGCGTATATGAACTTCAGGCTGAGGCGTTTTCTTAGCTTCAACTTGTAGACGGCTGATCAGTGTTGTTTTGTCTGCAATGTACTTTTCATTCCAAAAAATATCACCTGCTTTATTGACGGCAATTTGAATATTGATGGGCTGAGTGACATAAGGCGCAGTTTTTTCCTCAGGTAATTTTACAGGTACAGTATGGATCACAACGGGGACAGTGATAAGGAAAATAATTAACAAAACCAACATAATATCCACCAAAGGAGTAGTGTTGATAGTTGCAATGAAATCATTTTCATCATCGTCTGAGCGGATATTCATTTCCATGATTGTTGGCTCTCTTATTTGCTGTTGCTTTTCGAATCATTTTTGATTTCGCCACTGAGCAAGACCATATGTAAATCTGAGCCAAAAGCACGTACGTTGTCTAAAACAGCTTTGTTGCGACGTATTAACCAGTTATAACCCAGTACAGCAGGGACTGCGACAGCAAGACCGATTGCAGTCATAATCAATGCCTCACCAACAGGGCCAGCGACTTTATCAATCGAGGCTTGACCTGAAATACCGATCGCTGTTAATGCATGGTAAATTCCCCAAACTGTACCAAACAATCCAACAAATGGTGCGGTTGAGCCAACAGTTGCTAGGAAAGCTAAGCCACCACTTAAATGGCTCTGGATTTTATCAATGGCACGTTGGATAGAAATCGTCACCCAAGTGTTGAAATCGATTCGTTCAAGTAAGTTGCCACCATGCTTTTTAGTAGAATTAATGCCTTTTTCAGCAATAAAGCGATAGACACTGGCTTCGGTTAAGGTTTCAGCGGCTGTATCAATTGAAGACGCTGCCCAAAATTTAACTTCAGCTTCTTTGGCTTGCCGTTGAATTTTTGCTTGTTGGATAAACTTGGTAATGATGATGTACCACGTCCCAATTGACATGAGTAATAAAATGAAGATTGTTGACTTTGTAATCACATCACCATCATTCCATAAAGCTTCAAAGCTGTATGGATTAGATACAGGCTGAACAGCAACAGGTTGCAGTGGAGGTACAGGTACATCATTTGATACTGTATTTGTTGTTTCTACAGCTACAGGTGTTGCGGACTCTTCTTCTGCAAACACTGCAACAATAGGAAGTAAAGTGCTCGTTGCTAAGATTCCTGCGAAGATAAAACGTTGAATTGATCGCGTGTTATACATCTGTTATCTCCAAAATTTTTATTAATTTATTCATTGCTAATTTGTGCATTAGTTTTTATTCATCCAGTTCAAATTCATAAGGAATGTCGTACCACGCATCTTGAGGTTCACCATCTTTTAATGCGGGTTTGAAACCACATAAACTGAAAGCCTTAGCAGCTGCTTGGTCTAAAGCTTTACTCCCAGTGGTTTTTTTAATTTTCGATTCTTTTACAACACCATTACGACTGACAAAGAGTGAAACAATAACGCTCCCTTGTTCTTTCTTTGCTATTGCGTCATCTGGATATTCTGGGCGCTTACAGGCTTTTTCCCCAGCGGTGACACCACGCGTTTCACCTTTTGGTTTTATTGTTGTGGTTGAAGAGGATGCTGTTGATGTTAATGAGGCTTGTGGACTTGAAGCAGGTAATTCGGTATCTGTTGCCGAACTTGCCGAACTTGCCGAACTTGCCGAACTTGCCGAACTTGCCGAACTTGCCGAACTTGCCGAATTGGATGAAGTCGATTTAGTTTTCCCTAATGGTTTTTTATTGGTTTTGGCGTGTGTCGTTTTCGCTGTTTTTTTTACTGCGATAGTGGATTTAGATTGCAGATCAACCACATGTAAACTTTCAGATTTAGGTACAGTGTCCTGAAAAATAAGAGCTTCGACAGGAGCTTCTGTTGGTTTTTCTACTTTTTTTGATAGTGCTGTGCTTAATCCGTAGAGAACTATAAGATGTAGGAGAATAACGATACCCAAACTAACAAAGCGCTTGGTTGTGCTATTTTCTAATTCTGTAAAACGCTTGCCCATCTTTACTCCCATAATAAGCGTTAAACAATAAAATATTGACAACATTTAATTTTTGATTGATTTAAAATCATTTCAAAAATCTGGTCTAAATTTGCCTAAACAAGATTTGAAAAGTACCAATGAAAATCTATACGTCATTATTCAGATAACCAAACTCATCAGTTAGTTTAAGAAATATGTGTCATAACTGTATTGGAAATTATCTATTTATTGTATTTCTCGATATTGCTGTATTGTTATCGGTGAACTAAGTGCAAACTATATCGCTATAACTCTTAAAAATATATAGTATTTTACTAAAAAAATCCTATTCGTATGGTGAGTACAAAAGATCTAAGATTTTTATCACCTGAAAGATTGATGTAGAAAATAGTCATATGACTACAATGCAGGACAATATAGTGCAGGATGCAGAGCATTAATTCCTCGTTTTAATCAATTTACTATCTCTTTATTTTTACGCAACAAATGTCAACAGACCCCAAGATAAAAATAAATTAAATTGGGTTGAGTTGGACTTAAAAAATGAAATTTGATTTAAATTTAAACTGTTATAACATCTAATTTTCTCTAGTGTTATTTTACTGTTTAAGGCGTTGCCAAATGGCGCATAAAGATGATGGAAATATAAACAGGATGTTTAACCCAATTTGATAAATAAAAATAGATAGGTATGAATTTGGAATCGAAGTTTTTACAAGTTGTGCTACTGGCGTGTGCAATAAGTGGTGGGGAGCTAGCAGTTGCGAAAACACCTGCACAGCCAAATAAAGTTTTAAATCTAGCATTTGAAGCACCAGATGATGGTTTTGATATGGTCAAAACTTATAATTTTTATAGTGGCAATATTGCAGAGGCGATTTTTGAGCCATTATTAAAATATGATTACCTTGCTCGACCAGTAGTACTCGTTCCAAACACCGCTCAGACCTTACCTAAAATTGAGCAAGACGGTAAAGTCTATACTTTTAAAATTAAACAAGGAATTTATTTTACCGACGATCCTGCTTTTAAAGGAAAGCGTCGTGAGTTAACTGCGCAAGATTATATTTATTCGATTCAGCGGATCAGTGACCCTAAAAATGTTTCGCCAACGTTCTCATTCATTGACGGTAAAATAGTTGGCTTAAATCAACTGGTCGATTCAGCGAAAAAAACAGGTAAGTTTAACTACGACGCACCGATTGCTGGGCTAAAAGCACTGGATAAATATACCTTACAAATTACTTTAACGCGTTCTGATTATAATTTTCCGTATATTCTTGCCTATGTGACCTTTGGTGCTACAGCTAGAGAAGTGGTTAAATTTTATGGTGATCGTCTAGGCCAACATCCAGTCGGAACAGGACCTTATCAACTCAGTCGCTATGTGCCACGCAGTAAAATTGAATTGGTCGCAAACCCTGACTATCGTGGTTTTACATGGAATTACAAATCCACGGGCACTGCATGGGACAATCAGCTGGTCAAGGAAATGTCAGGCAAGCAGATGCCTCAAGTCGGCAAGGTCAATATCAGTATTATCGAAGAAGAACAATCACGTTGGTTAGCATTTAAATCGGGGCAACTAGATTACGATAAACTTACTTCAAATGCTGTCCCGCAAGCTTTAGATGGCAAGCAGCTCAAACCAGCGCTACAAAAGCTCGGCATTAAGTTATTTCAAAATAAAGATCCTGAAGTGACTTATACCTCGATCAATATGAAAGATCCTGTGATTGGTGGTTTTAGTCTCGATAAGATTGCGTTACGTCGTGCTATTGCGATGTCTTATAATGATGAAGAGTCGATCAAACAATTATATAAAGGGCAAGCAACAAAAGCTGAAATGTTCATTCCAGAGGGGGTGCAAGGTTATGACCCTAAATATAGAAGTAGTATTGCTTATAACCCTTTACTTGCCAATAAATTACTCGATCGCTTTGGTTATAAAAAAGGTAAAGATGGTTATCGAACCTTGCCAAATGGTAAGCCTTTAAGCATCAAATTCTTGATGCAAAGTAGTTCAAAAGATGCGATTTTATCTGAATTATGGAAAAAGAATTTAGATGCAGTTGGATTGCGCAGTGAGTTTATTGTGAGTAATTTTGCTGACAATATGAAAGCCGCCATGCAATGTAAATATATGCTGTGGGGCAGTGCATGGATTGCTGATTTTCCCGAAGGTGAAAACTTCGCACAACTTTTATATGGACCGAACTCTGGTCGAGGTAATATCAGTTGTTATCAGTCCAAAGCCTATGATTCACTTTACACACAAGCTTTAGCATTACTACCTCAGCAACGTATTCCTTTATATGAAAAAATGAATCGTCAAATTGAAGCGGATAATCCATGGATTGTGGGGAGCACACGCTTACGTAGTTGGCTAATGCATCCGCAAGTGCAAGGTTATAAAGCACATCCAATGATGAATAGCGTGTGGCAATATGTTGATATTCAGCCAGTTAAAAAATAAAGAATGAAGTTGAAGGGAATGATGAAGGATAATTTTAATCGGAAGTTCAAACACATAGGCTTAAGTATACTATTCGCAAGTGTGGCTTTAACTGGCTCAATGCATGGGTTTGCCCAGAGCAGTGCTGATCCTAACAAGGTCTTACGTTATGTATTCCCCGTTGCCGAAACAGGCTTTGATCCAGCAGGTACACAAGATCTCTATTCTGCTCATGTGCATAATTCTATTTTTGAAGGTTTGTACACTTACGATTATTTAGCCTCACCTGCAAAATTAGTTCCACGCACAGCAGTCGCATTGCCTGAAGTCAGTGCGGATGGTCTGACTTATACTTTTAAAATTCAAAAAGGCATTTTTTTTGCCAAAGATCCTGTATTTAAAGGAAAACCACGAGAACTCACTGCGCAAGATTATGTCTATTCTTATAAGCGACTGTTAGATCCTAGTTTACATTCACCGAATAGTTGGTTGCTTGATGGCAAAGTGGCAGGAATGGATAGTGTTCTTGCAGATGCCAAAAAAACAGGCAAATTTAATTATGATCGTCCTGTTGATGGTTTAAAAGCGACTGATCGCTATACATTAGTGATTAAATTGACACAACCTGATCAAAATTTTCCTATGCTATTGGCGCATCAACCCGCAGGGGCTGTCGCACGTGAAGTGATTGAACACTATCGTGATAAAGCTGGATTTGCAATGAAGAATCCAGTGGGCACAGGGCCTTATGTCTTATCAAAATGGGTGCCAGGTTCACGGATCATCCTTAAAGCCAATCCTGATTTTCGTAGTTATATTTGGGATTTCAAAGCATCTACACCTGAAGATCAAAAAATCGTAGATGCAATGAAAGGCAAAAAAATGCCTCAAATTGGTGTGGTCGATATTCAAGTGATGGAAGAAGGACAATCACGTTGGTTGTCATTTAGTAAGAATGAAACTGATCTTTTTATTTTAGATGGTGATTTGGTGGTTCAAGCCATTCAAGATGGAAAGTTGAAACCAGAATTGGCAAAAAAAGGGGTACAACTGTCTCGTATTCTTGATCCATCTATTGACTATCATTATTGGAATATGCGGAATCCTGTTGTTGGTGGTTTAAGCAAAGATAAGATTGCATTACGCCGTGCGATGGCAATGGCATATTCAGCAGATACACAGATCAAAGTGTTATCGAAAGGTGATGCTGAAAAACTGCAATATCCAATTCCACAAGGTATTGTCGGTCATGACCCGAACTATAAAAGCAGTATTCCTTATTCAATCAAAGCCGCCAATTTACTCTTAGATCGTTATCACTATAAAGTCGGCGCTGATGGTTGGCGGACATTGCCCAATGGTGAACCTTTGGTGATCGAAATGACGACAGGGAATACTGCACGTAGTCAGCAGGGTGCTGAGTTTTGGAAAAAGACTTTGGATAATATCAAAATCAAAATGGCCACCAAGTCGATGCCATTTGCTGAATCATTAAAAGCAGAAAAGCAGTGTAAAACCATGTTTAAAGCGTCTGCTTGGGTGGCGGATTATCCTGATGCAGATAATTTTATGCAGTTGTTTTATGGCAAAAATATTCATGCTACCAATAATGGTTGTATGAAAATTCCTGAATATGATCGTTTGTATGAGCAGACGCAAAAAATGAAACCGGGTCCTGAGAGAGATGCTTTATATCGCAAAATGGCAAGAATAATGGAAGTGTATATGCCTGTGCAATTTGCGTCCTCACGTTATCGTAATGCCTTGGCACAACCACGCGTGATTGGTTTTAAAAAGCATCCGATTTTACCATCTGAATGGATGTATTTTGATTTAAAAAAGTAAGTTAAATCAAACTCTCACAGTGGGCTGGATGTGATATCTAGGCTAAATTTTGAAATGTAAATAGATTGAAATTAGAAATTTAATAAATTGAAGAATGGAGAAAATGGAAAATGAAAGCATTCAAACTCACAACACTATGTGTGCTTACGATAGGAATGGGGCAATTGGCTTTTGCTAATACTGAACGTAGTACTTTACCTAAGCTTCAAGCCAAAGATATTCCTACACAGTGCGATGCCAATATTGCAGGGACGAAAGCAAAATTGGCTGAATTTGCTAAAATTAAATTAAAGAAAAATGCATCTGCCGCGGATGTTTTAGCAAAGTGGGATCAGATTTTCTCAACATTTGAAGACTTTTATGGTCCAGTGGGGCTAATGAGTAATGTCGATCCAAGTGCTGATCTACGCAAAGCAGCGGATGATTGCGAAGTTAAAATTAGTCAGTTTCTTACTGAAGTATATCAAGATAAAAAATTGTATCAGCAAATTGTGAAATCCAAAGCGGACAATGAGATTGATCAAAAGTTTCGCCAAGATATTTTAGATGGTTTTGAAGATACAGGCGTGCAATTGCCTGCGGAAAAGCAAGCACGTTTAAAAGTGATTTTGGACGAGTTGACCAAGATTCAACAAGAATATGCACGTAATGTGCGTGATAATCCTGAAAAACTAGAATTTACCCCTGCTGAGTTAAATGGTTTACCTGACAGCTATATTGCCAATTTGAAGAAAAATGAAAAGGGTAATTATCTGCTCGGTTTTGAGTATCCTGAATATCTTCCATTCATGCAGTTAGCCGATAGTGATGAAGCACGTAAGCGTTATCAAATCGCGTATACACGTCGTGGTACAGAAAAGAATTTAGTATTGCTGAAGCAAGCAATGGACTTGCGCTATGAGTCGGCGCAGTTGTTTGGTAAAGCCAGTTATGCAGATTGGACATTGAAAAATCGCATGGCGAAAAATCCAGAAACAGTCAACAACTTCCTAAATGATGTACACAAAACCGTGACACCTTTAGAAAAGCAAGAAGTACAAACTTTACGTGAATTCAAAGCCAAAACTTTAAATATTCCGATTGAAAAAGCTGAGATTAATCGCTGGAGTGAGGGCTATTGGAGTGAGAAGTTACGCCAAGAAAAATACAAAGTAGACCAAGAAAAACTACGTGAATATTTCCCAACTCAGGCTTCTCAAGATTGGTTATTTGCCATTTCATCCAACCTTTATGGCATCGATTTCAAACCTGCCAAAGTTGAAACTTGGCAAGATGAAGTTGAATATTATGATGTCACTGATAAAAAAACAGGTCAGCTTTTAGGTGGCTTGTATATGGATAAATTTCCGCGTGAAGGCAAATATGGTCATGCTGCGGTGTGGAGTGTACATGGCGGAAGCACTTTAACAGGACGTAAACCAATTTCAGCATTGGTCACCAACTTTAACCGCAAAGGTTTGAATAGTGATGAACTAGAAACTTTTGTACATGAGTTTGGTCATGCACTACATGGCATTCTTTCAAATACACGCTATGCCTCACAATCAGGGACTTCTGTAGAACGCGACTTTGTTGAAGCACCTTCGCAGATGTATGAGGAATGGGCACGTCGTAAAGAAACTTTATCGACACTTGCAGATTACTGTAAACCAGATTGTCCACGTGTCGATGATGCACTGATTGAAAAACTCAAAGCGGTACATAACTATGGTCGTGGCTTGCGCTATGCACGTCAGACTTTATATGCACAATTTGATATGGCATTGCATACGAAAGATGCACTTAAAACGCAGCCTTTAGATGTTTGGAAAAAACTCGAAGGAGATACCGCACTTGGTCATGTGCCAACGACAGAATTCCCAGGACAGTTTGGTCATATCATGGGGGGTTATCAAGTCGGCTATTATGGCTATATGTGGTCGGAAGTCATGGCACTCGATATGCTCTCAGCATTTGGTGATAACTTAAATAATCCAGAAGTTGGCGCGCGTTATCGTAAGGCGATTTTGTCACAAGGTGGTCAGAAGAAAGCTGCGCAATTGGTAGTAGATTTTTTAGGCAGAGAACCAGATAACAAAGCGTTCTTTAAAGAAATTACAGGACAACGTTGATAGGAATTTAAAACCATGTTGGCATATATCACACGTCGTATATGGCAAATGATTCCTACCATGTTGGGAGTCGTGTTGCTGATATTTTTCCTGTTTAACTGGGTTGGGGGTGACCCTGCTTATATCCTTGCAGGGAAAATGGCGAATCCAGAACAAATTGAGAATATTCGTCAACAGTTGGGTGTTGACCAACCCTATTATGTGCAGTTATGGATTTTCATTAAACAAATCGTCACTTTTGACTATGGTTATAGTTGGAGTACAGGCGAATCAGTATCAGACATTATTTTGACTCGTCTGGGACCATCGCTCACTATCATGATTCCACTGGTTATTTTACAAACCGTGATTTCAATTATCCTTGCTCTAGCGGTTGCTTCAGTGCGTGGTTCTTTGACAGATCGTATGGTGATGATGCTGTGTACGGTGGCAATGGCGATCAGTATTTTGGTCTACATCATCGTGTTCCAATATGGGCTGGCTTATAAATTGGGTTGGTTTCCTGTCCAAGGTTGGAGTGATAGCTTTAGTGAAAATCTATTCAAATATTCATTACTCCCAATTCTAATCATGTTGGTGGTGAGTATTGCACCCACTTTACGTTTATATCGTAGTTTTGTTTTAGATGAAGTCAATCAAGATTATGTGTGGACTGCACGTGCCAAAGGGGCGAGTGAGGGACGTATTCTCGGTATTCACGTTCTTCGTAATGCTTCGATTCCAATTATTACCGATGTAATGTCAAGCTTACCCGCATTGCTGATTGGTGCTTTCTTAATTGAGCGATTCTTCGGGATTCCTGGGATAGGTCGTGAGGTGATTATCGCGGTGGAACGGAGTGACTTTCCTGTTATTAAAGCGATTACGGTATATGTTGCTGCTGCAACGATGATTTTTAACCTTGTGGCTGACTTGATTTATAAAGTGGTCGATCCACGCGTACAGTTGAAGTAGGTGAGCCATGCTTGGAATTTTATCTAAAAAAGTAGATGCTCAAGACGAACAGACTTCACCTGGACTGTGGAAGTTGGCAATGCGACGCCTGAAAGCAGATCGTATCGCGATGGTATCCTTATTTGTGGTGCTATGTTTCTTTGTCATGTTAACTCTGTCGATGACAGGATTGATTGCAAAAGATTGGAATAAAGAAGTCGCGGTCAGCTATGCACCGCCGACCTTTATTGGGGCTGATCAAAGTAATACTGATCCTGCTAAAAAAGCAGCAACAGTCGAAGCACTGCCTGAAAATCCTGTTGACCCTTTGAAAGATGTGATCAAAGAACTGAATGCTGAAATTGCAACAGAACAAGCTTCGGGTGGTGCGATTGATTATTACGGTATTCAAGATCCACTTGCAGAAGATATGAAAGCGATTGATCAACAGTTGGGTGGGCATTTACTTGATCAAAAAAGTGAACTCAAACAAACCTTGCCTTTTGGTGCAGATAAATGGGGACAAGATGTTCTGTTAAAAACCATTAAAGGTGCTGAAACCTCAATTATTGTCGGTGTGGTCGCAGCATTTGTCGCAGTTTTGATTGGGACAATTTTAGGTGCAATTGCGGGTTATTTTGGTGGATGGGTGGATGATATACTGAACTGGTTTTATAACATTTTCACTTCTATTCCATACTTACTTTTGGTTTTGGCAATCGCTGCGGTGCTTCAACAGAAAGGTATTCTTTCCATTGTCCTCATTCTCGGACTAACGGGATGGACTGGGGTATTTCGTTTAATTCGTGCGGAATATTTGAAACATACTTCTCGTGAGTATGTACTGGCTGCCAAAGCGATTGGTGTCAGTAATATGCGCCGTATGTTTGTACATATTTTCCCGAACGTGAGTCATATTGCCTTGGTTCAAATGTCGATTCTTGTGGTTTCATTTATCAAATCAGAAGTGATTCTCAGCTTCTTGGGTTTTGGTGTTCCTGTGGGCGTGGTGTCTTGGGGAAGTATGTTGAATGAAGCGCAAAGTGAATTGATTTTAGGTAAATGGTGGCAATTGGTTGCTGCATCAGTCGCGATGGCGATTTTAGTCACAGCATTCTCCATGTTCACCGATGCATTGCGTGATGCATTAGACCCGAAACTCAAATAAGGAGCAGAACGATGTTAGAACAAGCAACAACAACTTCTGCATCAACAAATTCTGATGTTTTGTTGAGTGTTGAAAACCTGAGCGTTAGTTTCAAGGGTGAAAATAAGCAATTTGTGGAAACTGTGAAAGGGATTTCTTTTCAAATTCCAGCCAATACCACTGTGGCTTTGGTGGGTGAATCGGGCAGTGGTAAATCGGTCACGTCTTTGGCAACCATGGGTTTATTGCCCCAAGGTCAGTCTAAAATTGCTGAAAAAAGTAAAATTATATTTGAAGGAAAGGATTTACTCAGTCTTAGTAAAAAGGAAATGCGTGCAATCTGTGGTAAAGAGATTGCCATGATTTTCCAAGAGCCGATGTCTTCATTGAATCCTGTTTTTACTGTGGGCGATCAGATTGCTGAAATCATGCGGATTCATTTAGGTTATGGACGCAAGCAGGCAAGAGCGCGAGCATTGGAACTACTCAAAGAAGTCGGTATTCCTGCACCTGAAAGTAAGATTGATGCTTATCCAAGTCAGTTGTCTGGTGGTCAGCAACAGCGAGTCATGATTGCGATGGCGATTGCCTGTGAGCCGAAATTACTCATTGCAGATGAACCAACCACGGCACTTGATGTAACCATTCAGAAACAAATTATTGATTTATTAGAATCATTGCGTAAACGTCGTCAAATGTCGATGTTGTTTATTACCCATGATTTGGCATTGGTTGGTGAAATTGCAGATGAAGTGATTGTAATGCGTCATGGTGAGATTCGTGAACAAGGCCTAGCTAAAGCGGTATTGGAAAATCCGCAAGATGCTTATACCCAAGCACTGCTAATGTGTCGTCCGCAACTTTCACGTCGTCCGTATCGCTTACCGACGATCAATGATTTTATGACGCAAAAAGATGATCAAGCCATTGAAAATGGGAACTTATCAGAAGCGAAAAAGGCTGATCGTCAACGTGGTTTAACAGGCAATGAAGAAATCATTCTCGATGTGCAAGATTTGAAAAAATCATTTTTTAGTCGTAAAGGTTTCTTTGCTAAAGATGAATTCCAAGCGGTGAAAGGTGCATCATTCCAACTGGCAAAAGGTAAAACTTTAGGGCTGGTCGGTGAATCAGGCTCAGGTAAAACCACCATTGGTTTATTGCTGATGCGTTTGCAACAAGCTTCAGGTGGTAAGGCGCTGTTCCAAGGCAAAGATATTTTGGCAATGTCTGACAAAGATTTTGCACAATATCAACGTAAGATTCAGATCATTTTCCAAAATCCATACGCATCATTGAATCCGCGCTTTACTGTGGGGCAAATCTTGATGGAACCCATGCAAGTTCATCAGATTGGCGCGAATGATGCTGAACGTAAAAAAATGGCTTTGGATTTACTGGAAAAAGTCAGTTTACCTGCACAGGCATTTCACCGTTATCCGCATGAATTTTCAGGCGGGCAACGTCAACGTATTGCGATTGCACGTTGTTTGACTTTAAAACCTGAAATTTTGATTTGTGATGAATCTGTTTCTGCACTGGATGTCTCAGTTCAGGCGCAAGTATTGAATTTACTTCAAGATTTACAGGATGAATATGGTTTGAGCTATATCTTCATTTCACATGATTTGTCTGTGGTGAAATATATTTCTGATCAAATCATGGTAATGAATCATGGTGATATTGTTGAAATCGCCAATTCAGATGAGTTGTATGCATCGCCAAAACATGAGTATACCAAGCGTTTGTTAAGTGCGATTCCGCAAGGGACGAGTGAATATATTTGATTGTCTTATTTGGATGAAGCCACTTTAAGGAGTTAATACTGATCGGCTAAGTAAAATTATTGGGAAAAATTCTGAAATCTCCCTCTAACGCCTCTTTGGAAAAGAGGGGGAACTTCTTATAACTAAAATAATTTTTAGTGATCTTACTTAGCTGTGCTACTCATCCCTCTAAGCAGTGGCTTTTTTGCACTTAATTAAGATGCAGATGTACTTTGTTTGGATAAACATATTTACGATAAACAGGTATGAGTGCAGGAAGTAATAAAAAGTGTAGTAATGTGGTTGCGATGCTGATGAGAATAAATGCAATGACATGAAGTGCGGATACAAAGGCGATGAAAAATCCATAGGACGATAAGAGGATCGGAAGGATTGAACACAAGGTATACGTGATATATGGATGCTTTACGCTCCAATTGGAACACAAAAGAAAAGCATAACTGAGAAGCCATATTCCATAAATAAACGATAAGGTTAACACTTGAAAAATGGGATATGGGTAGTTTTGCGGTTGCTTTTTTAGAAACTCAATCAGGTATTCTGAATAAAATTGCCCTTGATAGGCGATTACTAGACTTGCAATTAACCAAATACAAAATAGTGGAATCAAGATGAAATAGCGTTTATTCATTTTGTTATTTTTATCCCAATAAAAAAAGCCACTATACAAAGATAGTGGCTTTTCAAGTTTTAGTCTATTGATGACTTAGAACTTTTTAAAACCTTTGTTCACAACAAATGGTTTTTTCTTTTCAGGTTGCTCACGTTCTTGACGGTCACCTGTTTCTAAACGTTCATTTGGGTTGTAACGTCCTTCGACACGGTTGTTACGGTTTTGTTGACCATAACGATTGTCTGAGCGATTGCTGTTAAACGTGTTACCACGATTGTCGCTACGATCTTTATTGTAGCTATTACCGCCATTGCCCGCAGAGCGTGCTTTGTTAAAACGATTTTCAGAACGTTCATTGCGGCTGTCAGAACGATCGTTGCGATTGTCAAAACGGTTTTCGCTACGATTTTCAGAACGGTTTTGACCATATTGGTTCATAGTCGGTTGAAAACTACGGCGTTCTTGCTGTTGGTGGTTATTCCCATGATGATTTTGTGATTGAAAATCATCACCTTCGCTATCACGACGTTGTTGACGTAAGAAACCACCGCGACGTGCTGCCATCGGTTTATCTTGCATACGTTCAGTACGACGTTTTGCCATACCAAATAAACCCGTGCCTTGACGTGGTTTAAGTTCTACGGCTTTAGTCAAATTATCAATTTCAGCTTTATCTAATTCCATCCAACGACCTGTACGAAGTTCACGAGGCAAAATCACTGTGCCGTAACGTGTACGAAGCAAGCGACTTACTTTTAGACCTTGTGATTCAAAAATACGGCGAACCTCACGGTTACGACCTTCTTTTACTACGACTTGGTACCAGCGGTTGATCCCTTCTCCACCAATTTCAGAGAAAGATTCAAATTTTGCTGGACCATCATCTAAAACAACGCCATTCATCATGTTGTTTTTTAGTTGAGGCGTTACTTCTCCCATGACACGAACGGCATATTCACGTTCGATTTCATTTGAGGGATGCATTAAACGATTGGCAAGTTCACCATCGTTTGTAAATAGGAGTAGACCCGTAGAGTTAATATCCAGACGACCCACCATCACCCAGCGATCGTTGGCAATAGGAGGTAAGTGATCAAACACAGTCGGACGAGATTCAGGATCATTGCGAGAGCAGATTTCACCTTCAGGTTTATAATAAATCAAGACACGGCGACGAATTTCGTCTTCAATTTGGAACTGAACTTTACGACCATCGATGCGAAGCTCATCACCTGGTTCGATACGTTCGCCCACTTGAGCAACCTGCCCATTGACACTTACACGACCAGCCGCAATGACCTCTTCCATATAACGGCGAGAGCCCAAACCAACTCGTGCGAGTACCTTTTGCAATTTTTCACTCATGACAGCATAACCTTAGAAATAATCATCAACAGAGCACCTATTTAAGATTTTGGAGCTTGCGCGTCCAAAGCCATAAAAGCTTCCTTGGCGTCCTGCAGGGGAGGCAATTGATCTAAAGATACTAGACCAAAAGCATTTAAAAACTGTGGCGTTGTCACTAACAACGCAGGTCTACCAGGGAGTTCACGGAAACCAGATTCTTTAATCCAGTTCCAGTCGAATAAAGTCCGGAGTATTTGACTATTATTCGTAACTCCTCGTATTTGCTCAATATCAGCACGGGTTACAGGCTGATGATAAGCGATCACTGATACTGTTTCTAACAGTGATGGGGATAATCTCGTTGGTCGATCTGGCCAAACTTGTGCAATCACATTGCGATATTTGGCACGAACTTGAAAACGATAACCTTGTGCAGTTTCGATCAGTTCAATTGAGCGACCATGTTGTAATACAGACAATTGCTGTAAATAATTTTGCAATTGTTGTTTTGAATATTGATTTTGAAAAGCTTCTTTTAAGCGAGCAATCGAAACTGGTGCATCACTGGCAAAGATAATCGCTTCAAGTTGCATCAGAACTTCATGATGTAGCTCGTCTACATTGAAGGCATTATTTTGATCAATGGTCATGCAGTTGCTCCTTGAATAGAAAGGGGAGCTTCGACACCCGATGAAATAATCTGAACTTTCTGCTGACGAGTCAGTTCTAAGATTGCCATAAATGTCACAACCATGCCCATACGACCTTGGTTTGGTTTGAGTAATTCTTGAAAACTGAGAACTTCACCAGACTCCACCATGTGTTCGATATAGGCTATACGCTCTTCAAGTAAAACAGGTTCTTGTTCAATTTTATGAGTAACAGGCTCGGGACGATTAAAAATGCAATACAAAGCATCTCTTAACATCTCGACATCATAACCTTCATATACTTTTGGAATATGACCAATCGCGACATTGGTTGGATAAGTATCTCGATCTAAAACAGGCATTTGCCCTAAATGTTCAGCCGCTTTTTTGATCCGTAAATAAGTTTCTAAACGGTCAATCAATTCTTGTTTTGGATCTTTTTCAATATTGACTGTTTTCGGTTTCGGTAACAATAAGCGAGATTTCAAATCTGCTAACAAAGCTGCCATCACCATATAGTCAGCGGTAAGTTCGATATTTAGCGACTTCATATTGTCCATATAAGACAAATATTGAGTGGCAATCGGGGCAATATCTAATTGTAATAGATCAAAACCACTTTTCTGAATCAGGTAAATTAAAAAGTCGAGTGGTCCTTCGAAATGTTCAAGCAGAATTTCGAATGCAGCTGGGGGAATATATAAATCCTCTGGAATTTCTTCTTGCCATTCATCCAATACACGGATGTTGGTAATCATTTCCATAGAATTATGGGTTGCTTGATTCATTACAGTTTATTAGCCACGCGAATTTTCAAAGGCATGTTTTATTCGTGCGACCACTCTATAAAAGTGAGGAGAGGGTGGTGACGAATGATGAAAAGATAATGACCTATTTTAATGCAAAAGCACTAAGGAATACATTGTTTAATGATAAAAAACGATAAAAAACCTGAAAATAAATAGGGAATATTTTGTAGCGTGATGTGACAGCTGATGAAATTATTATTAAAAATGGTAAAAAGAAATAATTGATTTATTGAAAAATCATGACGTTTTTATATAAATTTTAAATTGGGTAATGCGGTAAATATTGGTAAATAAAAGAATTTAGTTAATGGTTTGTTTAAATATTGGTTATTTTCATAAATTAGCCAATATGTGATATCTATTTACAATAGTTTATAAAATGTGAGTAAGGGCAAGTTTTGCGTATTTTAATTATTTAAGAACCAATTTCTGAATCTTCTCGAAGGATAAGTAAAGTCATCTGAATTTTTAAGTTTAAATCTTTTGGGCAAATCCTTGTTCTTGTTGTTGGTCATTTATCACGGTATAAATGGTTAGCGACCAAAGAAGTTACCATTGCAGATATTGTGTTATGACCATTGTTGTACATGCGTTAGAAGGTGGTATTTCTCTAGAAGAGTACCCAAATGTGCGGCGCTGGATTTAAGATTTTGAAGTATTGCTGAAGTTTAAAGGAATTGATTATTTCTTGTAGTCCAAAACATAAATAATGGTTTTATTATCTTTTTTGTACTGTATTACATATTCAAGAATCTTTACATTTCTCTCTAAGTCAGAAGATTTTAAATTTGCGAATAATGAGAAGAAATAAAGTAAAATTATTCCAATAGTTAAAAAAATTATGAATTGATTTAAAATGCCTAAATTATTCAATAGTATTTTATCTTTTCCTAGTTGTGTTGATATGGCGGTTAAACCTAAAACTATGGCAGGAAACAGGCCTATCCTACTTAATTGGCCAGTAATGCTGGTTATTCTTTTATTAAAATCCTCAAGTTCGTGTTTTAGTTCCATAAGTGCAAAATCTAATTCATCTTTATTGTATAGTGATAGTTTTTTAGCTGCTTTAATGTCAACTATAGTTGAATGATTGATTCTCTTAAATAAAATACTTAAGGGATTTTTTATTGATTTATAGTTTTTGAAAAGATCAATAATTAATCCACATAAGGGACTTATTACTATGGAGATATACCCAATTATTGCTAAAAAAATAAATGAACTTTCTAAGAAAATATTATTTGGATTTTTTAAAAATATGAGTTTTGTTATAAAAGAATAAATTATAGATATAATTCCTATAGTTAAAAATGATAAATCTATATTGTGTGATTTTTCTACTTTATTTTTACTTTCATCTTGTGCAGTTTCTTCTAAAATTGAATAAATTTCTTCACATTCTTTTTGAACAATATTCATCTATGACTCTTTGTTTATATTTTTCTGAAGCAGTTTTAATTTTTATAAATAATTTATTTTTCGAGTTTATAGAAAACTACCTATTAATGATTATTCACAATAGGTAGTTTTTTATGTGATTACCAGCTTAAAGCACCGCCAGTCTGATAATCTGTAACACGCGTTTCAAAGAAGTTCTTCTCTTTACGCAAGTCCATCATTTCAGACATCCATTGGAATGGGTTGTTTACACCTGCAAACTGTTCAGGTAAGCCTAGCTGAGCCAAACGACGGTTTGCGATGAATTTTAAATATTCTTCCATCATCGCTGCATTCATACCCAATACACCACGTGGCATTGTGTCACGCGCATATTCGATCTCAAGCATCGTACCTTCAAGAATCATTTGAACGATTTCTTCTTGGAATTCAGCAGTCCACAAGTTTGGATTTTCGATCTTGATTTGGTTAATCATGTCGATACCAAAGTTCAAGTGCATCGATTCATCACGTAAGATGTATTGGAATTGCTCAGCAACACCATTCATCTTGTTACGACGACCCATTGACAAGATTTGGCTGAAACCACAGTAGAAGAAGATCCCTTCAAGTACACAATAGAATGCGATCAAGTTACGAAGTAAGATTTGATCGTTTTCAGGTGTACCAGTTTTGAAAGTAGGATCACTTAAAGACTGCGTATATTTCAAGCCCCAAGCTGCTTTACGTGCTACTGATGGAACTTCACGGTACATGTTGAAGACTTCGCCTTCATCCATACCTAAAGATTCGATACAGTATTGGTAAGCATGTGTGTGAATCGCTTCTTCAAATGCTTGACGTAAAATGTACTGACGGCATTCAGGGTTAGTAATGTGACGGTAAATCGCAAGTACCAAGTTATTTGCAACTAAAGAATCGGCAGTTGAGAAGAAACCTAAAGAACGCATTACAATCGTACGCTCATCTTCGGTTAAGCCATTTTCAGACTTCCAAAGTGCGATGTCATGGTTCATGTTGACTTCTTGTGGCATCCAGTGGTTTGCACATCCATCTAGGTATTTTTGCCAAGCCCATTCATATTTGAATGGTACAAGTTGGTTCAAGTCAGCGCGACAGTTGATCATGGCTTTATCATCAACTTGTACACGTTGTGCACCCATTTCAAGCTCTTCTAAGCCAGGTGCAACATCCAATGTTTCTAAGGCTGCAGATGCTCTTGCCAAGGAATCGGTTGAATGTTTTGTGGTTCTTTGATTGGTTCCAGCGGATTGTGCAGTTGCCAAATTCTGCGATGATTGCTGTGCATCAGATACCACTTGCGAATCAGTCGTTTTCTTCGGTTCGACGGGCGCAGGCTGGTGAGCTTGTGCAGCTTGTTTCGGTTCATCATCTTCGAAATCGTCCCAACTTAGGATAGACATGTTTGTTCTCTCTTCGTTGCTTTATATCTGTTATGGACATCTTACAAACGAAGATGTCACTACTATACGCTCATTCTGTGTAAGCAAAATTAAGTTTTGCCGATAGTTGTCTTAATCTTGTTCGAAAGAACAGATACCCACACTACTTATTTTGCTTACGCTTTTGTTGCTTACGAATGGCAAAGAATGCGTATGCCATTGGTATATAAAAAATTAAAAAGGCTAAGATCAGTGCGATTACGCCTAACTCGTAGTTATGACTTAAATGGAACATTTCTTAGCCTCTTTTTTTAAAATCCACCCCAACCCTCCTTTTTCAAAGGAGGGAGTTTCCATTTCAATTAAAATAATTTCGCGGAAGTCCCCCTTTATAAAAAGGGGGATTTAGGGGGATTTTTATTTAAAAAATTACTGACAAGCTTCGCAATCAGGATTGTCGATTGAACATGCTTGAGGAACTGGTGCTGCATTTGCAAAACCTTCTTCCTCAGCAGGAACAGCAGGTTTAGCTTCTGCAACAGGAGCAGCAACAGTCGTTGGTTTAACCGCGTTCAATGCACCTGTATTGATTGTCGATTTCTCAGCAGAAGTCGCACCCAATGCACGGAGGTAATACGTCGTTTTAAGACCACGTAACCAAGCCATCTTATAGGTGATGTCCAATTTCTTACCATTTGCACCAGAGATGTAAAGGTTAAGTGATTGCGCTTGGTCGATCCATTTTTGACGACGTGATGCAGCATCTACGATCCAACGAGTATCGACTTCAAACGCAGTGGCAAAGATTGCTTTTAATTCTTCAGGAATACGGGCAATTTTTTGTACTGAACCTTCGAAGTGTTTCAAGTCATTAACCATCACAGAGTCCCAAAGACCACGATCTTTTAACGCACGTACTAAGTACGGGTTGATCACTGTGAATTCACCAGAAAGGTTAGATTTTACATAAAGGTTTTGGAATGTAGGCTCGATAGACTGAGAAACACCACAAATATTTGAAATAGTTGCAGTTGGTGCAATCGCCATCACGTTTGAGTTACGCATACCATCTTTTTGAACTTTGGTACGTAAAGTATCCCAGTCCAAACGTTGTGTACGATCAACTTCGAACATACGTTCAGGACGTGATTTCGCCACGATTTCTAAAGAGTCGATTGGAAGAATACCTTGATCCCACAATGAACCTTTAAATGTTGAATAAACACCACGTTCAACAGCCAAGTTACTTGAAGTTTCAATCGCGTAGTAGCTGATCACTTCCATAGATTCATCAGCGAAGTCTACTGCTTCATCCGAACCATAACCCATGCCCAATTCATATAAAGCATCTTGGAAGCCCATGATACCCATACCGACTGGACGGTGTTTCAAGTTTGAATTACGTGCTTGTTCAACCGCATAGTAGTTGATGTCGATGACGTTATCGAGCATACGAACAGCAGTTTTCACTGTGCGAGCTAGTTTTTCACGATCTAACTTGCCACCTTGAACGTGTTGTACAAGGTTGATTGAACCTAAGTTACATACCGCGATTTCATCTTTATTGGTATTTAAAGTGATTTCTGTACATAAGTTAGAAGAGTGAACTACGCCAACGTGTTGTTGTGGTGAACGTAAGTTACATACGTCTTTGAATGTGATCCACGGATGACCAGTTTCAAATAACATCGACAACATTTTGCGCCATAAGTCTTTCGCACGGATTTTCTTATGTAGCATGTTTTGTTCTTTGGCAATACCTTCGTAGTACGCATAGCGTTCAGCGAATTCTGCGCCAGTCAAATCATGTAGATCAGGTGTTTCTGATGGTGTGAATAATGTCCATTCAGCATCTTCAAATACACGTTGCATGAACAAATCTGGAACCCAGTTAGCTGTGTTCATGTCGTGGGTACGACGACGGTCATCACCTGTGTTTTTACGAAGCTCTAGGAATTCTTCAATATCCAAGTGCCAAGTTTCTAAGTATGCACATACCGCACCTTTACGTTTACCACCTTGGTTTACCGCAACAGCAGTATCGTTGGCAACTTTGAGGAAAGGTACAACACCTTGAGATTTGCCGTTTGTTCCTTTAATGTATGAGTTCAAAGCACGAACTGGTGTCCAGTCATTACCTAAACCGCCCGCCCATTTAGACAGTAGGGCATTGTCACGCATTGCACCATAGATGTCATAAAGGTCATCTTGGACGGTTGTTAAATAACAGCTAGACAATTGTGGACGTAGAGTCCCTGAGTTAAACAATGTTGGTGTAGAAGCCATGTAGTCGAAGCTAGACAATAAGTCATAGAATTCAATTGCACGTTGTTCTTTATTATCTTCGTTTAACGCAAGACCCATCGAAACACGCATGAAGAACAATTGCGGAAGCTCGAAACGGACATCATTTGAATGAATGAAGTAACGGTCAAATAATGTTTGTAGACCTAAATAAGTAAATTGGTTAGAACGCTCAGGTTTGATCGCAGCCGCCAATTGTGCAAGGTCAAAGTTTAAAAGCTCTGGTGAAAGTAACTCTAACTCGATCCCTTTTTTCAAATAGGTTTCAAGTGCGTCATTTTCTAAAGTATCTGGCGCTAAACCTAAGAATTTAAGACCAGTTGCAACCAAGTCATCACGAAGTAAACGCGCAGTGACATAAGTATAGTTAGGTTCTTGCTCAATACGGGTACGTGTAGCCATCATCATGGTGGTTGAGATGTCTGACTGTTTTACACCGTTATATAAGTTTTTAACTGTTTCATCGACAATGGCTTGAACTTCAATGCCTTCTAAGCCTTCGCTGGCTTTTTGAATCGTGGCTTGAATTTTACCCAAATCAAGAGGCTGAAGCTGACCGTTCGCATCTGTGATTTGTAAGGTAGGGTGATGATGAGCACCTGTTTGTTTACGTGCTTCAGAACGTTGATCACGATAGATCACATAAGCACGTGCAACTTTTTGTTCGCCTGTACGCATCAAAGCCAATTCAACTTGGTCTTGAATCTCTTCAATATGAATTGTTCCGCCAGATGGTAAACGACGATTAAAAGTATTCATCACCATCTCAGTGAGCTGAGTGATGCGATCGTGAATACGGCTTGAATCAGCACTTTGTTGACCTTCTACAGCCAAAAAAGCTTTACCAATTGCTACAGAAATTTTATCTGCATCAAAAGCGGCAACATCACCAGTGCGTTTAATCACTTGAAGTAGACCGGGGGTTGTAATGGCGTTCATTGTCAGCGTAGCTCCATTGTCTTCATTGTTATGTTTATGGACCATTTGAATCGGACATACTGAAAAGGATAGTTGTCACGATATTTGAGGACTAAAACACAATACTTAGTGGTTTAATTTAATTTAGAACACAAGATACGGGAATTTTATGTGCATATCAATATTGACATTTTAAGAATGTTTTATCCCTAAACAGTAAATTTTTATGCCTGTCTTTTTTCCTAAAAGAACCGTTTTTGTTATATGCCTTATATGACAAGGGCATAGCATAGCAAAGACTGCAAAGAGTGCTTATAGATAACTGTGTGGATAACTCAAAAAGCGATGAACTGATGAGACAGAATATGTACAATGAAATATTTTGTATAGAAAATCACGTCTATATTGATTGTTATAAAGAAAAATTTTTAATCAAAGTTTTAAAAATTCAAAAGTGTCGACAATTCAACAGTTAATAAAAATATTACAAATTGATACGCTCATGTATCAGTTTGGTGAATAGGGTCTTGTTTACAATGTAAACGTGTGTATATTGCAAATCATAGTGTGTTGAATCTACGAGATTTGTAGCAGTCACCCAATTAAATATAGGGGCAAATTAAATGAGCCAAGAAGAAAAGTTACCAAAAATTCTGATTGTTGAAGATGATGAGCGTCTCGCTCGTTTAACTCAAGAATATTTAATCCGTAATGGACTTGAAGTTGGGGTAGAACCAGATGGCAACCGTGCCATTCGTCGTATTATTGCAGAACAACCTGATTTGGTTGTTCTAGACGTGATGTTACCAGGTGCAGACGGCTTAACAGTATGCCGTGAAGTACGTCCACATTACCATCAACCGATTTTAATGTTGACAGCTCGTACCGAAGATATGGATCAAGTGCTTGGTTTGGAAATGGGTGCAGATGACTATGTCGCTAAACCTGTTCAGCCACGTGTTTTACTTGCACGTATTCGTGCTTTATTACGTCGTACAGATAAAGCGCCTGAAGATGAAGTTGCACAACGTATCGAGTTTGATGATCTTGTGATTGATAATGGTGGTCGTTCAGTCACCTTGAATAACGAATTGGTTGATTTCACCAGTGCTGAATATGACTTGCTCTGGTTACTTGCATCAAATGCAGGTCGTATCCTTTCTCGTGAAGATATTTTTGAACGCTTACGTGGTATCGAATACGACGGTCAAGACCGTTCAATTGATGTGCGTATTTCACGTATTCGTCCAAAAATTGGTGATGACCCTGAAAATCCAAAACGCATCAAAACCGTACGTAGTAAAGGTTATTTATTCGTAAAAGAAACAGGTTTATAAGCAATTCATTCTTTATCTAAGCTACTTATTTTTTATCCTTGTAATAAAGATAAGTAGCAAGCAAGAAGGTTAGTTTGCGTGTCTAAACACAGCATATTCTTACGTATCTACGCGGGATTGGTCATTCTTGTCGTTTTGGTAGCATTATTTGGATATTTATTGGTTCAAATTATTAACTACCAACGTGCACAAGAATACCGTGAGTCTTTGACTGATGGAATTTCCTATGTCATCAGTGAGGGTGTGGCACGCCAACAAACTGAGCAACAGCGCTTAGATTGGATTTCAGATGCATCGGATTTACTTGAACTTCCAATTTATTATTTAGATTCAGCAAAAGTAGATTTATCTCGTACAGAAGAAAAACGGATCTCTGAGCAAAAAGCAGTTGTACGCTATGATGCAGAACAGGGGATTGCCTATTTGGTGTTGGGAATTCGTAGTGATCCCAAACATTATCTTTATATTAAAGTAGATCAAATTGGTGAGCGCCAAATGAAAGCGCTTCCAGTATTTATTCTAGATTATCTGGTCTATTATCCAGGTCAAGAACAAGAATATCTCAAAAAAATTCAGCAACACTTTTCTTATAAAGTGGGTGTTGAAAAAATATCACAACTCAATTTAGATTCCGAACAAATTGGTCGATTGCGTTCAGATCAAAGTGTGATCTTATGGCGAGATAGTGCGACAGCGCGTGGGACAACGATTTCTATTGTTTCGCCCTTGCCAAACTCTCCAACTGATGTTCTGACCCTCGGTCCTGTCCCAATGTTTAATTGGATGCCTGTAAAACTTGCTGCGGGTATTACCTTGTTAAGTATGTTTTTACTGTGCTTGGGCGTATACGGTTTGATTGTGCCAATGCAACGTAAATTACGTCAAGTCAATCAAGCTTTAGATGTGATGAAAACAGGGGATATGTCACAACGTGTACCTGTTGAAGGTTATGATGAAATGGCAAGTTTGGCATCTAGCTATAACAATATGTCTGATCATATTCAGCGTTTGATCGAAGCACAGCGTGAGCTAATGCGTGCAGTTTCACACGAATTACGCACGCCAGTGGCGCGAATCCGTTTTGGTATGGAAATGCTCGCAGATGAAGAAGATCATGAGTATCGTCTACAACAGGTTGAAATGATTGATAAAGATATTGAGGCTTTAAATACCTTGATTGATGAGATCATGACTTATGCGAAATTGGAGCAGGGCACACCATCACTCGATTTTGAGCAGATTGTATTGGTTGAATTGTTGCAACAGGTTGCAGTAGAAACAGAGGCATTGAAAACGCAGAAAACGATTCATTTAAATCCTTTGTCATCAGATGTCATGGTAGAGGCAGAGCGTCGTTATCTACACCGTGTTGTACAAAATTTAGTGGGCAATGCTGTGCGTTATTGTGATCAGCAAATTAATATTAGTGGTGGAATTAATTATCAGACAAAAATGGCTTATGTCTGTGTAGAAGATGATGGTCCTGGTATTTCTGAAGAAGATCGTAAGCGTGTTTTTGAGGCTTTTGCACGTTTAGATGATAGTCGTACTCGTGCATCAGGTGGTTATGGGCTTGGGCTGTCTATTGTCAGTCGTATTGCTTATTGGTTCGGTGGAACGATTGAGGTTGATGAAAGCCCAGATTTGGGCGGTGCGCGTTTTACGATGTCATGGCCAATGGAGCGTTTTAAAAAGAAAAAAATCGGGACATTAAAAGACCAAGCTTAAATCATTATGCTGTCTCGTTCTAAAATAGATTGAGATAAAAAATAGATTGAAATAAAAAAGCCCAATCAAATTTGATCAGGCTTTTTTATGAGTTTCATATTTATTCTTGGATACTGGCATCTGGTTCAATAATAGCTTTGCCGTCTTTTAATGATTGTAATGCATCCGCATTGAAATCAATCAGCAAACTATTTTGTTCAGCGTCGATTTTATAACTGCTAATAATTTTTTGATCACCATTAATTGTGTCAATACGATATTCATCAGCAATATTTAAAATGCCTTCTAAATTGGTTGTTGTTGCGGCTAAGTCTTGACGAAAAATTTCATAAACATCACGTAAATCAAAAATGGCATTTTGTGCATCTTGGTGTTTCTTGACGTAGTTTTCGATATGGCGAATCAGTAATTGTGCAAATAAAAAGTAATTTGGTTTACTTGAAAATTCCATATAGTTGTACCCCTGATTTATAGGTTTAAAAGGTCTTGGTTTGATGTTGTTAATTCTTAGCATACACATCAAATAGTGTTGGTGTGTATAAAGTTAATTAACAGATGTTATTCATTTGAAAAATGATTGAATAAGCTTGAATGCTTATCAGGTAGGTTAAAAGTAGGCATAAGTGAATCTAATTTTAAACATAAAAATGGGTTTAATTTTGCAGTAGTAGAAATTTGATAATTAACGAACATTGGATTGTTTGATTTTAATTTAAAATAATTATTTTCTCATAATGTGATATTTGTTTCCCGAAATAAGCAGGATGGAGTTTATTTTTTGGTGTAGAATGTAACAAAATATTAAATTATTGATCGTGGTTAAAATCATAAAATTGTCGGGAAAAATGATAAAAATAGTGTTGAACTCTGCTTTTTTATGGCTAGATAAATAAGTTAAATTGCTGATTAATCATTCTTAATTCATCGATTGGAATCAAGGTTCGGAAAAAATAATAATAATCAGGAAAGGGATTAGATAAAGCGATAAGTGAATGCTATATAGCGTACAATCATGAAAAATTATGTGTTTTGCCTAAAAAATCATCCGAAAGACTTAGAGCTATTAACTAGCAAGTGATGACATCAATCGGGTACAATTGACCAGATTTATTTTGTGTTTGGTGTATTTGCAAGGCCAATACATACATTCTTTGTTAAATAATAGGCCTGCCAGGAGTTATCCCCGCATGAGTGCCATTACTCCATACGATTGGGCAATTATAGCCTTCGTGATCGGCGTGACATTTTTATGTGTCTTTATGCTCACCGTTCCTTTACTCCTAGGGGGTAAATCATGGGGACGTGCGAAGCAAGAGCAATTTGAATCAGGTGTGGTTAGTGCTGGTGGAGCACGTATCCGCTTGTCTGCTAAGTTCTATCTTGTTGCTATCTTTTTCGTGGTATTTGACCTCGAAGCTCTCTATCTATATGCATGGGCAACCTCTGTCCGTGAAGTAGGTTGGGTTGGATTCACAACAGCGGCAATATTTATTTTAGTTTTACTTGTTGGTTTGATTTATGAAATGTCGACTGGTGCGTTGAATTGGGCACCTTCGGATCGTCGTAAAGCAGCTGGTATTAAAGCTAAAATTGGTTCTCCAAATATGGATCTTGCAGAAATTACTCGCTTCAATTCAATTGAAGAGTTGGTGGTTGATCCTACAGGAACAATTCCAGCTCAATCTTCTGGTCGTGTGAAAGATAAAACACCGGCTAAGTCTCTGAATAAGGAGTAACTCGGGAATGAAATATACTTTAACCCGTGCGAACCCTGAAGCTGAACAATATCCGCTTCAAGATCGTCAAATCGTGACGGATCCACTTGAAGAAGAAGTGAATAAAAATGTGTTTATGACTCGTTTAGAGGATGTAGCACATACAGCTGTAAACTGGGGCCGTAAAAACTCATTATGGCCTTTTAACTTTGGTACTTCATGCTGTTACGTGGAATATGCAACGACTTTAACAGGCGTGCATGATTTATCACGTTTCGGTGCCGAAGTTATTCGTGCTTCACCGCGTCAGGCGGATTTGATGATCGTTGCAGGGACATGCTTTGTTAAAATGGCGCCTGTAATTCAGCGTTTGTACGAGCAAATGCTTGAGCCTAAATGGGTGATCTCAATGGGTGCATGTGCAAACTCTGGTGGTATGTACGACATTTATTCAGTTGTACAAGGTGTGGATAAAATTATCCCTGTTGACGTGTACGTTCCAGGTTGTCCACCACGTCCAGAAGCATTGATCCAAGCATTAATGTTATTGCAAGACCAAATTCAATTAGAGCGTCGTCCGCTTTCTGCGGTTATCGGTGATGATCTTAAGCCAGTGTATAAGCCAAAGATGATGCCAGAACGTGACCGTAAGAACGCTGAACGTATTGCAGTGAAAAACTTACGCTCTATGGATGAGATTGAGTAATTTTTTCTGATGAATGTTTGACATATTCAAAGAGTATGATCATCAGAAAATTTGACAGAATTTGTATTAAATAGGAAGCCAAGCCAATGGCTGAAACTGAAATTGCTATGCCAGAATCGACTCCTGTTGATTCCCGCCCAGCATTTGCGATTGTAGAAGATCTCAAAGCCAAATTTGGCGAGAACTTTTACGTGCAAACGACCTTTGAAGATTTTCCAACGGTCTGGGTTGAGCGTGCTCGTGTACAAGACGTTTTAATGTACTTACGTACAGTACCACGTCCTTATGTGATGCTGTTTGACTTATCAGCAGTAGATGAGCGTTTGCGTAATCACCGTGATGGTTTACCTGCATCTGACTTTACTGTGTTCTATCATTTGTTATCGCTTGAGCGTAACAGTGATATTCGTATCAAAGTTGCGTTGAATGAGAATGATATTAATATTCCTACAGCAACGAACATTTGGCCAAATGCCAACTGGTACGAACGCGAAGCTTACGATATGTTCGGGATCAATTTCGAAGGGCATCCAATGCTCCGTCGTATTTTGTTACCAACCTATTGGGAAGGTCACCCACTTCGTAAAGAATATTCTGCACGTGCGACTGAATACACGCCGTATATGCAAGACAAAGCCAAACAAGATTTCGAACAAGAACATCTTCGTTTTGTTCCAGAAGACTGGGGTCTAACCCGTGGAAATGACGATGAAGACTTCATGTTCTTGAACTTGGGTCCTAACCATCCATCTGCGCACGGTGCATTCCGTGTGATCTTGCAGTTGGACGGTGAAGAAGTGAAAGACTGTGTACCTGATATCGGTTATCACCACCGTGGTGTGGAAAAGATGGCTGAACGTCAAACTTGGCATTCTTTCATTCCGTATACAGACCGTGTGGACTACCTCGGTGGTTGTGCGCAAAACATGCCTTATGTGATGGGTGTGGAACAAATGGCAGGAATCACTGTTCCTGATCGTGCACAATGTATCCGTGTGATGATGTCTGAATTGTTCCGTATCAATAACCACTTGTTGTATATCGGTACAGCGATTCAGGATGCAGGTGGTATGACTCCTGTATTCTATATGTTCGCAGACCGTCAAAAAATCTATGACGCGATTGAAGCGATCACAGGTTTCCGTATGCACCCAGCGTGGTTCCGTATCGGTGGTACAGCACACGACCTTCCAAACAACTGGCAAAAACTGATTCGTGACATTCTCGAATGGATGCCAAAACGTTTGAAGGAATACCATACTGCGGCGCTTAAAAACTCAGTATTTGTTGGTCGTACACGTAATGTTGCGCAATACGATGCAAAATCCGCATTGGCTTGGGGTGTGACAGGTACAGGTCTACGTGCAACAGGTATTGATTTTGACGTTCGTAAATATCGTCCATACAGTGGCTACGAAAACTATGATTTCGAAGTGCCATTAGAGTATGAAGGCGATGCATATGCACGTGTAATGGTTCACTATCGTGAAATCGAAGAATCATTAAAAATCGTCAAGCAGTGTTTGGATAATATGCCGTCTGGTCCATATAAAGCGGATCATCCTTTGGCAGTTCCACCACCAAAAGACAAGACTTTACAAGATATTGAAACTTTGATTACGCACTTCTTGAGCGTGTCATGGGGTCCTGTAATGCCAGCTGGTGAAGCATCAGTGATGGCAGAAGTTGTGAAAGGTGCATCGAACTATTACTTGACTTCTGATAAGTCAACGATGAGTTACCGTACCCGTATTCGTACACCAACTTTCACGCATTTACAGCAAATTCCTTCCGTGATTAACGGCAGTCTTGTATCTGACTTGATCATTTATTTAGCGACGATTGATGTCGTTATGGCTGACGTGGATCGCTAAGGGGTACGCATTATGATGATTTTGACTGATAAAAAGCCACGTGTGAATGTTGAAGGGATTTTAACTGCTGAAGAAATCCATGAAATTGAACATCACATTGGTCATTATCCATACCCACGCGCAGCATCTTTGGATGCCTTGAAATGCGTACAACGCCGTAATGGTTGGGTGGATGATGCGCAGTTACATGCAATTGCTCAATTATTGACAATTACAACTGCGGATTTGGAAGGTGTTGCAACTTTCTATAACCGTATTTACCGTCAGCCTGTGGGTCGTCACGTGATTTTATTATGTGATTCGATTGCTTGCTTCTTGATGGGTGCGGAAACTTTAGCGGAAGCTTTCCAACGTGAATTGGGTATTCAATTTGGTCAAACGACAGCTGATGGTCGTTTTACTTTATTGCCGATCTGCTGTTTAGGGAATTGTGACAAAGGTCCAACCCTGATGATTGATGAAGATACTCACGGTTTGGTTGAAGTGACTTCTGTGAAACAGTTATTGGAGAAGTATGTATGAATACCGAACCAAAACCAATTTATGGCGAAGGAAATCCTGAAACTCACCCACTCACATGGCGTTTGAGTAAACAGGAATTCGTTCGCAGCGCGGACGATTACGAAGCACTTGAAGGTTATGCTGGCTTTAAAAAAGCATTGGGCATGAAACCTGCTGAAGTGTTAGATGTAATCAAAGCAGCGACTGTAAAAGGTCGTGGTGGTGCCGGTTTCCCAGCAGGGATTAAATGGTCATTGATGGCACCAAATGATGGTGGTCCTCGCTACCTCATCTGTAATGCCGATGAAATGGAACCTGGTACATTCAAAGACCGTTTGTTGATGGAGAAACTTCCACATCAATTGATCGAAGGGATGTTGATTGCAGGTTATACCCTTGAAGCTACACAAGGCTATATCTTCATTCGTGGTGAATACATTGAAGCTGCTGGCTACTTAAATGAAGCTTTAGAGCAAATTCGTGCCAAAGGTTATTTGGGCGATAACATCCTTGATTCAGGATGGAGCTTTGATTTACACGTCCATACTGGCGCGGGTCGTTATATCTGTGGTGAAGAAACTGCATTGATTAACTCGCTCGAAGGTCGTCGTGCAAATCCACGTACTAAACCACCATTCCCGCAAGTTGCAGGTGCATGGGGTCGTCCTACGATTGTCAATAACGTAGAAACCTATAACAACTTACCAGCAATCATGTTACGTGGTGCTGAGTGGTATGTTGGTTTATCTCAAGGCAAATCGAAAGATCCAGGTACCAAGATTTTTGGCGCATCAGGTAAAGTTAAATTCCCTGGTCTTTGGGAATTACCATTCGGTACAACTGCACGTGAAGTCATCGAAGACTACGCAGGCGGTATGCGTGATGGTTTAAAACTAAAAGCTTGGTTACCAGGTGGTGCATCTACAGACTTCCTTGCAGCTGAACATATTGATTTGCCGATGGATGCTGAAAGCATCATGAAAGCAGGTTCACGTTTAGGTACATGTTTGCTTATGGTTGTGGACGAAACCCAATGTATGGTTTCTGCTACCCGTAACTTAGAAGAATTCTTTGCACGTGAATCATGTGGATTCTGTACACCATGCCGTGATGGTTTACCTTGGGCTGTAAAAGCACTAAAAGCAATTGAGAATGGCGAAGGGAAGATGGAAGACATTCAACATCTTCAAGAGCTTACTCGTAAGTTGTGGATTGGTAAAACATTCTGTGCTCATGCACCGGGTGCGATGGAACCATTGATGGGTGCGCTCAAATATTTCCGTAGCGAGTTTGAAGCTAAAGTGACAGATCGTCCTGTAGCGCAAGCAAGCAACGTAGAACAAGTTTAAGGAATTCGACTATGGCTACAATTCATGTCGATGGAAAATCGTATGAAGTCAATGGCTCGGAAAACTTGCTACAAGCATGTTTGAGTCTCGGCATCGACATCCCATATTTTTGTTGGCATCCAGCTTTAGGTTCTGTCGGTTCTTGCCGTCAATGTGCTGTGACTCAATATGCGAACCCTGAGGATACTCGTGGTCGTTTGGTCATGTCATGTATGACGCCTGCATCTGACAATACCTATATCTCGATTGAAGATAAAGAAGCAAAGGATTTCCGCGAATCTATCGTGGAATTCTTAATGACCAACCACCCACACGACTGTCCAGTCTGTGAAGAAGGTGGTCATTGTCATTTACAAGATATGACTGTGATGACACAACACGATCGTCGTCGCTATCGTTTTACCAAGCGTACACATCATAACCAAGAGTTAGGTTCTTTCATTGCACATGAAATGAACCGTTGTATCGCGTGTTATCGTTGTGTTCGTTACTATAACGACTATGCGGGCGGTACAGATTTTGGTGTATATGCCAATGCATCACGTGTTTACTTCGGGCGTCCAGAATCAGGTACTTTAGAGTCTGAATTCTCGGGTAACTTGACTGAAGTATGTCCAACAGGTGTATTCACGGACAAAACGCACTCAGCACGTTATAACCGTAAATGGGACATGCAGTATGCGCCAAGCGTATGCCAAGGCTGCTCTTCAGGTTGTAATATCTCTCCGGGTGAGCGTTATGGTGAATTACGTCGTGTAGAAAACCGTTTCAATGGTGAAGTGAACCAATACTTCCTTTGCGATAAAGGTCGTTTCGGGACAGGTTATGTGAACCGTGAAGATCGTCCACGTCAGCCACAATTCCGTAAAGGTGCTTCTGTAGAAACTGTTTCAGTCGATACAGCATTGGATACGGTGATTGCAAATGTTCAAGGCAAAAAAGTCTTGGGTATTGGTTCGCCACGTGCATCACTTGAATCTAACTACGCACTACGTGAGTTAGTTGGTCAAGAGAACTATTCAACAGGTCTTTCTCAGAAAGAACAAAATCTTGTTGAATTGGCTGCTTCAATCATGCAAACCGAAGGTGTTTATAACCCTGGTATGCGTGAAATCGAAAGCTATGATGCTGTGTTAATCTTAGGTGAAGACTTAACACAAACTGCACCACGTATGGCATTGTCTGTTCGTCAAGCTGCGAAAAACAAAGCAAAACAAATGGCTGCAGACCGTCGTACTCAAGATTGGTTAGCTGAACCAGTTAAACGTATTGGTCAAGATGAGAATTCTCCAATTTACATCTTGGCTGCAACTCAGACTCGTTTAGCCGATGTTGCTGCGGGTGAAGTTGTTGCATCTCCAAACGATATTGCACGTTTAGGTTTTGCAATTGCTGCGGGCGTGAAAGGCGAAGCGATTCTGGGTTTAGATGATGATGCGAAAGCATTTGCACAAACCATTGCCGATACTTTGAAAGCTGCGAAAAAACCGTTGATTATCTCTGGTACAAGTTTACAAGATCCTGCAATCATGGAAGCGGCTGCACAAGTTGCACAAAACCTTGGTAATGCTGGCTTGACATTGACTGTTCCTGAAGTGAACTCAATGGGTATGGCATTGTTTGGTGGTCTAAGCTTAGAACAAGCATTTGCACAAGATTATGATTCAATCATTGTGGTTGAAAATGATTTGTTCCGCCGTTTACCTGCAACTCAAGTACAAGCAGCTTTTGCTAAAGCGCAAAGCGTGATTGTTCTTGACCATTCAGAAACTGAAACTGTAAAAGCTGCGAATGTTGTATTGTCTGCTGCAAGCTTTGCTGAAGGCGATGGTACGGTTGTTTCTCAAGAAGGTCGTGCGCAACGTTTCTACCAAGTTTATGACCCAAGTTACTACAAACCAGAACTTGCGATTAAAGAATCTTGGCGTTGGTTACATGCCATTGAAACGGGTGTGAAAGGCAAAGCGATTTCATGGACATTGCTTGATGACGTAATCGAAAGCGTTGTGAAAAATGTACCTGTACTTGAAGCGATTCAAGATGTTGCACCAGATGCGGGCTACCGTGTTCATGGCTTAAAAATTGCGCGTGAACCACGTCGTTATTCAGGTCGTACCGCGATTCGTGCGCCATTAAACGTACATGAGCCTAAACAACCTATCGATAAAGATTCTGCACTAACATTCTCTATGGAAGGTTATGTAGGGAATCAAACACCTGCAGCATTGGTACCATTTGCATGGGCACCAGGTTGGAACTCTCCACAATCTTGGAACAAATACCAAGACGAAGTGGGCGGTCACTTAAAAGGTGGTGATTCAGGCGTTCGTTTATTTGATCGTTTAGCAAAACGTCCTGCACGTAGCTATGTTGCACCAACAGCAGTTGTGGCAAACCCAGACAGCTTCCGTCTTGTACCAATGCATCACATTTTTGCTTCTGGTGAATTCACTGTGAAAACACCTGCGATGGAATCTCGTATTCCAACTGCTGCTTTTGCAGTGGGTGAGCAAGATGCTGCACGCTTAAATGTTCAAGATGGTCAAAACATCACAATTAAAGCAGGCGAAACTTCAATTAGTTTGCCAGTGCAAGTGATTGAATATTTACCTACAGGTTATATCGGTTATCCAGTAGGTCAAGCGCCTACAGTTTCACTCGCTGAACCTGTATCTGTAGCGGTAGGAGTGTAATCATGAATGAATCTTTACGCGCCCTACCGACATGGGCACAAGATTGGCCAATCGCGTATAGCGTGATTCAAGCCATTGTGATCTTGTTGGTTGTGGTTTTGCTTGCAGCATTGATGTCGTTCATTGAACGTCGTTTGCTGGGCTTATGGCAAGACCGTTACGGTCCGAATCGTGTAGGTCCGGGCGGTATGTTCCAGATTGTTGCCGACATGTTGAAAATCATGTTCAAAGAAGACTGGACACCAAAATTCGTAGATAAACTGACTTTCCGTTTAGCACCAGGTGTTGCGATGGCAACAGCAGTGCTTTCGTTCATGGTTATTCCTGTTTCACCTTACTTAGGTGTGGCAGACATGAGCATTGGCTTATTGTTCTTTATGGCAATGGCAGGGATCGCAGTTTATGCTGTGTTATTTGGTGGTTGGGCATCGAATAACAAATATGCATTACTTGGTGGTTTACGTTCTGCTGCACAAACCATTTCTTATGAAGTGTTCTTGGGTATTTCATTGATGGGTGTAGTCGCAATTGCAGGCTCATTCAACTTACGTGAAATCGTAGAAGCACAACGTGATGTATGGTTCGTGATTCCACAGTTTATTGGTTTCATGATCTTCGTGGTGGCTGGTGTTGCAGTTACGCATCGTCATCCATTTGACCAACCAGAAGCTGAACAAGAATTGGCTGAAGGTTACCACGTAGAATACGGTGGTATGAAATGGGGGATGTTCTTCGTTGCTGAATACGTCAACATCATCTTAATTTCTGCATTGATCGTGACTTTATTCTTTGGCGGTTGGTTAGCACCATTTAATTTAAACATTCCATTCATTCCAGATGCGTTCTGGTTCATTATCAAAACAGCATTTTTTGTAATGATGTTCGTCTTGGCTCGTGGTTCATTAATGCGTCCGCGTTATGACCAAGTGATGAACTTTGGTTGGAAAGTGTGTTTACCACTTGCATTGGTTAACCTTTTGGTGACTGGTGCTGTGATTCTGATGAATCAAGCCTAGGACAGCAGGGAGTACAAAATGTATAAAATTCTAGCTGGCGTAGGAACTATTGTGCGTTCGTTGTGGATGGTGTTTAGCCATGCGACACGTAAACGTGACACAATTTTATATCCTGAAGTTCCAGCCGAACAAATCGTACCTCCGCGCTATCGTGGTCGTATCGTATTAACACGTGATCCAGATGGCGAAGAGCGCTGTGTTGCGTGTAACTTATGTGCTGTTGCATGTCCTGTTGGCTGTATCTCATTACAGAAAGCTGAAAAAGAAGATGGACGTTGGTATCCAGAATTTTTCCGCATCAACTTCTCACGCTGCATTTTCTGCGGTATGTGTGAAGAAGCATGTCCAACAACTGCAATCCAGTTAACACCTGATTTCGAATTAGGTGAATATGTACGTCAAGATCTTGTTTATGAGAAAGAAAACTTACTCATTTCTGGTCCAGGTAAATACCCAGACTACAATTTCTACCGTGTAACTGGTATGGCAATTGACGGTAAAGAAAAAGGTCAAGCGCAACGTGAAAGCGCACCTGTTGACGTACGGAGTTTATTACCATGATGTGGCCATTTTATTTAATGGCTCTCGTGGCCATCGTATCTACGGTTCGTGTTGTGACCAACGCGAATCCAGTACATGCATTATTAAGTTTGATCGTGTCTTTACTTGCTGTTGCAGGGATGTTCTTAACGATTGGTGCTCCATTTGCCGCAGCGCTTGAAATCATTGTCTATGCGGGTGCGATCATGGTGTTGTTCGTATTCGTTGTTATGATGCTGAATCTTGGTCAACATACTGTTGATCAAGAGCGCAAATGGTTGACTTCAGATGCTTGGGCTTATCCTGCACTTATGAGCTTCCTCGTGGGCTTATGTTTAGTGTGGATGTTGGGTTCAAGCTACACGACTGGTGGCGCAGTACTTGGTACTCAAGTTGTTGGGCCAAAAGCTGTTGGTCAATCGCTCTTTACCCACTATTTATTATTGGTTGAAGTTGCCGCGATGTTATTGCTTGCAGCACTTGTTGCGGCATACCACTTAGGCAAACGTGTACCAAGTGCAGAAGAGGATAAACAGTAATGGGCAACATTCCTTTAGAACATGGTTTAATCGTTGCAACCATCCTTTTTGCACTGGGTTTATACGGTGTAATGGTTCGTCGCAATATTTTATTTATGTTAATGAGCCTTGAGATCATGATGAATGCAGCAGCATTGGCATTCGTTGTGGCAGGAAGTGCATGGGCACAACCTGATGGTCAAATTATGTTTATTTTGATCCTTACTCTTGCTGCGGCAGAGGCTTGTATCGGTCTTGCGATCGTCCTTCAGTACTATCATCGCTTCCATCACTTGGATGTAGATGCTGCTAGTGAGATGCGCGGATGAGTTATTTATATTTAACGATTTTATTCCCGCTCATTGGTTTTATCCTTTTAGCGGCAGGGCGTAATAAACTTCCTGAAAATGTAGCAGCAATTATTGGCGCGGGTTCAGTTGGTCTTTCTGCATTATTTGCATTGATTGCTGGTATGGACTTTGTCAATACTGGTTCAGTTGCACAAACTCAACATCTTTGGACTTGGTTCAATGTGGGTGGTTTTGCGCCAGGTGTGAGCTTACATTTAGACGGCTTATCATTGTTAATGATGGGCATGATCACAGGTGTGGGTTTCTTGATTCACATTTTCGCTACGTGGTATATGCGTGGTGAAGAAGACTTCGCACGTTTCTTCTCATACTTCAACTTATTCGTTGCAAGCATGCTCGTGCTTGTATTGGGTGACAACTTAGCGTTGTTATTCTTAGGTTGGGAAGGTGTAGGTCTGTGTTCTTATCTATTGATTGGTTATTACTACCAAAATCCTGCAAATGGTTTTGCTGCACTCAAAGCTTTCACTGTAACACGTGTGGGTGATGTATTCTTACTGATCGCATTGTTCTTGCTTTATCAACAATTTGGTACTTTACATATTGGTACGATTGTTGAAACAGCACCACAAGTTTTAGCACTTGATCATAATCTAGCGCTTTGGACTTCATTGATGTTGTTCTTGGGTGCTGCGGGTAAATCTGCACAAATCCCATTACAAACATGGTTGGCAGATGCGATGGCTGGTCCTACACCAGTATCAGCATTAATCCATGCTGCAACAATGGTAACAGCAGGTGTTTACTTGTGCTGCCGTATGTTCTCTGTGTTTGAAATGACACCAGAAGTGATGCAGTTCATCTCGATTACAGGTGCTGTAACATTATTGGTTGCTGGTTTTGCTGCATTGGTTCAAACCGACATCAAACGTATTCTTGCTTACTCAACCATGAGTCAGCTCGGTTATATGTTTATGGCTGTAGGTGCTGAAGCTTACCAGGCTGGTCTATTCCATATGCTTTCTCACGCATTCTTCAAGGCATTATTATTCTTGTCTTCTGGTGCGGTGATCTTGGCGTATCATCATGAACAAAACATCTTTAAAATGGGTGGTTTGCGTCATAAAAATAAATTCTTATTTGCGTGTTTCTTGATCGGTGGTGGTGCATTAGCTGCTATTCCATTTGCAACCATTGGTTTCTTCTCAAAAGATGCGATCTTGGGTGCTGTATGGGTTCAAGGTCAGTCAATTGCAACATTCGGTTGGTTGTATTGGGTCGGTGTAGCAGGTGCATTCTTAACTTCGATTTATACATTCCGTTTAATCTGGGTTGTATTCTTCGGTGAAGAAAAAACTCCTTATCACGAAATCAAAGGTGCAACTTACTGGTTACCTCTTGGTATTCTTGCAGTACTTTCAACAGGTTTAGCTTATTTCCTAAAAGCACCTGTGGAAAAAGCACTAACTGCTGCAAAAATTCCTGTATTTGAAGTGTCAGAAGCTTTAACACACGGTATGCATTCTGCTGAATATACCGCAGTGGGTATTGCACTTGTTGGTCTTGCTGTTGGTGTTGTGTTATTTGCTTTTGCTTATAAATCAGTTAAAGCATTCGCAGCAACAACTTTAGGCGCTGGTCTTGCCAATATCTGCCGTAATGCATTTGGTTTTGATTCTTTATACAACATTGTATTTGTTCAACCTTATTTATTGATTGCGAAAATTTTAGGTCGTGATCCAATTGATGGCTTGTGGCTTGTATTACCTGCGATTGTGAAAGGTGGTAACAAATTTACAAGTACCCGTCAAACAGGTTCATTACGTGAATATGCATCAAGTATGTCACTCGGTGTAGTGGTATTGCTGATGATCTTGATCGTGATTCAGGTAGTGGGGAAATAAGATGGAAATCACAAACAATTGGATTTTACCCGCACTGATTCTTGTACCTTTTATTGCAGGTTTTGCGTGTTGGTTAGTCGATAAACTTGATCAACATTTACCTCGTTATATCGCACTTGTGGGTATGCTCGTTACTTTGGGCTTGACTCTCATTTTGTGGCAACAAGGTGGATTTAGCTATGAGTTGGGACAAAAAGTCCCAGCTTGGGCTGCCGAATTTTATTTACCATGGATTAAAACCCTAGGTATTAATATTCATTTAGCTGTAGATGGTCTTTCACTTCTGATGGTTGGTTTGACTGCATTACTGGGTGTACTTGCAGTGGGCTGTTCATGGGGTGAAATTCAAAAGAATGTCGGTTTCTTCCACTTAAACCTTTTATGGTCTTTGGGTGGTGTAATCGGTGTTTTCCTTGCGATCGATATGTTCTTGTTCTTCTTCTTCTGGGAGATGATGCTGGTTCCGATCTACTTCTTGATCGCACTTTGGGGTCATAAAGGCGCAGATGGTAAATCACGTGTTTACGCAGCGACTAAGTTCTTCATCTATACGCAAGTTGCTGGTTTAATCATGCTCATCGGTATCCTAGGCTTAGTGGTCTACGGTTACATGATGACAGGCATGATCGGTTTTGATTACAACTATTTATTAGCTGTTGCCAATACTTTAGATCAACAAGCACCACACATTGCTTATGCATTGATGATCTGTTTGTTTATCGGTTTTGCGGTAAAACTTCCAGTTTTCCCATTACATGGTTGGTTACCAGATGCGCATGCGCAAGCACCTACAGCAGGTTCTGTAGACTTGGCAGGTATCTTGATTAAAACTGCGGCTTACGGTTTATTACGTTTTGTGATTCCGTTCTTCCCAGCAGCGTCTGCACAATTTGCTGATATTGCAATTATTCTTGGTTTAGTTGGTATTTTCTACGGCGCTTGGTGTGCTTTCCAACAAACAGATATGAAGCGTTTACTTGCGTATACATCTATTTCGCACATGGGCTTTGTATTACTCGCGCTTTATGCAGGTAATATCTTAACGTTCCAAGGCTTAATGATCATGATGTTAGCGCATGGTTTATCTTCTGCTGCATTGTTCATTATGTGTGGTCAAGTGTATGAGCGTTTACATACACGTGATTTACGTTTGATGGGTGGTATTCGTGGTCAATTCCAATATTTACCATTCTTCTTAATGTTCTTTGTATCAGCACTTGTAGGTATTCCTGGTCTAGGTAACTTTATTGGTGAATTCCTGATTCTTATGGGTTCATTTGCTAAGTTCCCTACATTTACTATCATTGCTGCGATTAGTTTAGTTTTTGCAGGTCTTTATGGTTTGATTTTGATCCATAAAGCATTATTTGGTACGCCAAATGAAGAGCAAAAACAGCATTATCAAAGTCCATTAAAAGATTTAAATGTTCGTGAAACAGTGATTTTATTGATTTGTGCATTCGGCCTAGTTTGGTTGGGTATTTACCCACAAAGCTTCCTTGATATTTCAAACTCAAGTATGGCGTGGATTGCAAATAGCTATATCCCTGTTCAAGATGTTGTAGATACAGTTCAACAAGTTGTATCTCAACAAAATGTGGAGATCCAATAGTCATGAATACCACTGTATCATTTTCGGATCTCATGCCTTTAGCACCAGTATTTATTGTTGCTTTAACGGCTGTTGTAGTGATGATTTTAACCGCGATCAAGCGTAATCATAATTTGATTGCGACTGCATCGGTGGTGGGTTTAAACCTTGCTGCAATTGATATTTTATTCATGATGTTTGGTGGGAGTTTTGCACCATCAAATGTCATGAATATGTTTATGGTTGATCCATTTACATTGTTTTACCAGCTTACAATTCTGATTGCAGCATTGGCATGTTCTACATTGTCTCATGCGTATATTGAAACGTATAAAGATAACCGTGAAGAACTTTATATCTTGATGTTGGCTTCAGTTGCTGGTGCGATGTTAATGGTGGCAAGTGCTCACTATGCATCGTTCTTTATTAGCTTAGAGTTAATGTCGATTCCTGTTTACGGTCTATTGGCTTATACATATCAACGTGAAAAATCTTTGGAAGCGGGTATTAAATATCTCGTGCTTTCAGCGACTGCTTCGGCAATGTTATTGATGGGTATGGCATATATCTATGCTTATACTGGTTCATTAACATTCTACGAATCTTTCCAAGGGTTGTTCCAAGCGATCCAAACGGGTCATGCGGCAGTGATTATCGGACTTGGTCTGATCATCTTTGCCATTGGTTTCAAATTGTCTCTTGCTCCATTCCACAAATGGACACCAGATGTTTACCAAGGTGCGCCTGCGCCAATCGCGACTTTCTTAGCAACTGTTGCTAAGGTTGCAACCATTGGTTTAATGATTCGTTATTTGCTTACTTCGGGTGCAATTTTAGTTCCTTCAATGATTACGATTTTGACTGTGATTGCAGTACTTTCGATCCTTGTAGGTAACTTCCTTGCAGTTCGTCAAGTGAACTTAAAACGTATCTTGGGTTATTCATCAATCGCACACTTCGGTTATTTATTGATTGCTTTAATCAGCATGACCTATGCAAGCCTTGGCAGTGTGAGCGTTTATGTGGTGACTTATACATTGACAACAATCGGTGCTTTTGGTGCGGTTGCGTTGATGTCTAGCCCATATAACAACGTTGATGAAGCTGAATCACTTGCGGATTACCGTGGTTTGTTCTGGCGTCGTCCTGTTCTTACTGCAACTTTGACTGTGATGATGTTATCTCTTGCAGGTATTCCATTAACAGCAGGTTTCATTGGTAAGTTCATGGTGGTGATGGCTGCTGTAACAACTCAACATTGGTTCCTTGCTGCAATGGTTGTTGCGGGTAGTGGTATTGGTTTGTACTATTACTTACGTGTCATGATCGTGATGTATATGACTCCACCAGAAAACCCACGTATCGACGCAGTTGACCATTGGGGACAAAAAGTGGGTGGTATCATGGTTCTTGGCGCTGCTGCATTAGTATTATTAATCGGTATTTACCCAGACCCAATCATCAATTTTGCATTGAAGTCTGAAATTTTATCTCCGTTGCACTTTTTAATGAGTCAACAACAGTAATCGCAAAAAACTATTGCGGTTAACAAAAAAAGCCCTCATTCATTGAGGGCTTTTCTTATCTCTTATATAAAAAACATTTATAATAGTGGAAATTTACTTTTATCCTTTTAGGTGTACTCCCGTGTCTATTCAAGAAATTCGTCATCCGCTTATTCGTCATAAATTAGGTTTATTACGTCGTGCTGATATAAGTACTAAGAATTTCCGTGAACTTGCCCAAGAAGTCACTATGCTTTTAACGTATGAAGCAACAAAGGATTTACCTGTATGTGACCATGAAATTGATGGTTGGAATGGTAAGGTGACTGTCGATCGTATTGCGGGAAAAAAAATTACGGTTGTACCTATTCTACGTGCAGGTATTGGCATGTTAGATGGTTTTTTAAATTTGATTCCAAGTGCTAAAGTGTCAGTGTTAGGTTTAGAGCGTGATGAAGAAACGCTTGAAGCACGTACTTACTATAAAAAATTAGTCCCAGATGTACAAAACCGTTTAGCCATGATTATTGATCCAATGTTGGCAACAGGTTCTTCGCTTGTTGCAGCAATCGATGTATTAAAAGCTAGCGGTTGTAAAGATATTCGTGTCATGGTGTTGGTTGCTGCACCTGAAGGGATTAAACGAGTCGAAGAAGCGCATCCTGATGTGACGATTTTTACAGCATCTATTGACCAAGGTTTAAATGCAAATGGCTATATCGTACCTGGTTTAGGAGATGCTGGAGACAAGATCTTTGGTAGTGTGCAAAAAGATTAAAAATTTAGTATGATCAAAGGAGGCTATGGGGAGCCTCCTTTTTTATTATAAATTTAAAGAGAAAAAAATGTTTCGTAAGGGGATAGTTACATTTTTTGATGATGCGTTGGGTAAGGGATTCATCGAAATAAATACAGATCAACAGTCAGTTGGTTTTTTACTTGAAGATTTTTCAAATGCATCACTTTTGCCACAAGTAGGTGAGAGGGTTAAATGTGTTGTGTTAGAACAAGATGGAGAATTATTGGCAAAATTTATTGTTCGCCTAGATCATAAAAACCATAATGGTGATGCAAAAAAACAGCTGGTAGTTAATGCGATTAATGATGATCATTCGTTTGAGAATATTCAAACTGTTCGAAAGATGCTGAAGAAAAGAAGAATTATTCTTGAAAATGAAAATACAGCGATAGACTCTAAGTTAAATGAGATAAAACCAGTTGAACACATAGATGCTATTCAGCCTGATGAGCATATTCAGTTAGAAGATACACTCACACAGCGCGAAGTGATCTTAGATGACCTTGTTGAAGTTGAATTTAGTCAAGTTTCAGCAGAAGTTGAAAATACCCAAATATCTACTGAGGAAAATAACAAATCAGTTGATAATCAAATAGTTGAAATAGATGAAAATGAAGGCCTTGAGAGAACGAGTTTAAAAGATTACACCCCTGAAAATATTGATCTGTCAGAAGTGCCAAATGAGCCAACTGCAACTAAAATTGCAGAAATTCAACCAATAAAAGTACAAACTCAGCCGAATGAAAATACATATGATCATGTAGGCAATGGGCAATTAGAAAATGACCAAGTTGTATCAGCTGCTTGTGCTTCAACAGTTGCAGCTGAGATGGTTTTATCCGAACAAACGGATATTCAACAAAACCATCAATATTTAAGTAATCAGGTTGATCAACAGTTGCTTGAAAAAAATATGAACTTTAATTTTTTTCAAAGATTTATTCAAAAAATTAAAGTAAAATTTTTATATTCAAAAAGAAAGCAAGGTACCAAAGTGAAAACGGATAGTACACGTTTCCACTTAAATCCTTTGATTGTGGTGATGGGGGCATTTGTATTACTGTGTTTGGGGAGTGTTAAATATGCTTATGAGCGTTATCAGCAGTATAAAGTTGAAACGGAATTGAAACTTCAACAATATGAAAAGCAGCAACAGGACGTGATCAAAAAACAAAAACAAGAAGCACATGCGAGATAAGTTTAAAGACTTAAGTGATGTGTTTCAGTTTTCATGAGAAGAGAATGTTTATGTTTTATTTGGGGCAAGTGATTGAATACCATGAAGACAAGGGCTATGGGCTCTTGTTGGATCAGGATTCAGCAGAAACAGTTAAATTCTTGATTGATGATTTTCCTCGGCAGGGTGGTCAGCCTAAAAAAGGGGAAACGGTAAAGTATATTGTCATCAATCATAAGGGCGTGATTAAAGCACATCAAATGGTACGTTTAGATGTGGCGATGAGTAATGAGCTGTTAAATAAAAAGGTTGATATTTCAAAGCAAAAAAATATTCTGAAAAAAGGTAAACACAATGGCAGTAAATTTGGCATTGTATCAGTCGTTATGTCGGTTATTTTTGCTGGGTTGATTTATTTTGTTTTCGCAGCCTGGGGACAATATAAAACGTATCAAGATGAGCAAAGTGCGAAATTTGCCTTATTGGAGAGTCAGCAAAGGCAAATTGTAGAACAACAGCGTAAAGATGTTGGGCATGTGAAATCAGTGCATTTTAGTGAAAAGTCTAAAGATGCACTAAATGAGAATGCTAAATAATACATTGTAATTTTAGTTTTTAAGCTCATATTTTTCATTCGAAAGGGAACAAGGCTATAATACGATGAGTAAATCAAGTAATGAGGCATTGTAATGAAATCTGAATATCAACAAGGGAAAATAAAGCAATACCATTCAGACAAAGGCTTTGGCTTTATTGGTGGGCTTGAGCAAGATATTTTCTTTCACATTTCAGATTTTCCTTTGGAAGAAGGTGAGCCTAAGCGCAATGAAAGAGTGAAATTTTTGGTGGTTGAAAACGGTGATAAAGTGAAAGCTGTTAAAATCGAACGTGTAGAAGACAATTCTGCAAAAGCAAAAAAGACCAAAGTGGTTAAACATAATAACGCGATTACCGATAGTTTATTGTCAAATTTTAGAAAGTAAGTTATTGATAAGTGAAATAAAAAAGCTCCATGTGGAGCTTTTTGCATTTGATTGAATAGTAAGTAACGTCAGTTCGATAAATTATTTTAATAATTTCAGTAGGGTAAGGTTTTTGTAAGGTTCATTGTGACGGAGTCTTATCGGTTTTGTTCATATATTAGGATTAGCCTTCGGCTCGACCACACTCTTACGAAACGATGTTTCTCATTCGGCAAAAGTGGGCAAAACCATTGTCCTTCGCAGAACTCGTCAGCTACCGAAATATATCAAGATTATCGCAAAAACATTAACTTGCAAGTTGAGCCCTGCCTCAAACAATTGCGAAGGACGTTTTCGCGTATCAAATTTTTAGAAGAAATCAACTCTGAACCCAGGTTAAGTATATATGAGGTCAATAATTATTTTTCTTCGCAAAACTTCATAAAAGCTTTTAAGCCAGGCCCCTGATATTTTTGGCGGTGAACTAGCATAAATAAAGGACGAGTCAGTTGCCAGAATGGTGTGTTTAAAATCACCAATTGACCTTTATCAATCAATGGTTGGATGGCTAATTTGGAAATACATGACATGCCTAAACCACCAGCAACGATTTTAAGAATCGCTTCGTTATGTCCAAGTGTTAGACGGATATTGGCATCTTCTAAATCTTTCAATATTGCATTATCAAAGACTTCACGTGTTCCTGAACCCTCCTCACGTAAAATCCATTCCACATGTTGGAAATCAGACTGTCTGAGTTCACGGTGTAAGTTGGCTAGAGGATGACTTGGTGCGCAACACACAGCCAGTTCATCATCACGCCAATGGATACATTGCAGTTGTGGTAGGAAACAAGAACCTTCAATTAACGCTAAATCAAGCTGAAATTGATTAACAGCTTCAATCATTTGACGGGTATTGCCTACTTGAAGTTGTAAATGCGCTTGAGGTTGTTCTTGTAAAAAATCAGCCATTAAATCAGGCATTAAGTAATCACTAATGGTCAGTGTTGCACCAATTCGAAGATCAATACTTTGTAACTCACCTTTGGCTGCTTGTTCAAAAGCTTCACAGCGCCCTAAAATCTCTAAAGCTTGAGGAAGCAAGAAGCGACCAAGATCGTTCAGTTGTAAGCGTTTACCAAGACGATCGAATAAAGGCGCACCTAAGCCATCTTCTAAATCTGCCAAAGCCATACTTGCCGCACTTTGAGTCAGCCGAACAGCATCACTCGCTTTGGTCACGGTGCCTTCTTGAGCAACGGCAACGAAAACAGCCAATTGGCGTAAAGTCATTCTCATGCGTATAGCCTTAACATTTTAAATTTTCATAGAATTGGAGTCATGCTACCATGAGCACTATCATCCATGCCACGAAGAAATCATGTCAATTGAAAAATTTAGCGTAGAAAAGGTTTTGTCTGTTCATCGCTGGACCAATACTCTTTTCAGTTTCACCATGACTCGTCCTGCTCATTTTAAATTTACTGCTGGTCAGTTCGCCCGTATCGGCTTAAAAGTGGGTGATGAATTGGTGGTGAGAGCCTATTCAGTTGTTTCCTCTCCATTTGATGAAACACTCGAGTTCTTTTCAATTGTTGTGCCAGATGGTGCATTTACTTCGAATCTACAGCATCTCCAAGTAGGTGATGAACTGTATTTAGAAAAAGTGCCATACGGTTTTTTAACTTTGGCTCGCTATCAATTACCATTACCTAAAGATTTATGGCTTTTGGCAACAGGTACAGGTTTAGCGCCGTTTATTTCTATGCTTCAAGACTTCGAAACATGGTCTAAATATCAACATATCAACTTGGTTTATAGTGTAAGAACTGAGTCAGAACTCGCTTATGTTGAACGTATTCAAGAAATTGCTGAAACTTTTGGCGAAGGACATACAGGCTTTAAATTTATCCCCATTATTACTCGTGATCCACATGCGACTTTGCATGATCGTGTACCGATTTTGATCGAAAATGGTGAGCTAGAAAAAGTGGCAAATCTTCAATTCAATATAGATACAACACATGTAATGTTATGTGGTAATCCACAAATGGTGGATGATACCAAAGCAGCGTTAAAAGCACGTGGTTTGGTCATGAATCGTCGTGGTGAAGGGAATATTGCAGTAGAAAACTATTGGTAATCCAAAATTGAATGTGGCATGTTAAGCGCTATCCATAAAATTATAATTGTAATAAATGAAAAAAATTGGTTTAGCGCTTCAGATTGCTTACGTAATTGGACTATTCATCACAGTTGCGATGCTTTTGTATAATGAAATGACATGGAGTGCCGGCAGTTGGGGGAATTTAGGGAAAGCCTTAGTTTCCCTAGTTATCCTCATATATGCGTCATTGTATACACTGATTTTATTGATCATTTCAATTTGTTTATGGGGATTCAATCGCAATAGCTCAGATAAAGATTTAACGACGCTCTATTGGGCAATGAAACTTTATGGGATCACTTTCGTTTTACAACTATTGTACTTGTTCTCAGTTGGAATAAAGCTTTAGGGATGTTTGTCGAGTGATTTAAAGCATGTATCAATGCACAAACATATCCATAAATTCACGTAACTCATGAATTGCTGTTTCAACATCCGTCGTTAACCAAGTCGGTTCAAATAAACCTGCATAATGTTCTAAGCGGTCAGCAGGTACAACCAAACGAATTGGACATTCTTCTTCGAGCAAACGCCAAGGAATAATTGGGACTTCATTATCCAAAAAAGTAACAACATCTCGAATATCAATGATCATGGCATTGATACATTCAGGAAATGGCATGACAGAAAGTTCATCTGTACGGCGACGAAAATATTCTAAGTCGCCCCATTTTAAAACATAGCTTGGCTTACTAAACTCAATAATTCCAACGAGATGCCCGTCTCTTGAAGTATGTAAAAAACATTGATGAGTGACGTCAGTGTCTAAGTCTAATGAGACACTTTGTCGTGGATAAGCCATATCGATCGTAGCCAAAAAATGGGGCATATAGTATAGCTCATTTCACTATCAAGTATTGCTTATCGCTAAAATTTACTTTTGTTTAAAATATTTTACACACAGCCGTTCAATTGCCTGATAGTATAAAAAAACATCAATATGATGGAGGTGGATGTTATGAGACACGATTTCAATAAACCATCTTATATAACCAGTCGTGAAGATATAGCACATAAGAATCGCTTACCTATTTACATGCTTATTCTTGTGGGGTTATTTCTTATTTCATTACTCGTTTATATGGCAGCCGACTGGCTTTAAAAGGGTGAATTTTAAACGCCATTTAAAACTGAAAAATTATGTTAATGGTATGACAAAAACTCTAGCTTTTATGCTGGAGTTTTTTTGTGCCTTCTTGGCGCTTTTGTTGTATTTATGCAGTTAAAATTGAACATTAAATAATCAAATTATAAAGTGGTATTGTTGTTTAAAAAATATTCAATTAAAACGCAAAAAGAGATCTAAGGAATCATTCGCGAACTCAACATTTTATAAATCAATATTGTGAGGGAATAAAAATGGATGAAATTTTACAAGCACGCGGTCGGTTTGATGCCATGTATTATTGGGATCAATTCCATCCAATTTTAGCTGCTGTGGCTATTCTAATTGTTGGATGGATTATTGCATTGATTGTTGCAGCAGGCATAAAAAAACTTTTGGAAAAAATAGGTACGAACCAAAAGTTATCATCAGCAACAGGACATCGATCTAATATTGAAAGCATTCTTTCCAGAATCATTTTTTGGGTGGTGATGGTGATTGCGGTGATTGGGGCACTCAATGTTCTCAATCTGAGTAGTGTAAGTAGCCCGTTCAGTGCCATGATTCAACAATTCCTATTGTTTATTCCAACATTATTGGCTGCTGTCGCAATTGGTTTTGTCGGATGGATTGTCGCTAATCTGGTTAAAGTTGGTTTGAAAAAGGTACTAGACCGCACCCAATTAGATGAAAAATTGAGTTCTGATGTCGGTGTCAGTCCCATCAGTCAAAATTTAGCAGATATTGTCTATTGGTTGATTTTGTTATTGTTCTTACCAATCGTTTTGTCAATTTTAGGCTTAGAAGGTTTATTGCTTCCTGTTCAAAATATGTTGAATGAAGCAATTTCTTATCTACCAAATATTTTCATCGCTGGCGTGATTATTTTTGTGGGTTATATTCTTGCAAAAATTGTCCGAGGCATCGTTGAAGGGTTGATCAGTAGCTTAAATTTACAAACTCAAATCGAAAAAGTCGGATTATTTAAAAATTCTGAGCAGGGGCTTTCTCGGTTTTTAGGTTCTTTTGTCTTTGCAATCGTGATGATTACGGCATTGATCGTGGCATTCGAAGCATTGGGTATACAAGCGATTTCACAACCTGCAACGGCTATGCTCGGTGAAATTATGTATGCCATTCCACACATTATCGCTGCGGGTTTGATTCTAATTGTGGCATATGTGGTATCACGATTTGTTGGGCGTTTAGTGGCAGAAGTGATTGCTGGCACAGGTGTTGATGACATTCCTAAAAAGCTAGATGTGCAACGTTTCTTAGGTGAAACCAAAGTTTCATGTGTTGTTGGCTATTTAATTGTATTTTTTACCATGTTATTTGCTGTTTCTGAAGCTGCGAATCGATTGGGCTTTGAACAAATTAGTACTTTGATTTCGATGTTTATCCACTTTGGGGCAAATATCCTATTGGGTGCTGTTATTCTCGTGATCGGTTTTTGGCTCGCCAATATCGTTGCAAATGTGGTGCAACGAGGTGAATATAATAGCTCTCGGTGGTTGGGTAATTTAGTTCGAATTTTAATCATGGGCTTAGTGATTGCCATGGGACTGCGTGCGATGGGGATTGCAGATTCGATCGTAAATCTTGCATTTGGTTTAACACTGGGTTCAGTTGCTGTTGCCTTTGCTTTGGCTTTTGGTTTAGGTGGTCGACAACCCGCAGAACGGGTCTTGAGCGATTTAATTGATCGGGCAAAGAAAGAGGCAAATCAGCCCAACCCATTGCGTCAAAATACTCATTTAGATACAAGTTCTGTGGATACTCAGCAAGTGACCTCAGATACACCTACAATTGAAAGCGAGTATAAATCGAATACGGAACCATTAAATAAGGATAAAGATGACCTGAATTAACATTTAAATTTGCTGTAATATCGATCAGGATTAAGTCTTGATCGATTTTTTATTTTTAGGTCAAATGCGAAAGAGGAAAGATGATGTCTAAGAAAAAGCCAAATAATTTTATCGCACCAATTGTGATTGCTGGAATTACAGTTGGTTTTTTAGCGAGTGCTTATAAATTTGTTTTTGCAAAACCTAAAAATCAACAGAATCAAAAACAGGATCTAGAGCAAAAGAAAGATAGTGAATCGTGACGCTTTGCACGCTAGAACTATTTGTCCATATTAAATTTTGTTTATGAAGATTACATAATTGTTACACAAAAGTTTTTTGTAAAATAAAGCTAGACAGATAAATCTAAATTGGCTAAATTCAAAGCATAAATAATGTATTTTTTAATTAATTATTAGATTAATAAGTGAACTATTTTCAAAGGGAATTAAAATGAAAATCATCTATTTTGTGCAAAAAATGCTATCCAATAAATCAACCGCTTCAGATGCAATGGATCTTGCTATTCAACGTGTTACGCAGAAACAGCAGACCCAAAGTCAGCTTATTTTATTCAAAACCGATTATTTAGAATAAGTCAAAAATTAACCTAAACATATTCAGATGCGGCATGTGCAGACGCCCATGCCCATTGAAAATTAAACCCACCTAGATGTCCTGTAACATCCAAGATTTCTCCAATAAAAAATAAACCTTTCTGTTTTTTACTTTCCATTGTTTTTGATGAAACTTCAGTTGTATCAACACCCCCCAAAGTCACCTCGGCAGTACGGTAACCTTCTGTTCCAGAGGGTTTAACTTCAAATTGATGCAATTTATGGGCAATATTTTCAAGTTTTTCATCACTGAGTTGACCAATTGCAGTTTCTGCCCATTCTGCCCAAATTAAGTTTTGTAGTTCTAAAACAACGCTTTTAGGTAAATGCTCAATCAGCAATGTTCTGAGTAAAACTTTGGGTTGGCTTTGCTTCTTCGCTTTAAAGAATTCAAATAATTCTAGGCTCGGTAAGAAATTGATATTGAAGGCTTGACCGACATTCCAATAATTCGATAATTGTAATGAGCTTGGGCCACTTAAACCACGGTGAGTAAATAAAAGCGCTTCAGTAAAACTATTTAAATCATTGCTCAGTGTTGCTTCAACTGCATTCCCACTTAAGCGTGTAGTCACTTCTTTAAATTGATCTGAGAAAGTAAAAGGCACTAAACCTGCACGTGTCGGGTAGATGTGATGTCCAAATTGTTTGGCAATTTTATAGCCAATATCTGAACCACCCAAAGTTGGAATCGACAAACCGCCCGATGCAACGACAACTGACTCAGCTTCAAAGTAACCTATATTGGTAGCAACTTGAAAATTCTGTTCGTCTATAGCTGTTACTGCTTTGACTTCACATGAGATTTTAATATCAACTCGTTGGGTCTTTTCACATTCATTCAGCAACATGGCTAAAATTTCTTTGGCACCATTGAGTGTGAATAGTTGCCCATGCTTACGTTCTTCATATTCGATGCCATATTCGCAGACCATACCGATAAAGTCCCAATTGGTATAACGCGTCAGTGCTGAAATGACAAAGTGTGGATTATGCGAGATGAAGTTTTCAGGCTCGACATAGAGATTGGTGAAGTTGCATTTTCCGCCACCAGACATGAGGATTTTTTTACCAATTTTATTGGCTTTTTCAACCACCAAAACTTTACGACCACGTGCAGCCGCTTTTGCTGCAAGCATTAAACCTGAAGCACCTGCACCGAGGACAATCACATCGTATTGGTTGGAAGACATAACATACTCATGGAAACTTTGAGCAGGGGATTATAAGGAGATGCAGCATTTATCGCTATTAAATTTAAAAAGGAATTTTGTGAACCTTCTTTATTTCTATTTTTGTATTTAAAAACTCTCATTAAAAATAATGTAATGATTTTATTTGAATTTAATTAAATAGTGTAGTTTTAGTTAATTTTTTGTATTTGATTTGTTTTAAAAATATGAGCTAAAAATCGCTAAAAGCAATTAAAAAAGCAAAAAAATACCCAATTTCAGGTATATCCAAACCTGATACTTCATTCTACATTGCAGTTAAATTAACACTTACTTACAAAAATATTTATTGATTTACAGAAGGCATTTACTTGGTGGGTGCTTAAAGGGGATTTATAAATAAGGAATGAACATGGAATTAAAAACTCAGAAATTATTGATATCTTCAATGATTTGTTTTTTGAGCCACATAGCATATGCTGCTGAGACTCCTGCAGAGATTGCAGCAAGAGAAAATGACCGTATTCAACAACAACTGCAACAACGACAGAAATATGAACAAGAACAAATATTACAATCAACTAAACCGCCAACACGTATAGATGTTGCTCCCCCAGAAGTATCTGCAACTGATCAAGGCCCTTGTTTATCCATTCATCAAATTGATGTAAGTGGCTATCATTTACTTTCTAGCAAGAAAATAAGTCAATTGGTTGCACCTTATATCAATACATGTATGGGAACACGTGCAATTGAAGTGCTTATGGGGAAAATTACAGCAGCATATTTAAATAAAGGTTATGTGACTTCACGTGTTTATCTTCCTGAACAAGACTTAAAGTCTGGTGTACTTAAGTTACAGGTTGAAGAAGGTAAACTGACTGAGTTAAAGGTAACAGATCGAGCACAGGGTACACTTTCTCTTGATACAGCATTGGGTGATGTCAAATCTAAGCCACTCAACCTGAGAGATTTAGAACAAGCAATTGACCAATTTAATCGCCTACAATCGAATAATACGAAAATGGAAATTATTCCTGGCAATCAGCCAGGAGAAAGTATTGTTGTATTTGATAATGACCCATCAAAGCGCTGGAATGGGTATTTTACCTATGACAATAAAGGTCAAGATAGTACTGGTCAAAATCAAGCAGCATTAGGTTTAAGTCTAGATAATCCATTAGGATTGAATGATTTATTCAGTGTGACTTATAACCGTTCATTGCCTTTTAAAATTAATCATACTGATTCTTATTCAGGCAGTGCGATGTATATCATCCCGTTGGGATACAACACCTTTAACTTTAGTGCTTCCCGTTCTGAATATGACACAACATTAGAAACAGATTTCAATCAATTGTTGTCGCATGGAGAAACCACAACTTTCTCAGGAAAAATTGATACTCTATTGCACCGTGGCCTAAACAACCAATTCCGTATGAATGCGGGGATTACTGCCAAAGATACAGAAGCTTTTCTTGAGGGCGTTAAGTTAGGAGTAAGTAGTCGCAAACTTAGTGTATTCGATCTTGGTTTTAGTTATAGCGACATGATTTTGTCAGGATTGGTCAATGTCAACGTGGGATATGCCAAAGGTCTAAAAATTTTCAATGCCTTAGAAGATCAATCAGATTTGTCAGCCGATGCACCTAAAGCACAGTTTGACAAAATGAGTTATGGCATTAGTTACTTCAAAGGCTTTAATTGGTTAGGGCAAAATTTCAGTATATCGAGTTCTTTTTCAGGTCAACAAGCTTTCGATACTTTATATGGTTCAGAACAGTTCTCAATCGGCAGTTTATATAGTGTACGTGGGTTTAACCAAAATAGTTTAAGTGGTGACCATGGCTATGCTTTCAAAAATGATTTCTCACTTAGCAAAAATTACGATTTTAATGGAACGCCAATATTCGGGCGCCACACCCTCGGCTTGGATTACGGAAAAGTAGATAACAAAGAAAACTCAAATTATGTGGGAGAGCTCAGCAGCGTCAGTCTCAGTACGACATTTAATGTGAGCAATGTATCGCTTGAATTGATTGCCACACAGCCAATTCATCAATCGAACTTTATGAAGAAACAATCCGCAGATGTGTTCTTCTCTTCTACTTTTTCATTTTAAGGAATAATAATCATGAATCATATTTATAAAACTGTATGGAATAAATCAAAAAATGCTTTTGATGTTGTCTCTGAAGCTGTTAGTTCAAAGGGAAAAAGTACCTCTGGAAGTAAAGATGGAACTGGTAGTACAACGTCTAAATTAACGGCATTTTTTGCAGTACTTACACCGATTGCAGCAATGCTATTTGTACAGCAAACAGTTGCCAATGTTGATGTTGCGAGTGGGAATACACGCGTATTTAATGCGAATAATGGTGTTCAAGTTATTGATATTGCAACAGCAAATGCCGCAGGTATTTCACATAACCGCTATGTAAACTATAACGTAGATAAAACAGGTCAAATACTGAATAACGCAGTACAAACACCGAAAAACCTGTCGGTCATGACGCAACTTGCAGGAAATATTCAAACCAATAAAAACTTAGATAAAAGTGCGCGAGTTATTCTCAATGAAGTCACAGGGACAAATCGTTCGCAACTGAGTGGTCATATTGAAGTCGCTGGAAATAAAGCAGATGTTGTAATTGCCAACCCGTATGGCATCACGTGTAATGGCTGTGGATTTATCAACACAGATAGAGCAACGCTTACCACTGGAACACCACAATTCAATACGGATGGATCTATTAAAAACTACACCATCCGCCAAGGTGATATCACTGTGGATGGGAATGGGTTGAATGCCACAGGGCAAAATTTACTTCAGTTATTATCCCGTAATCTGAATGTGAATGGACAAATCAATGCGAAACAACTTGAAGTTGTAACGGGTGCAAATGAATACGATGTGACAAGTGGTAAAGCAACTGCAATTCAAGGTGTTGGAGCTGTACCAACTTATGCGATTGACTCTAGTGAGCTTGGGGGGATTTATGCAAATCGCATCAGCTTGATTGCTTCTGATCAAGGTGTTGGTGTAAAAATGTTGGGTAATGTCGCAGCAAATGGCAGCGATTTCACATTATCAGCATCTGGAAAAATTGAGTTAAATAATAAAATTAGTGCTGCACAAAATTTATCAGTTCAGAATAATAGTAATGTAGATAACAACTTAAATATCAATGGTTCACTAACTGCTAAAAATATCGCACTAGGTTCAGCTGATAATAATCAGCTAAATATTGCGACTAGTAATGGTAGTATATATGCAGACAATAGTTTAAATATTAATAGTAATCAGTTAGATATAAGTAATAGTGTTGTTCAATCAGCAAGTGATGCTCAAATTAATAATGCTACACAAACAAATTTGGTAAATACTAAGCTGAATGTAAATAATGCTTTAAATTTAAATAGTAATAGTTTAACTACACAAGGATCGAGTGAACTTTCTTCAAATGGAGGTAGTCTTAATCTTACAACAGAACAAAACTTGTCAATTGGTGATGCTGTATCTGTTATTGCACAAAATAATATCAATTTAACTTCAAAAAATGCTGATGTCTCAGTTGTAAAGGCTAAAATCAAAAGTGAAATTGGTGATTTGAACATTAGTGCTTCAAATATTGGACTTAATGCTGAAAGCTCAGCACAAAGTACAAATTTAAACGCAAAGAACTCTGTCCAAATTGATAATAATGCGCAAGTTTCATCTCAGAAAAATATTTCTATAACTGCAAATAATGTTGGGGTTGATGGGAGGGTATATTCAAATGATGCAACTATTAATGCCAATAATAATGCTACATTAAATGTTGGTTCAGTAGTTTCTTCATTAAATTCAAATAGTATAAAAGTGGGTCAAATATTATCTTTAGCTGATAAATCAAATTTAACAGCAGGTAATACAACTGATTTGAATGCAGAAAATTTAAGTATTGCAGGACAAATTCAGGCAAATACTGCAAATATTAATGCAAAAAATAGTTTGATAACGACAAATAGTGGATTAGTTTTTGCAACGAATGTCGCAAATTTAAATGCATTAAATATTGATTTGGCTGGCAAACAGCTCGCACAGAATCTCAATATCACTGCGATTAAAAACTTAAACACGGCTGGTGTGATCTCTGTATCGAACATTGCACAATTAAATGCTGAAAATATCACAGTACAAGGCGATATCACTGCTTCTAGTGCTGTGCTTCAAGCTAAAAATTCATTAAGTGTGCAAAATGGTGGAAGTCTTGGTGCTACGAATAATGTAGAGGCGAAAGCAAATGCGATTAATATCATTGGCAGTGTCAAGTCGAATAGTACTCAATTGACAGCAGATACTGATCTTTTATTAGATCAGAACAGTGCTGTGGAAAGCGTAGAAAATATTCAGCTTAACAGTTCAAATTTGTCGGTAAAGGGTAAAGTCAAAGCAAAACAATTGTCTGCACAAGTTCAAAACCAACTGAATTTAGAACAGGGTTCTGACATACAAGCAATAGAGTTGGCACAATTCAATGCGCAGAATATCAATGCGAACGGTCAATTAACGGCAAAAGCTGCACAATTAAATGCTAAAGCTGGAGCTAATGTCGGGGCAACGGGTTCATTAGCCACAATTCAAAATACTGACATTTCTGCAGACACAATAAAAGTAGATGGTAATTTAACTGCACAAAGTTTAAATGCAGATGCTAAGTCCACATTGAATGTGAACCAAACAGCAAATATTACCACAGCGAGTATAACGCAACTAAAAGCCAATGATTTGATTGTTGCAGGTACTATAAATACACAGAATGCACAATTAAATGCCAATAATGCAGTCAATATTGCGCAAACTGCAAATATTGGTACATCCGATAATTTGAATATCACTGCAAATGATGCAGTCATTGTAGGTAAAGTCAAAGCATTAAATGCAACTGTTCAAGCTGCTAATGCGTTAAATCTTGAAAAAAATGCTCAACTGCAAAGTGCAAACTTAGCACAATTGAATGCCAAAGATATTACGATTAATGGGCAGCTATATACAAAAGAAAGTAAAATAAATGCTCAAAATAAAGTTAATTTAAATCATGGCGCAGAATTAGTAGCATCTGATGGCATTGATTTGAAAGCAGCTCAGGTGAATCTCAATGGCTTAGTAAATGCAACAAATACAAACTTAACTTCAAGTGGTACATTAACAGTTGATACAAATGCTCAGCTTTCAGTGGTGAATCAAGCAAATCTGAATGCGAATGATCTCATATTTAATGGTAAATCAAACTCTAAAAACCTGAATTTACAGGTAAATAGTGGTTTGAATATCAATGCAACATCAGATATTCGTGCACAAGAAACAGCAAATATTAATGCTCAAAATATAGCAGTAAATAGCCAAATTCTAGCAAATAATACCAATCTAACTGCCACACAGAAGCTGGATGTTAATCAGACAGGGACATTACTTGCAAATAATAATTTAAGCCTGAAAGCGCAAAATATAAATACTAGTGGTACATCCCAAGCGAATACAGTAGACATTAGTGCTTCAAATAATCTGAATACTGCAAAAGATTCTTTGATTATAAGTAATAATAATCTGGTATTAGGTGCAGGAAACAAAATTAACTTAAATGGGCAAACAAGTGCAGTAACAACCAATATTAAATCTACAAATGATTTAACTACAGGTGATAGTTTTGTTGCGATCTCTGATGGTAAGACTACCTTAGAGAGTCAGCGCTTAAGTTTAGGTGGGAAGCTGTATGCTAAAAATGCAGACATTACGACAAGCAATACTTTAGCAACTTTACAAAACTCTCAGGTGAATATAACGGATACCTTGAATTTGATTTCTCAAAATTCATCTATCGATTTGGCTGGAGCTACTTCTGCTCAAAACCAAAATCTGACAGCTGTGACCACGATTACAACCCAACAAACAGCCTTGGTAAACGCTCTCAATGCTTTAATTTTTAAAGCAGATTCGCTTATACATGGTGGAGCTTTATACAACGCTACGGGTTTGACAACTACCAATATTAATAATCTAACCAATAATGGCACATTGCAAAGTTCAAGTTTTACATTGAATGGATTGAAGAATTTTAATAACAATAAAAATTTTCTTTCAGACCAAAATTTAAATATTACCACTGAAGCATTTAGCAATAAGCTAGGTAGCCAGTTGGCAAGTAATGCAGACTTAACTTTAATCGCTACAAAAGGCGCTTTAACAAATGATGGTACGATTGGAAGTGTAGGTAATTTAACGTTAAAGGCAACTCCTGTTGGTTCTTCGATTACCAATAACGCAACTTTACAAGCAAATAATACTGTTTCACTCAATGCAAGCAATGTTTTAAATAATACAAATGGTGTTATCAATGCAGCTGAAAATATAACGATAACCGCTCAGCAAATAGAGAATAAAGGAAATATTGCATCTAAAAATGTCGTATTGAATGCAACAGGTGGAACAGCTTCAACTGTTAAAAACTCAGGAATTGTATTTGCCAATAAAGACATCTCTATTGATGCTGACGATACAATATTAAATACGGGGACTTTATATACCAAGAGTGCGACTGCAGGTGCTGTTGATGACACGATGCATTTAACGGCTAAAAATATTAAGAACTTAGTCGCTACTGATGGTAGTGGAAAGTATGGTGTGATCAGTACATCATGGGTACCATTTACAGTAGATTATTTGCTCAATGAGGGCTCTATACAAGCGCTTCGAGCGATTATTAATAATAAAACGTTAAATGTGAAAACAAATTTTGATAACTATGCGCTCAATGGTACGAATGACTCAAAAGGGTTTTATGCCTTCTGGAATCTAGATGCTCAAAACCTAGGAACATTAAATAATACAGGTACATTGAGTGTTTATTTAGAAAATGATCCAAAGGATTCAGCAACCACTGTAACAGCGGATAAGTTTAACAACACTGCAGGTGCATCCGCTTATTTTGGTGAGTATTCTAATTTAACGGTAAATGGGCAAACGAATAATCAAGGAACACTGTATTTAGAAAAAGGGAATGCGACATTACAAAATCTAAATAATGATAATGGTATTTTGGTATTAGATGGTACAAATGCAACGTTAAAATCAGATTTTACCAATAACGGTTCTTTAAGTTTACTTAATAGCTCAAACTTAGACCTGAAACAGAATAATTTAACAAATAGTGCTAATAAAAACATTTACTTAAGTGACTCTTCTATTACTACGGGAAATGGTATTGCCAATATGATAGGGGGGATTGTGAAGACTATAGGTAATAGTAATTTGGAATCAAATACTTTAGTAAATAATGGACTCATTCATAGTTTAGGAGGTATTTTAAATATTCAATCGAATACTTTGACTAATAATTATAATTCTGGAATTATAGGTTTGGGTGTTGTTAATATCAATAAAAATTTATTTAGTTCGAATGTGGTTAATAACTATGGTAATATTTATGCAAACAAAGAATTAAATATTGGTGTAGGAGATTCTAATGATAGATCAAATTCAGGAAAAGGTTATACGAATATAACGAATTATACGAATAACTCGACTCAGAAAAGTGGTATAAATAAACCAACAGGAGGAGTGATTTCATCGGATAAAAATATAAATATATATGCAAATAATTTTACGAATAATTTTGCAATTATTTCCAATAGTGGTGATATTACTATTGATACTCAAGGTAAATTTATTAATGAAACTAATTTTTATGGGGAATCATTAAGAGTAGATCATTATAATTGGGAGGCACCAAAGCATTTAAATGATTTTGATATACGTCAGAGTGGTGATGAGAAAGACTCGTTTTATTATGATATAAATGGGAATAAATTAACATCATCTACAGATGCCAATATTCGTGCAACTACTACACGAATTACTGCTGAACATAATCCTGCCGTTGGAAATGATCATCAAGGTTTTTCATCTTCGTTAGTTACTGAAATATGGAAACAAGCTACAGTTACAAAAAGTGGCACAGATAATGTCATAGCTAATAAATATTTAGCTTCAGCAGATCCAGCTAAAATTATTGCCAATAATGGTAATATTATTTTAAAAATTGGTGATAATGGCGAAAACTATGGAGGTAAAATTATTGCATTAGGGGATAGTAAAGCTGGAAAGGGTTCAGTTGATATTACTTTAAAAACTGGAAAAAAATTCACTAACCGATCTATAGATTTATATGATTTTTCTGATGATCATAATTATGAACTTCAATATTTACTGATGATAGATAAAAATAGTGGTGGTGATGTTGTCAGGACTGCTATAGCTTTTAAGAAAGATTTAAGTTTTGCTGGTTCTTTACCTATGGATATTGGTGAAAGTTGGGATAGTCCAACGCAATATTATAATGATCGTATTAAGCCGCTTTCTTCTTCAAATTCAACTTTATTTAATACTATTTATTGGTGGAGTGATAACTTTTTAACTCAACTAGATGGACAAGGTAATGTTGTCTACGATAATCAAGGTAAGACAGTCTATTTATTAGATGCTCAAAGTAATAAAATTACACCAACTTTAAATACAACAGCAGACATAGTTTCTAAATTAGTAAAAAACACATATAGTTCCACTGCTCTTAAACCTTTACCAAGTGGGCTAAGCTCAAATATAGATGTAGCAGGTTCTTCAGTGATTTCTGGGAGTGGAAATGTTTTTATTGATGGAGGAGTTATTGAAAATCTAGGTAATAATTCTATTAAACAACAGGGAGAAGATGGATCAAATATAAAGGGTGTGGGTTCTACTACCGCAGAAAATTGTGGTGTATTAGGTAAAGATTGTAAAACAAATATTACAGCATACACACCGTCAACTTATGTGAAAGAAAACAGAAATGCTCAGTCTATAAATAATTTGAATTCTACTTCACTGACAAGTTATCAATCTACGAAACCGTCAACTAAAGATTATTCTGTCAATATTATCGATGGGATAACTTATATTTCTGCTCCTGAAGGTTTTGTAATAAATCCATCAACTGTGCCTGAATTAAAAGAAGCAACTAAAGTTAATATTGCATATTATCAACCTTATCCTATTACAAAAATACCAACTGTAGATTTAGACATACCAACGACAAAATATAGCCAATATGTAGCGACACCAGACAGTCATTCAAAGTATTTGGTTGAATCTAATCCACTCTATGGTGCTAATTCAGATGTCCTAGGTTCAAACTATTTAACTGAACAACTCGGCATTGACCCAGACAAGCTGTTAAAAAGACTGGGGGATGATGGTTATGAAATGAATTTGGTGCAAAAGCAATTGATTCAAATGACAGGAACTGGCGTACTGTTTGCAAATGCTTCAGCTTCAGATCAAATGAAGATATTATTCGACAATGCGACATCATCAAGTAAAGACCTTGGTTTAGAGTATGGTAAGGCGTTAACGATAGAACAACTATCAAAACTAGATAGTGATATTGTATGGATGGTTGAAGGAACTGTATCAGGTCAAAAAGTTTTAATTCCACAAGTATATTTAAGCCAAAAAACGGTTAATGGTATTAATACATCGGGTGCAGTCATTGATGGTAAAGTTGGGACTATATTAACAGTAGATTCCTTGACCAATCAAAATGGTACGATTGCGGGTGGCATTGTTTATGCAGATGTGAAAAAAGATATCAATAACATTGGTGGTAAAATCAAAGGTGATGATGTCATCTTAAAATCACAAGAAGGTTCGATCAATAACATTACTAAATCTTATAATTTTGGTAATAGTGTGAGTGACTCAACCACCTTTGGACAAACTGCAAGTATTGAAAGTAATGGAACTTTGATCTTAGATGCAGCAAAAGATATCAACAATATCGCTGCAACACTCAAAGCCAAAGGTGATGCATCAATAAAAGCGGGTAATGACATCAACATTAAATCGCTAGAAGATCATACTGCAACAACTTCCAGTTTGAAAAAAGGCGACAAGATCAATGAAGATACCAACAGCATTGGTAATGGTTCAATTAATACCAATACCACAACCCATGTTGGTTCAACCATAGATTTAGGTGGAAATGCTGCATTTGAAAGTGGCGGTAATACTCTTATTTCGGGTAGCGATGTTAATGTCAAAGGTCAAATGTATGCAAAAACGGGTGGTAACTTTACCCTAGAATCTGTACAAGATACCAAAGAAACCAAAACATCTTCATCTAGGTCTGGTTTAGGTGTAGGTGGTGGTATTTATGGAACTCAAACTCAAGAAACAACAGATTTTGAAGGAAAAAATAAAGCCAGCAACTTGAATGTTGGTAGTTTGATCGTGGACTCAGATCAGAAAGTCGTGATCGCAGGTTCGAACGTTAACATCAAAGATAAAGACAGCTTTAGCTTGATTAGTGGTAAGCAAGGTGTTGATATTTTAGATGGTAAAGATGAAGAGCGTCATGAGAAAAAAACGACTACGACAACATATCTAAAAACCACGAAAGGTGATCAAGGTGGGAATGATAAGCCAATTTATGGGCAAGCGGCTGATGGTATTGATCAAAATAAAAAAGGTGAAGCTGCAGATGGTAATGAGACAAATACAGCCTATTTAAAATCATTAGAAGATGAAAAAAATACCCAAACAAATGCATCTGCTAAAACAGAGAAATCGAAACTGGGTGTATCTGCTTCAGCAGAAGCTTCGGCAAGTACTCAAGGCGAAGCAAGTTTACGTCTTGTTGAAACGACTACAGAAATTGAAAGTAGTGGCAAAGAAACCAGTGTGAGTTCAAATATTAATTCAGCTGGTAGTCTACTCATTTCTTCAGCAGACGGTGCTGTGAATATTCGTGGTTCCAATGTGAATGTTGATGGGGCATTAGGCGTTTTAGCAAAAGAACTTAATGTTACAGCAGGTCAAAATAAAGACTATGCGAACCGTGAAACGACTGTTAAATCAATTGGTATTTATACAGAAGGAGATGCAAGTGCTGGTGCAAGTGCCCAAGCGGGTGCTCAGGCTGGTGCAATGGGGGCGAGTGTTGGTGCAAGTGCTCAAGCGAATGCACAAGCAAATGGAACAGCAACAATAGGTGCGAAACTTGAAAAAGACTCAGAGTCTGTGCGTAATACTACGCATAATTTGTCTACATTAAGTTCGGGTGGAGGAATGCTGATAGATGTACAAAATACAGCTACATTCCATGGGGCTAATGTGACTTCAAGCGGTGACATGGAAATCAAGGCGAAGGATATTAAAAATCTAGCTGTACAAGACGTTCATGAAGAAAGCCGTTCAAGTTCAAGTAAGTTAGCAGGTGTTTATTTAAGTGGTTCAGCCCAAGCTTCTGCAAATGTTGATGTGAGTGCTTCTGCAAGTGCGACTGATGTTAATCCGATCCAAGGTAATGCGAGTGCATCTGTTGGCGTGAGTGCAAATGTTGGTGCTGGTTTACGTGTGGCAACTGAAGAGAGTCAAGAAAATTATACGACTGTAACAAATACAGGAAATACATTTAAAGCAGGCGGAAAATTTTCACGGACTGCTGAGAATGAAATTGTAGATGAAGCAACACAAGTCGATGCAAGAAGTATTTTCCAGAAAGCTACAACAATTACCGATGTTGCAGTAAGTGACTCGCAGACGTATTCAAAAAATACTTCGTCGCATGATGCCCGTATAGGTTTAGAAGTCTCAGCAGAAGTTGGGGCAGGAGCAAATGCAAATGCAAGTGCAGGTGCTGTTGCTTCTGCTGGAGGCGGTACAAATGCTGTCAAAAAGCCATCAGCTGCAGTTGGCGTTTCTGCTTCTTATACAGGCTCTGAAACATCAGAATCAAGTAAAGATACACAAGCAGTCACCTCTAAATTTAAAGCTAGCGAGGATATTACTTCTATTTCAACTGGTGATACGACTTTAAATGGTACGCTATTTGAAGCAGGCGGTAATATGTCTATTACGGCAGATAAGCTTAACTATAATGCTGTTGCTGATACTCATTCATCGAGTTCTTCTTCTAAAAATATCGATGTCAGTGTCGGTGTCGGTATTGATATTGCAGGAACTCCAGATGTAGATGTTGGTGTGGGCTATGGACAAAATAAATCTAAATCTGATTCATCTACTGCTGTCGTTGGCGGAATGAATGCTGGTGGAAATATTATTGTAAATACTAAGCAAGCAGATTTTGAAGGGACTACATTCCAAAGTGGCGGAGATACGACTATCCGTGGTGAGACTGTAAATATGCGCGCTGCAGAAAATACCTCAAGTTCAAGCTCAACTGGATTTAATGTTGGTGTGAGTGCTAGTAATGCTCAAAAGGCCGAATCTCCAAGTAAAGTAGGAAAAGACTCAATTGCGAGAACAGTAAATAATGGTGCTAAGGAAGAAGATTTACGCCAAGGTGGTGGTGTAAGTGGAAGCTTTGGCCTTAGTAATTCAAGTTTTACTGAGTATCAGGGCTCTAGTGTTGTAACTGGAGGAACGTTTAAAGTTGAGTCAATAAATGGCGGAACAATGGAAAATGTCCAATTTGCAGAGGGGAATACAAATAATATTTCATCTAATATGAATACTGTGATTAAAAAGGATCAAAAAACTGGGTTTGAGTTGGGAGGTGAGGGCTCTCTTGATAGTAATGATTTAAGGCAGGCTCGAAATATCAAAGATACTTATGAAAATCCGAACAATTATACAAAAGGTGGGCCACTTCCAAAGACGACTGAAACTTTAAGTATGAAGAATAAAGAAGAGTCTTCTACTCAAAGTACAACGTCAGTTCGCATAACCGATGTTCTTAAGTTAACAAAAGATAAAGTGACTAGCATTATTCCTGTTAGAACAAATAATACTGGTGGAGCTGGTGGAGCTGGTGGAGCTGGTGGAGCTGGTGGAGCTGGTGGAGCTGGTGGAGCTGGTGGAGCTGGTGGAGTTCCATAATTATTGGAGGAACTGTCTGGCTTTATCGTGAAGCTATAAGTTTTGAATATGACCGAGATATAATAGTTTAATTATCATATCTCGGGTTTTATTTGCTGACTTATTATTTTCAACAAAAATGCAAAGGAAAATTTATTAGTCTACGTTACTTTTCCCTTGCAACCCACCACTATGAATCACCAAGATTCGACTGTTTTTAGGAAAATATTGTTTTTGAATTAAATCAAATATCCCGAATAGCATTTTCCCTGTGTAAATATGCTCTAAAGGAATTTGGTATTGCTTTTCAAATTTTTCAATAAATTTGAGTAATTCATCATTGGTTTTGGCATAACCACCACAGCAATAGTCATCTAAAATTTTCCAGTTCCGCTTATTGCTAAGTTGCGCAACGTCATCAGTGAGAAAATCGCCTTTCAATGCTGAAAATCCCAAAACTTTTTGATGCTTTGCACTTGCTTCAGTCAGTCCTGTAATCGTTCCACCTGTCCCTACCGCACAACAAATCACATCATAATTTTTTAAATCGTCTTCGGTCAGGATTTCGTGGCAACCTTGGATTGCAAGCTCATTAGTTCCACCCTCAGGAATGATATAGCTATCAGGGTGATGCAGTTTTATCTCTTCTAAAAACTCATTGGTGTCTTTTAATCTATATTTTTCACGTGAAACAAATTGAAGTTGCATGCCAAATTGTTGCGCCGTGCTTAGAGTGTGATTGAGTGATTTATTTGCCAGCTCTTCACCACGAATGATGCCGATACTGTCAAAACCAAAATGATGTGCAGCGTAAGCTGTTGCTGCAATATGATTGGAATATGCACCGCCAAAGGTGATAATTTTTTTATCCCCTAATCTTTGTGCTTCTAAAAAGTTGTATTTAAGTTTGAAAAACTTATTGCCTGAAATTTGTGGATGAATTTGATCAAGGCGCTTAATGGTCAGGTGTGTCGATGCATCAATCTGAATAGTTTGATAGGGAATAGCTTGGGCGATTTGATCAAACATAGAAAATATCAGTTATTGAAGTAAATCGAGATATTTATATTTTACTCAAATCTGACGTTAAAATCAGATTTGAGTTTAGGTCTAATATGTTTAGGCAGTTTCACTATTTCGAATGGGTATCTACCGAAGTTACGACAGACATTCCTGGTCTTAAAAACTCAAGACCTTTTTGATTTGGATCAATGGCAATACGGACAGAAATACGTTGCACCACTTTGGTAAAGTTTCCTGTGGTGTTATCCGGTTTTAGCACGCTAAATTCAGCACCAGCAGCAGGGGAGATTTGTTCAACTCGTCCTGTGAATTTTTGATGTTTCATTGCATCAACAGTGAAAGTAGCCTTTTGACCAATTTTCATATCAGCAATTTGGGTTTCTTTAAAGTTGGCAATCACCCATGTTTGCTGTGGAATCAAGTACATAAGCTGTGTCCCCGCAGCGACATATTGCCCGATACGCGGTGTGACTTCACCCAATTGTCCATCCATTGGGGCTGTAATCACACTATAGTCTTTGGTCGTCACTGCTTGATCAAATTGTGCTTTGGCATTGGTGACTTGTGCCTTAAGTCCTGATTCTGCAACTTGTGCTGTTTTTAAGGCTTCTTGCGCAACCAAGACATTGGCTTCGGCTTGTTTGAGTAGTGCTAAATTATTTTTTGCATCTGCTGCTGCTTTGTCTTGTTCAGTTTTAGAAGCAGCACCACTATTTCCCAATTGTTGATAACGATTTAACTGAGCAACAGAAAGTTCATAAGTCGCTTTGGCTTGATCCACTTTCGCTTGGGCGGCCACAATATCAGCTTTACGCTGTTCAATCGCTTGGGTTTGATTTGCCAAAGTAGTATTGGCTTGATCTACAGCTGATTCCGCTTGAGTAATTTTTTGATCATAAGTCGTTGTATCAATATGCATTAAGGCTTGACCTTTTTTAACATGATCAAAATCAGTCACCAATACGTCTTTGATATAACCATTAATTTGAGAAGATAAAATCGTGGTTTTGCCTTTGACATAACTATTATCTGTAGACTCAATCGTGCTATCAAAAGGACCAATTTTCCAAGCTCGCATGATCACAGCGATACCGACCAATAAAACCAAGAACATCAGTATCAACGTACGTTTTGCCGTAGGGATTAGCTTACTTGATGGTGATGGCGTTGTTGGAGCATCATTTGTTGTAGGCACTTCTTTTTCAGTTGTATCTTGATCTTGTGACATAAAAATTCTCAAATCGTGTTAATGCATCATGTATTTTCATTCAGGTGTTCATTGATCAAATTTCACGTGTTTAACTAACTACTATTTAGAATCTGTTGTTGTTTTCTCTGTTGATAGCGTGTCCATGTAATATTAAAACCACTCCATAGCAACAATAAGATGGCGAAGATTCCATTCATTGCGATCACATCATTGTAGGCACGAACTTGAGCTTCACGTGTGACTACCTGATTTAAATTACGATAGGCTTGGTTTTTTTCAAGTGCTTGATCTAATGTGTATTGGGCACTGGCTTGTTGATAGATTGCTAATCGTTGCGCCACGATAGGATCAGTAGGTTTTAAATCACTGATGATTTCCGTACGGTAGTTTTGAGTGCGTACTTGTTGGTAACTTGAGAAAAAGGAATTTCCAATCAAACCACCAAAACTTTGTGTCGCTGAAAACAACACCACAAATGTGACCATGTGTGAAGGCCCTTTTTGCAAAGCATTGACGATACCAGTGAGGAGTAGTGGGCCAATAAACATACCACTGGCGAAACCAATGATAAATTGGCTGTAGTAAAAATTTTCAGGACGTACATCACTGGTCAAGTGATAGTCTAAAGCACATGCACAAAGAATAAGTGTGACTGCGCCTACAAGATGTAAAGTGACTCGTTCACGTTTAAAGGTGAGTGCACTGAAAATTGTGCCTAAAGTAATTCCGATAAAAATCACAGCATAGAGTGGTACAAACTGATCAGGACCCATGCCCATTGTTTTTAAAAAATTAACCGCCGCATAACTTTGCTCCGACATGAGTAGGCGAATAGCAAATGCACCGAAGATAAATTTTAGGGTACTGGCAGAGCCCAGCCAACGGGTAATGATTAGTGGATTGACACGAAAATGTTCATAAGTCAGTCCAATAATAATTAAACTAAATCCTGCAATTAGTGCATAACCTAACCATTTGGCTTCAGACCACCATAAAATCGGTCCTTGTGTTAGTACGATACAAAGCAGTGCAAATCCTGGTGCGAGCAGAGCAAAGGTAAAAAAATCTTGCTTCTCAAAAACATCGATTCTTAAACTTCGTGGGAGTTTTACTGAAACTACCATGGCCAAACAGCACAGTGCCAAACCAAGTTCAAAGGTATATAAAACTACCCAATCATTGACATCGACAATAGCAGGGGAAATGATCCAAGCCAGTGGTATGCCAAGTTGCTGAAAACCAAGTGCTAAATACAAGCCACGTCCAAAATTGGCACGTTTAAAGGCTTGCATGATGTAATACATACCTAAAGAGCTCAGTGGTGCAGCAACCAAACCACTAATGATTCGAACGATGAGTGCCATTTCAAAAGTATGTACAAAAATATGTAAGAACAACACGGCTATAAATAAGACCAATCCAATTTCTGAAAATAGTCGTAAACCATATTGCTGACGGGCTTTAAACAGAATCAAGTTGGAACTGATATTTGCCATCACATAAGCAGCAGGAATCCAAGCCGCTTCAGAGGGTGTAAGTGAATATTCACCTTGTATCAGCGGTAGATTTGCAGTGATAAAACCATTACTCAAGCTGCCTGAAATTGCCACAAATACGCCAATAAAAAAATAAATCAGTTTTTTATAGGTTGGATGTGCAATAGCAGCAGGTGAACCAGGAAGCGTTGGACGTTCTTCAGGTGTCCAGTCTGGTGCAGGTTCGAGTAATCTTGGTGATTTATCCATGACTTAGCTAAGCCTTGATGCCATCTACTAATAAATCTACAGCGCGTGTTGCAAGCTGAATTTGTTCCTCATCCGTCATACCTTGAAACGAAGCTCTAAGAATTCCTGTAATTAATGCATAATCTTTGGGGGTTAGATCTGGTCTACACACTTTATGGGCAATCGCTTGATCAATCAGTGGTTGTAAAATGGTGTCCCTTTTATGGTAAATATCGACTAAAACTGGATCATTTCGGTCGATTACACGCCAATATTCCATTAAGGCGGTGAGATAAGGCAGATTATTGACATGATTTCGGATTAATCGAATTAAGCCATCGGGATAAGCTGAATACTCTTTTGCTCGCTCCTCCAAACGTTCTAAGGCTTGTTCCATTAAAGCAATGACCAGTTCTCTACGGTCTTGAAAATTACGATAAAAAGTCGCGCGACCAACACCAGCTTCATCAATAATCAGTTGTAAAGGTGCACGTATTCCTTGTTTTCTAAAGATATTAAGAGCAGCTTCGAGTAGATCTTCACGATTTTGCGCAGCTTGTAATTGGCGTTTAGACATGAGCGGAGAGGGATTAAATACTGTAGGTGATATTTAACGGACATTTTTGTCCGTTGTAAATATTTTCCTATGTGGTTTTTTGTAAAGCGGATCTTAAAAATGGTTTTGTTTGTTTAAAATAGTGAGTGGAAGTCAGGTTATTCTTTTAACTAGTGCAATGAATTCATCTTATTTTTAAGATATTCCCTTTTTAAATAAAACAATAAGCGTGCTTTAATCGTGAAAAATATAACATTAAATATTCTCCAGATAATTCTGATCAGTAGCTTCATGTTTTTAACAGCATGCACAAAGCCTGAAAATAATAAGGCTAATCAACCACAGCAAAATAAATTGGATCAGCAGATCGAAGCGCAATTTAAGCTTTGGAAAGCTCAGCAGAATCCACAGTTATTATCAGAATATTATCAATTTATGTCGCAATATTTAAAACATCCACCGAGTTTAATGGAGCTGACTACAACGCGAAATTACATGCCTGAAAAATGCTATTCCAAGCGTTTTGCAATTCCACCTAAAGCTTTTTGGAAAAATGTGGTCGGTAGTTTGCAATTGGTCGAAAAGTTAAATGGTAATGAGTATTTTAAAAGTTATAGCATCACTGCAATCTATCGTGATCCAGAGTTAAATAAGTGTGTCGGTGGTGCAGGAAAAAGTAAGCATTTAAATAATTATGCAGTAGATTTTTACATCTTAAATCCTAAAGAAAGTAATGCAGACGAACGTGAAAAACTGGTCAAAAAAATGTGTCAATTTTGGAAAATAGAAGGAAAAAATTTCAAAATGGGCTTAGGGGTTTATGGAAATAATCGCTATCATATTGATACGCAAGGTTATCGAACTTGGGGGAAAGATTTTAAATCTAAAAGTTCGCCGTGTCTGAAGGATGATAAGTAGATTGATATGAAGAGTTTAAAGCAAGTAAAGCCACCTATATTTCAAATTTTTATACCTTGCATCTTGTTGGTTTTATCGAGTCATATACATGCTGAATATGATGATGAAGCTGATTTTAAAGATAAAGTCATCGGGCAGGTTGGACAAATTAAATTAAAACGTGAACATTGTAATCAGCAAAATTATTCATGTGATTATGTTGTTTATGATGCTAAAGGCAAGAAAAATACGTTGATTAAACAGTGGAGTAAGACGGCTGTTGTGTATCAATTTAGCCCTAAAGTCATGGGCTTTATGATCGGAGCGACAGGCAATGATCATAATTTGACAGTGATCAATGATCAAAATCAACAAAAAGATTATGGTAGCTTCTTAAGTATCAATGCGCGAAAGACGTGTTTTGTAACTTATGAACGTGATATTAAAAATATGCCTGATTCATTGGTATTTTATAGTATCCCTGACTTTAAAGTACGTTTAGTTTTGAATAAAAAAGTACCACAATTTAAAAAAATTAATGCGCTATCTAACGCAAATTTTGAGGACAATGGTGATTTCAGATTTGAATATACTTATCCTATTGAGAATGAATTAGGGATTCAAAATGTAATTGTTCAAAACCCATGTACAGCAAATTATCGAATTGTGATGGATTAAAGATGATTTCAAAACTTGATTGAATTAAGATATTTTATAAATATCTTGCAATAACTTGAAAATAATAAAAGCTGTTTTTTTATCCAAAAATGATATTCTAAAACTTAAAAATAAAACAATAAGTGAGGGTATGTGATGAAAAAGCTATCCATAGGTTTGAGTATTATTCTTGCAGTATGTCTTGTTGGATGTGAGAAAAAAGCACCAACACCGACAAAAACTGAAGTGCGTTCGATTTATATTGCGGGTGCACCTGTCTATGAAAAAGATTATCGACTAAGTGCGAGTGAGTATGTTGTGGATCCACAGCATTGAGTTTAGATGCACTCAGAGCATTAAAATGGTCTGAGTGTCTGTAACGATTAATGGAAAACGCTTTCTAGTGCTTTTAGACCGACTTTAGGATCTAATAATCCATTATAAATTTCTGGTATTTCTCGGGTCACACCAAAATATTCATAAATTGCCATCATTGCACCATGGACTGAGTATTCCACTGTAAAGACAACATCATCTTCAATTTCTACAAATTGACCTAAGAATGCAAAGTTTTGAGCACCTTGAGGAATAACTAGAGGACGATCACCTGGTTTGCGACATGCAAATAATGCAGAAGCATAAGGCATCATTGCAGTCGTCACAGTTGTTGTTGCCAGCACATGATCTAAGATATCGTCAAAACCAAGCTGATGAATTAATTCAGTTAATATCTCTTGTCCAGTGGCTTGAGACATTGGTTTTTGAATATAGTCACCATTTTCATCAATTTGGAAACCATACCCCCAAAGAGTGAAGTGATTTTTTGGTAAGTCTGCAAAATGTGGCTGTGCAGGTACAACGACAGATAAATGCCAACCAGACTCAAACCAAGTCATAAGTGCGCCTGTACCCGGTTGATTTCCTGTATAGTCAATAATGCGATTGAGTAGGACATTATCTTGCATGGTGAGTGTAAAAGACTCCCATTTATGCTCATCAACATTGCCATAGAATGTCATTGGACGACCAAAGTCTGGTGCTTTTTTCGCTAATGTTTCCCAAAGTGTCCAACCATGATCGAGGCGATCGCGGATGAGTTCTGGAACATCTTCATTACCACCATAACGAGAATCTGCAGTAATCGAACCCAAAGTGAAAATTGCAAGCTCTTGTTCTTTCAGATCAATTTGCTCAGTTCCTTCAGGTAAATTGACATATAAACGTGTAGCACGACGTTGTTGATTTTCTGAGTCCATTTCAAAGTCTGCATCCGTTACATAATGTCCAAAACGTACATCAACACCTTGAGCAACAAGCCAGCGTTGTAAAGGCAAAATCATTGAATCATATTGATTATATTTGGTTCTTTTAACACCTGCTAAGGTGTGGATACGGGGTAACTCTTGAATGAAGCGGAGAAAGTAGCGACGAAGTTCTGCAGCACTATGCCATTTTTGGAATGCAAATGTCGTACGCCACATGCGCCAAAAATTTGTGTTGAAGAAAGAGTCATCAAAAAACTCATCTATACGGCGACTTCCTATTTTTTCTTCTTTTGCAGCAAGTAAGCGTAGCATCTGAGCACGATTTAAAGTACTTAAACCCAGTTTAGATGCATCTAGGATCTGATGTTCTGCATCAATCAAACGAGCTTGGGCATGTGTTTTAACTTGTTCATTAAATTCTCGACATTCTTCACGCACTGAAATTTCTGGATTCTCTAAAGAGGGAATACTTGAAAATAAATCCCATAAACAGAGATACGTTTCATCTGTGAGCATTCGTCCCCCACGAGTCACCCATGCTTGTGTAGTATGGGGTGTATGACCGCCATCCATTGAGCCACCTGAAATATCTAGCTCTTCCAAGATGTGGATATTTTGAGCAGGGACTTTAGCATCTCGAATGGCAAATGCAGCTGCCGCCATTCCTGCGATACCGCCACCGATAATCCAAAGATGTGCTTTGTTAGCATCGAGTAGATTGTGGTTATTTTTTTTCATATAGACCTCTAGATGTAAATTTACAGATGATTAAATTTAAAGACATAATTTTATTATGGGATTTATATATGAAAAATCTATGAATTTGGAAGTTATTTTTTATGATAAAGATGCTTATTTTTATTGAATTTTAGGATGATTTATATATATTTATTTCGATTGAATTATTATTAAGATATTGAAATATAATTTTTTATTGAGTTTTTACTCTAAAAAATGATTTTGTAATTCAGTCTTGATAATATTACACAAGTGTCTTTTAAATAATATTTAAAAAGTATTATTAGATAGGGTTTAATCTATTTATTTAGAGAAATTTAAAAGCTTTTATACCGTGATTCAGTGTTGTGACGTAAAATAGTCTAACTTTGCTACTATATTTATTTGAGGTCTCTTTTGGAATCATTATTGGTTTTAGGTTCAATTGCCTTAGCGCTGATGTTAGGTGCAATTAGTCCTGGCCCTACATTTATTTATGTAGCAAAAAACTCAATTGCGATTTCACGTAAGCATGGTCTTTTTACTGCTTTGGGCACAGGAACAGGCGCGGCATTATTTGGGCTGTTGGCTGTGATGGGTTTACAAGCGATTCTTCTTGCAGTGCCATCTGCATACCTTATTTTAAAAATCTGCGGTGGTCTGTATTTACTTTGGCTTGCCTATAAAATTATTAAACATGCCAAAGAGCCAATGGAGCAGGCAAGTGATTCTACTGCTGTGATGAGTTATAAACACGCTTATCGTTTGGGGTTAATTACTCAGTTGAGCAATCCTAAAATTGCGATTGTTTTAGCCAGTATTTTTACCGCATTATTACCCAAAGAAATTCCGACTTATTATTATTTTGTACTGCCTATTTTGTGTTTCTTTATTGATGCTGGGTGGTATTCGTTGGTGGCTGTTGCGCTTTCTGCGGAAAAACCACGCCGTGTATATTTAAAGTCTAAGAAAGTATTTGATCGTGTTGCAGGTGGAGTGATGACTTTGCTTGGATTAAAATTGATTTTCGGGATGAAGTGATTTTTAAATTATAAAAATAATTTTAAATTTGCGACAAATTATGTCGCTTATTTTGTTTTGATTATTTATAAAGATAAAAAATGATCATAATTTAGACTAATACATTAAAGGAATTAAAAATGCACATTATATTAGTAAATTTTCTTGGTATTTATGATGATTTAAATAGGAGTCAAAAATTTTTTCTATTTGGAGCTGTTATTGCATTTTGTACATTATTTTGGAAAATAACTCCTTTTGATTCAATATATCAAGTCAGTTTCTATGCGCTTTTTATAATATTACTCCTTGGGGTAATATCTGATCTGCTATTCATTTATCATAAAGTTTGGGCAACAACTATAGGCAAAGCATTATTGGTATTATTCTACGTTTTATTAACAACCACTACATATGCCGCTGCTGATCAAGTTGTTAATGTAATAGTTGCTTATGATAGTTCAACTCTTAGTAGAACCAGTGCATTTGTAGCAATACTATTGATACCTTTAGTTATTTTAATAGCTACAGGAATAGTTTTTTTAATAATATTATTGTTAGGACAATTTTATTTAGTATTTATTACTTACTTTCAAAATCTCAAGAATGATAAGTTTTTGAGTAGATTTATACCGAATATAGTAGAAACGTATCCAGGTTGGAGTTGTATTGCTCGATTTTTTAGTTACCCTATGGTATTCGGTGTATTATTAAGTATTGGACAAATTTTTAACGATAAATATCAGATTTTTCTTACAAATACTACACAGTCTTTTATATATAATTTTGAGGCGAAATTATTTTCAAGATGTATTATTCCAACGGACAGTAAAGTGATTAATATTTCAGAAAATGAAATAATCATTGTCACTAAATTAGATGGTGGGTATGAGTTTAAACCTTCATTGTGCGAGCCAAAACTTAAGAAATAGCTAATATTCTTATTACCCTCAATACTTTATTAAGGGTAATAAGATTTACATCATCAATGCACAATCGAAATCTTTTCTAAGAAAAATTTAGTTCTTTCATGACGTTCATCAGGCTTATTGAAGAAGTCTGAAGTAGAGCAGTCTTCTATGATTTTCCCTTGATCCATGAAAATCACACGGCTTGAAACTTTACGTGCAAAGCCCATTTCATGCGTTACACACATCATGGTCATGCCTTCTTTAGCAAGTTGGCTCATTACCTCTAAAACTTCACCGACCATTTCAGGGTCTAGTGCAGAAGTAGGTTCATCAAACAACATGCAGACAGGATCCATACACAAGCCACGTGCAATCGCAACACGCTGTTGCTGACCACCAGACAACTGACCTGGAAACTTATTCTTATGTGCAGCCAAACCGACACGATCTAAGTACTGCAAAGCTTTCTTTTCAGCATCGGCTTTAGAACGATTCAAAACCTTGATTTGCCCAATAGTTAAATTGTCCAAAACTGTCATGTGAGGGAACAATTCAAAGTGTTGGAACACCATCCCCACACGAGAACGGAACTTGGCTAAGTCAGTTTTAGGATCTTTTAACGGTGTTCCATCGACAATAATATTGCCCTCTTGAAACGGTTCTAAAGCATTGACCGTCTTAATTAATGTTGATTTTCCTGAACCAGATGGCCCGCACACCACGACAACTTCACCTTTCTCAATCGAGGTGGTGCAATCTGTGAGAACCTGAAAATCTCCATACCATTTTGAGATATGTTGTATGTCTATCATTGGCATATTGATTCTCCAATTATCGAATTATTGCTATTTTTTGATGTAAACGCTTCACAAGCCGAGAAAGCGCAAAGGAGATACAGAAGTAAACTATGGCTACGATGAGGTAGAACATTGCTTTTGTTTCAGCACCATAATTATTTGCTAATGTATTTGCCTGACCTAAGAAATCTGGTGCACTGATCACATAAACCAATGAAATATCTTGGAACAGTACGATAGATTGAGTCAGCAATACAGGTAACATATTTCTAAATGCCTGCGGTAACACGACATTGGACATGGTTTGTCCATAAGTGAAACCAAGTGCGTAACCCGCATTGACCTGACCTTTGGAGACAGACTGAATCCCTGAACGTACAATTTCTGAGAAGAAAGCAGCCTCAAAGATTGCAAAGGTTACAACAGTTGAGAACAACGGCCCCCAATAGGTATCCGACTGAAACTCAAAATATTTTGGCAATAAGAAATAGAAAATGAAGATGACTTGGATCAGTGGTACACCACGAAAGAAATCCACGTAAATTTTAGCAAAATTACTCGCCACAACATTATTTGAAAGTCTCATCATCGCCAAAGGCGTTCCGATCAGAATCCCACCGATAATGGATAAAATTGTCGCAATGGCTGTAAATTTAAGCCCTGATAAGAGTGCCTGCGTGACATTTGGATCTTGTAATAAACTGAATTCCATGACTATTTACCTCCCGAACCAAGACCAGGAACAGCCATACGCTTTTCAATCCAAGCCATGATCAACTTAATGGTGTAGGTAATGATTAGGTAGACTGGCGTGGAAAGAATCAGAATCACGATGTCTTGTGAAGTTTCTTCACGCATCGTTTTGGTATAAGCAAAGAAGTTCAAAACACTGAGCGCATAAAGCACCGCAGAGTTTTTGAAAATATTCATGGCTTCAGAAGTGAGTGTTGGCCAGACTATACGATAGGCAACAGGGAGAATCACATAACGATAACTTTGACTTTGAGTCAAACCAATGGCAAATGCAGCATTTTTTTGTCCACGAGATACAGTGTTAATCCCAGAACGAACTTGTTCAGCAATACGAGCTGCGGTGTATAGACCTAAGGCGAAAACCCCGACAACCGCAGGATTATCATTCAAGATATTTTGCCACCATCCACCTGCAACCATTTCACCACTACCCGTACTCATACTTAGTGGGAGAAGTTGTGGAAATACAAAAGCCCAAAAGAACAGTTGTACGATGAGTGGAATATTTCGGAATAATTCTACATAACATGTTCCAATAAAAGACAACGGTTTATTGGGTATTGTACGTAAAATTCCGATCAGCGATCCGAGCAGAAAAGCAATAAAAAAAGCAGCAATGGCAGTCCAAATCATTGTCCATACACCAGAACCGAGGAGTTGTAACCAAGTTGGTGCATCAGCAACAGGGGAGTAACTTTCACCACCAATCGCTTTACAGACAGATTCAGCCCATGCTGCTTTATCTAAGCTATATTCATTTGAGGGGAGACAATATGATGTCCAGTTAAGTGAGCCTACTGACATGTGTGCTCCTTGCATTTTTAATTTTAAAAAATTTATAGACCAGCATCTTATGGAGTTGCTAGTCTATAAACAGTTGTTTTTAGAGCAAGTTCTTAGTTGATACCAGCATCTGTAGGATTGGCTTTAAGTTTTAAATATGATGAGCTCATTGGCATATTTAAGTTGACATTTTTCGGTGCAATTGGAGATTGGAACCATTTTTTGTAAAGGGCTGCCATTTGACCATTTTTCCACATAGCGGTTACAACTTTATCCGCAACAGCCTTATATGCTGCATCACCTTTTGGAATCATGATGCCGTATGGTTCTGAAGAAAGCACAGGACCTACAATTTTAAAATCTTTAGGATTTGAAGACTTCGCAATCAAACCTGCAAGAATATTGTCATCCATTACAAATGCAGCAGCACGACCTGAAGCAACCATTGCAAAAGAGTCAGAGTGGTCTTTACCATAAACATTGTTTACGTTGATTTTCTCACCTTTCTCGCCCATTTTGATATATTTGTCAGACGTTGTTCCTTGAGTTGTTACAACAGCTTTACCATTCAAATCGGCAATTGTTTTGATTGGGGCATTGGCTTTGACTGCCATGCGAACTTCTGTTGCATAATAGTTGGTCGAGAAACTGACTTGTTGTTGGCGCTGTACGGAGTTAGTGGTTGTACCACACTCCATATCAATATTCCCTGCTAACATTTCTGGAATACGGGTAGAAGACGTAACAGCTTTGTATTCCACCTTAAGATTTGGCATCTTCAGTGTTTTTTTCAATTCATTGGCAAAGTTATTACAAATATCGACTGCATATCCCATTGGCTTACCACCAACGACATAAGAAATTGGATCTGAAGATTCTCGATAACCAATAATCACTTTTCCAGATTGTTTTATTTTAGCCAAAGTATCTGCAGCTTGAACCTGTGAAAAAGCACCGCCTGCCATGAGTATTCCGAGAGTTGTGGTGAGTACTTTTGCAGAAAGGGTTTTGTTAGATTGTTTCATTTGAGTTCTCCATTACAATTGTTTTTTGGCTGATTGATTGCTTCTTATTAAAATGAAGCACTTATCATGCCAAGCTTATTCCTTGAAAAATGATCCATCATATTTCTATATATTATTTTTATACTTACTATTCCAATAAGTAAAGGATAAAAATGATAATTTTTTGAACAATACAAATGTGATTCAAGTCACAGGTTGTTTGATATTTTATTTAAATATTTTGAAATAAATAGTGCTTTGCTCATTTATTTTTGCTTATAAATTTTGAATATGTATTTATATGGTTGATAGTCGTTGGCTATTTTTTAATTTTGAATTATTCACTTCGAGATTTTAAATTGAGGCTTCGGTGAATTTAAAAATAATTCAAAATAATCAAGATTTTTATCGAACTTGTTGCGTTTTTCACTGGTTGTCTTGTATTTCATGTGGTATAAAAAATAAATAGGCATGATTTTTGCTTTATTGAAAAACAAAATGATGCGAAATAAATAGTGTGGGAAGTATGGGTATGAAGTTATCGGTTGGATTAAAAGTTGCAAACTCTTTGTCGCTCACACCTCAATTGCAACAAGCCATTCGATTGCTACAATTATCAAGTCTTGAACTTGAACAAGAAATTCAAATCCAATTAGAAAGTAATCCTTTGCTTGAAAAAGTTGAGGAAGATACGCATGAAAGTTTGGAAAATATTCAGCAAGAACAAAAAGAAACAGTTGAACTTTCAGATGCCTTGAATGCAGACCATTTACCTGATGAGTTACCTGTCGATACAGATTGGGATGATGTTTATACACACCAATCATCTGCGATGGAGCGTCCTGAGTTTGAAGAACGTGAAGATAATCGTCATTCCGATGCCTCATTAAAAGAACATATGTTGGGGCAAGTGAATCTACTTCACTTTTCTCCAGTCGATAAGTTAATCGCCTATTGTATTGTCGATGCTTTAGATGAAAAGGGCTTTTTGGATGCAAGTATTGATGAAATCGTGAGTTCAGTACAGCATCTACTTCAGCAAATGGATTATGACATCGAGGTTGAGGAAGATGAGGTTTTAGTTGTTTTAAAGCATATCCAACGTCTTGAACCGATTGGTGTAGGTGCACGTAATCTAGCAGAATGTCTTTTTGTGCAAATTGAAGCTTTACCCGCGAGCACTTTATATCGTAAAGAAGCCTTATTATTACTGAAACATTATGAATTATTAGTGAGTAATGATTTAGCCAAATTGATTAAACAAACAGGGCTAAATGCAGATTTATTAAAGTCAGCCGTGATGTTGTTAAAAACGCTGAAACCTTATCCTGGTGCTGAGTTTGAGCAGAAAGAGTCTGATTATCAAATTCCAGATGTGGTGGTGTCTAAGAAAAATGGACATTGGCTTGTTCAGCTTAATCCAGACATTTTACCCAAGTTGAGAATTAATTCGTTTTATTCAGGCATGATTAAGCGTGCAGATCAAAGTGAGGATAATCAGTATTTGCGTAATCAAATGCTGGAAGCCAAAAACTTTATCAAAAGTGTCGATGAACGCCACAAAACTTTATTGAAAGTGGCGAGTTGCATTGTGCAACATCAACGTGAATTTTTAGAAATTGGTGCGGAAGGGATGAAACCTTTGGTATTGCGCGATGTTGCAGAAGAAGTTGAATTGCATGAGTCAACTGTTTCTCGTGTCACCACCAATAAATTTTTACTGACACCACGTGGTTTGTTTGAGTTGAAATATTTCTTTTCCAGTCATGTGGGAACGACCTCAGGAGGAGAAGCTTCTTCAACGGCAATTCGTGCGAAAATTAAGAAGTTGGTTGCAGAGGAAAATCCACGGAAACCATTGTCGGATAATACGATTGCAAATTTATTGAAGGAGGATGGAATCGATGTGGCACGACGCACGGTCGCAAAATATCGTGAATCGTTACATATTCCTTCATCATCAGACCGAAAAGTCTTGATCTAGTTTTTAAAGTGTGGCAATTCTATAGATTCATTATGACGGTTTGACGAAAATAATGAAAACCCGATGTTTTTTGGAGTAACTTAAATGATTGCATGATTTTGAGCATAGTACTGAGCACAGTTTTTCTCAGTGAATTCTGTCATGAAATCTTTTGGGTTATGACTTTCATATTCCTATAAAAGGAGAGGGATAAAGCTATGCAAATTACAATTCGTGGACACCATTTAAGTATTACCCCTGCAATAGAAGAAAATATTCGAGATAAATTTACTCAGATGACCAAGCATATTGATCAAGTCAACAGTATGCAGGTCAAACTCAGTAAAGATCATCAGCTTGATAAAAGATCAAAAAAGGGCAGTGCCAATCATATTGCTGAGGCAATTGTACGTCTGCCTGGTACGGAACTGTTTGCGCAAGCCAGTGCTGATGATATGTATAATGCGATTACCAAATTGACCGATAAGTTAAAAAGACAATTGGATAAGCATCGTAAAATGCAGTTGAATTTTGTACCTTTAGAAGTATTGACCACATAATTTTTCATGGTTTTAAAAGAGGTTGAAAAATACCTCTTTTTTTTATCGATAATTTTTGTATGAGTTAATGAATTATTTTACCAAGTTATAGTAAAATACTCGGTTTTTACACTGTCAGTCCTACAAATGAGGTCTAAGCAATGAATAGTGAACAGCTCACTGAAATTTTAAAAGCGGCTTTTCCTGATGCAGAAGTTGCTGTCAGTGGACAAGCAGGAAAATTTGACCTCCGTATTGTGGATGATCAATTTGAAGGTAAACGTCCTGTTCCTCGTCAACAAGCTGTTTATGCACCGCTCAATTCATATATCGCAAGCGGTGAAGTACATGCTGTGACTATTCGTGCAATGACTAAAGAAGAATGGCGCAAAGCCAGCATGTTTGGAGCTTAAGCGTCAATGGATAAATTTGTCATTCAAGGCGGTGCAAAAATCGAAGGTGAAGTTCGTATTTCAGGTGCGAAAAATGCAGCTTTACCTTTATTGGCAGCAATGATTCTTGCTGATACACCTATTACTCTAAAAAATGTCCCAAATCTAAAAGATGTCAGAACATTGGTTAAATTGATCAGTGGCTTAGGCATCACTATGACTTATGAGGGCGAAACTGTTACAGCAGATACGTCTACACTAGACAATCAGTTTGCGCCGTATGAATTAGTAAAAACCATGCGTGCATCTATTTTGGTGCTTGGTCCATTATTGGCGCGCTATGGTAGTGCAAAAGTATCACTTCCAGGCGGTTGTGCGATTGGTTCACGCCCTGTAGATCAGCATTTAAAAGCCTTAGAAGCTTTAGGTGCACATATTGAGGTCGAAAATGGCTATGTGATTGCCAGTGTCGATGGTCGCTTAAAAGGCGGTGAAGTTGTCTTTGATATGGTGACTGTGGGCGGTACAGAAAATATTCTGACTGCTGCGGTACTTGCAGATGGTGTAACTACAATCCGTAATGCAGCCCGCGAACCTGAAATCACCGATCTTGCACAAATGCTGATTAAAATGGGTGCAAAAATTGAAGGTTTAGACACAGATATACTTGTGGTGACTGGTGTTGAAAGTCTGCATGGTTGTGAATATTCAGTGGTTGCTGACCGTATTGAAACAGGTTCATATTTGGCTGCTGCTGCGATTACTGGCGGTAAAGTCAAAACCACACATACTGATCCAAACTTGCTTGAAGCAGTATTGGATAAGTTTGAAGAAATGGGTGCGGAAGTGACCCGTGGTGATGATTGGATTGAACTCGATATGATGGGTAAACGCCCGAAAGCAGTCAGCTTCCAGACTTTGCCACATCCAGAATTCCCAACAGATATGCAAGCACAGTTGATGGCGGTGAATGCCATTGGTCGTGGTTTTGCAACAATTTCAGAAACGATTTTCGAAAATCGTTTTATGCATGTACCTGAATTGGCACGTATGGGTGCAAATATTCAGGTCGAAGGTAATGATGCTGTAGTCACAGGTGTGGAAAAATTATCCGCAGCCCCAGTGATGGCAACTGACCTGCGTGCTTCATTCTCTTTAGTTTTAGCAGCTTTGGTTGCTGAAGGTGAAACCACCATTGATCGTATTTATCACATTGATCGTGGTTATGAAGATATTGAAGCAAAATTACAAGGTCTAGGTGTCCAAATTAAGCGAGTGAGCGAGACAAGTTAATGAGCGATATGAGAAACGATGATCCAAACTTTGACGTAATGGGCAATTTTGATCATGGTTTAACTTTGGCATTGAGTAAAGGTCGTATTTTAAAAGAGACATTGCCTTTACTTGAAACTGCTGGAATTAACTTATTGGAAGATCCTGATAAATCTCGTAAGTTAATTTTCCCAACGACACATAAACAAGTGCGTATCCTGATTTTACGTGCTTCTGATGTACCCACTTATGTTGAAAATGGTGCAGCGGATATTGGTGTTGCTGGTAAAGATGTATTGATGGAGCATGGCGCGCAAAACGTTTATGAGCCATTGGACTTAAAAATTGCCAACTGTAAGTTAATGACAGCAGGCAAAGTGGGAATGGAACGTCCAAAAGGTCGTTTAAAAATTGCCACTAAATATGTCAATTTAACCCGTCAATACTATGCAAGCTTAGGCGAGCAAGTTGATGTGATTAAACTCTATGGTTCAATGGAGCTTGCACCATTGGTCGGTTTAGGTGATTACATTGTCGATGTGGTGGATACAGGAAATACTTTGCGTGCCAATGGTTTAGAGCCTTTGGAAGAAATTTGCAAAGTGTCTTCACGTTTGATTGTGAATAAAGCCAGCTTTAAACGTAAGCAGACTTTGCTCAATCCAATTCTTGCACAGCTTGAAAAAGCCGTAGAAGAACGTGAAGCGAAAAAGTAATTTGTAATAGAATGATTTTGAAATGAATGACCGTCCACAAGGGCGGTTTTTTGTATTTAAATTTCAATATTTTTCGTACAGTGACGTAAGTATAAGTTTGATCAAACTTTCCTATTAAACTTAATAAAATTGACCATGCGAACTTGCCCACAAGTCACTCAAAACAAGGTAAACTAAATCTTTCCTAAACAACCTTGTGGGTAAATTGATGCGACGTTTATCGACTCAAGAGCCAGACTTTAAACAAGTCTTTGCTGACTTATTGGCTTTTGAAACAGTGAGTGATCCTGAGCTTTTAAAAACCGTAGACCAAATTATTGCAGATGTACGCCAACATGGTGATGCACATGTACTAAAACTCACTCAACAGTTCGATCGACATCCAGCGCATCAATTTTCAGATTTAGAACTGTCACAAGAGCAATTGAAAGCAGCATTTGAAGGTTTAACGTCTGAAGTACGTGAAGCACTTGAAATGGCAGCCAATCGTGTGCGTGAATTTCACCAAGCACAGAAACAAGATGGTTGGACTTATGTTGATGCTTTGGGCAATACACTCGGTCAAAAAGTAACACCACTCGATCGTGTTGGGATTTATGTACCAGGTGGTTTGGCGTCTTATCCATCTTCTGTATTGATGAATGCTGTTCCTGCTCATGTTGCGGGTGTGCAAGAAATTATCATGGTCGTTCCTGCACCAAATGGCGATTTAAATCCATTGGTTTTAGCGGCGGCTTATCTGGCAGGTGTACATCGTGTATTTACGATTGGTGGTGCGCAAGCTGTTGCTGCATTGGCATACGGAACTGAAACTATTCCGCAAGTTGATAAAATCACGGGACCAGGCAATCGTTTCGTTGCTGCGGCAAAACGTGCAGTATTTGGTCAGGTTGGTATCGACATGATCGCAGGACCATCTGAGATTTTAGTCTATGCGGAAGGTCAGAATAATGCCAAATGGTTAGCAATGGATTTATTGTCACAAGCTGAACATGACACGGTTGCGCAAGCGGTATTTATCACACCTGATGAACAATTATTGAATGATGTTGCACAAGCCATTGAAGAACATTTGGAAGCATTGCCAAAAGCTGAAATTGCACGTACTTCGATTGCTAATCGTGGTGCATTGGTTTTGGTGAAAGATCGTGTCGAAGGTGCTGCGCTCATTAACCAGGTAGCTCCTGAACATTTGATGTTGTGTTTAGATGAAGCACAGGAAATGTCAGAAGATATTCGCCATGCAGGTGCAATCTTCATGGGACGTTATACGCCTGAAGCGATTGGTGACTATTGTGCAGGTCCAAACCACGTATTACCAACATCGGGTACAGCACGTTTCTCGTCACCATTAGGTGTTTATGACTTCCAAAAGCGTTCAAGTTTGATCATGTGTTCTGAGCAAGGGGTAAAACCACTTGCCAAAACTGCAGATATTTTAGCGCAACAAGAAAACTTGGATGCACATGCGAGATCTGCGAGATATCGTTATCAATAAGTTATTTACTAAATAATTAAGTATTGAATGTCCCTCTCTTGCGCCATATATGGCTCAGGGATGAGTAGCGAGGCTACGCAAGAGGATGAGGGAAAATATTGAATTTGGTTTGGAAGATGACCTCTCCCAAACCCTCTCCTGGAAGGAGAGGGCTTACGTGATCGTAAGTTGAGTACATAAATGAGAAAAGAAAATGCCAAACATTACCCCTGAACAAATGCGTTTTTGGAGCCCAGATGTACGTGAGTTAGAACCTTATGTACCAGGCGAACAACCGAAAATTCAAAATTTATTAAAGTTAAATACCAATGAAAACCCGTATCCACCATCGCCAAAAGTGGTTGCTGCGGTACAAAAAGTATTGGAAAACTCAGCCGATGCACTGCGACTATATCCTGACCCTGATGCAACTGAGTTAAAACAAGCGATTGCTACGCAACAGCACGTTCCTGTAGGGCAAGTTTTTGTCGGAAATGGCTCCGATGAAGTTTTAGCACATATTTTCAAAGCTTTTTTTGTACAAGATAAACCGATCCTATATCCGGATATTACCTACAGTTTTTATCCTGTTTATAGTCAGTTTTTTGGAATTTCAGCACAATCAAAAATTATTCCGTTGAATGATGATTTTGAAATCGTAGTAGATGATTATAAGCAACCGAATGGTGGAATAATCATCACCAATCCAAATGCACCAACCAGTATTGCATTAGGATTGTCTGCGATTGAAGAAGTATTGCAGGCTAATCCTGATTCAGTTGTGGTGATTGATGAAGCCTATGTGGATTTTGGTACAGAATCAGCAGTGAAATTGGTTGATAAATATGACAACTTAGTTGTATGTCAAACCACTTCGAAATCACGTTCTCTCGCAGGCTTACGTGTTGGATTTGCCATAGCACAGCCACATTTGATTGCTGCACTTGAAGCCGTAAAAAACAGTTTTAACTCTTTCCCAATTGATCGCTTTGCGATTGCAGCTGGTGTAGCATCTTTTGAGGATCAAGATTACTTTGACGCACAATGCCAAAAAGTCATCAAATGTCGTGATACATTGATCTATGATTTGGAAGCCTTAGGTTTTAAAGTTTTACCATCAAAAGCCAATTTTGTTTTTGCGACATTGCCAAATCATGATGCAGGGGAATTGATGAAAGCCCTACGTGAAAAAGGCATTATTGTGCGTTATTTCAATAAGCCACGTATTAATCAGTTCTTGCGTATTACGGTTGGAACAGATGAACAAAATCAACGCCTTGTAGATACATTGAGAAATGATATTTTAAAATAATTCAATATTTAAAATACACAAAAAGCGAATCTTAGGATTCGCTTTTTTCTTGAGTATTTTCAGGTTGATACCATGTATTGAGTAGGTCTAACATTGCTGAAACTTTATCAAAACATTCCTGATATTCAGCATCACAATCCGATGCAATGGTTATTCCGCCGCCAGCCCACAAAGACACATTGTCCTGATATTTTTGAATGGAACGAATCAGAATATTCCAGGAACCTGTACCATCAAAATTAAAATAGCCCATCGAACCACAATAAGCCCCTCGTGGCACACCTTCGAGTTCCTCAATAATTTGCATGGCACGAATTTTCGGTGCACCTGTAATCGAACCGCCAGGAAGGGCAGACAGCAACATTTCAAATGGATTGACATCTTCTTTTAATGTCGCTGTGACTTCACTGACCATGTGATGTACTTGATTAAAGGATTCGATATTGAAAAGTTTTGGCGTTTTGACTGAACCTGTTTCTGCATAAACACTGAGATCATTGCGCAGTAAATCCACGATCATGACGTTTTCCGCCTGATCTTTTTGTGAATGAGTCAGCGTGTTTTTTGATTGTTCATCTAACACAGGATCATCATAGCGTGGCATTGTGCCTTTGATCGGTTTGGTGGTGATTTTACGATTGGCTTCAAAGTCGATAAATAACTCGGGTGAACAGCTCAATAATTCAAAATCATCAATTTTTAAATAACCAGAATAAGGTGCATCGGTCAATTGCCAAAACTCTTCAGCTGTATCCAATAATGAGCCTTGCGCTGAGGCTGTAAATTCTTGAGTTAAATTAATCTGATAACAGTCACCCGCTTTGATGTAATCTTGTACTCGTTCAAATGCATACCGATATTGCTGTTTTGTCCACGTTGCTGTGCAAGGTGTATTTAGAGAGAAATGAGGTCGTGAATCTTGTTCACTATTTAAAATATTTTGAATAAAGTGAAACAGTTTTTCAGCGCAAGATTCTGTGCTGTAAAAATAAAATTGACCATTTTCAAGTTTAATGAATGTTTTATAAATACCGATATAAAAGTTGGGTTGATTTTTAAAAATAGAATCAATTTGTTGATTGCTAGCATAATTGTAGTCAATAAAACCAATATAACCGCCCTGAAAACTGTCACGTTGTTCAATACAATGTTGAGCGGTGAAGTTTAAAAAATCATTGAGCTGATTTTTTTTATTATCCAATTGATATTGGAATAAATTATTTCTTGTGTAAAAGATTTGTTGTTGTTTGATAGAAATACAATAACTTTCAGGTAAAAAAGAAATTACATTTTCACCTAAATTAGCTAAGTAGTTCACACCCGTTAATGTATTAAGTTTAAAGAGTAATTGTGAAATTTGATTTGATGGAAAATTTAATAACTTCCGAAACATAGGGATTGATAACCCGCAAATATAGCTGAAAAACTATAGTATTTTACCTGAAAAAAAAAGTTAAAAAAGTGTTTACCGTTTATCGGTTTATTCTAAATTATGATAAACAGCAGTTGAACAAAAAGTAACATACAGTTAATTTAAAAGAGCAAAACGGACTGCTCAAGGATTGATGTTTCTGTTGTCAAAAAAACAAAAACAACGGAAGGCTACGGAGAGTGGTTAAAAATGAAAAAAAATGCTCTTGGGAGAGTACACACATGAAATTATTCACTAAACTCGCTTTGGTTTCTGCTGTAGCTGTAAGTTCGAATGCAATGGCTATGCAAGCAATGGATGATGCTGCACTTAGCGCCACTACTGGTCAGGATGGTATTTCTATCGGTATCGCAGCTAGCGAAATTCATATTGATAAAGTACATGTATTTGATGGTGATGGTTTGTCGGCATCTGCTACACCAGCTGGTGCTGCAAATTCGGGTGTTATTTCGATTGCTGATATTACTTTAACTGCAAATGCAAATGCATTAACTAGTGGTAACTTAGCTGATTTGGTAATTGATGCTGAAGGTGGGACAACACCTTATCTGAATATTGCGGCAAGCGTGGCTGGTATGGATATCACAATGGGTCCTATTACAGTTAATGATGCTACTGGTAGTGCAGGTGCGTATGTGGCTGGCGGTGCTACAACTGAAGCAACAATTTTGGAAAGTTTAACACTTTCAACTGGTGCTACAACCGCAAATATTCAGTTGGGTAATGCACCACAAGGTGCGATGATTGTACTTGCTGGTGCAATGACTGGTGGTTTAACGATTTCTGACTTATCGTTGAAAGATAATTCTACGAATGGTCAAGGCAGTATTGGTGTAGAATCTATTCGTGTAACTGATACAGGAACAACAGATACACTTAATATTGGTGCTGATATCAATGTAACTACTGCAGGTTTAAAAGTGGTTGCAATGAAAACAGGTACAGATATGTATATTAAAGGTGTTAGCTTAGGCAGTGCTGCAGGCAAGATCGGAGATATTGCGGTATCTAATGTTACAACGTCGCATATGGTTAATGGTGCAGCTACAGCTGGTGCTGTGATTACAATTTCGGGACACTAAGTCTTCGTAAAAAAAAGCGCGTATATAACGCGCTTTTTTTTTACAATAAAATAGGTCAGATTTAACAAAATTTAAAAATAATGCTGTATTTTTTAAAAAAAAGCGTTATCTTTGAAACACAGGGAAGTAGAGTGTTCACTCTAAAAATAAAATTAGCACTTTAGGCAAAATACTGCCGATACTTGATAGTTAAAATTATGTTAGAAATTACTTTAGGTTCGGCATTAATGTATTATTTTGCCAGCCACGAACTAGATGTGAAACCCAAGCCAAAAGATGCGATTTATTATACAGAGCTTGCGGATTCTCGAGAGCAATCATTTACACGTAACCATCGTGAAATGGTTCAGGTCAAACCTGCCTTAGAAAATCAATTCCGTGGAATTGTTCGCCAAGCCTATGACTATAGTTGTGGTTCCGCAGCTCTAACAACTTTACTCAATGGTTACGTAGGTACAAATTTAACAGAACAACAAACCATGGAAGGGTTACTACGGTTTGGTGAATACAATCGCATTATCGAACGACGAAGCTTTTCATTGCTTGATATGAAACGTTTTGTTGCAGCAATTGGTTATGAAAGTGGTGGATTTAAGGGTGAATTCACCGATTTGATAAATCAAAATCAACCTGTCATTGTGCCGATTTCATATGCAGGATTTAAACATTTCGTTGTATTTAAAGCATATAAAGATGGGCGTGTTTATGTTGCAGATCCTGCTTTAGGCAATATCAGTTTTGATCAAGAGCGTTTTAAGCAAATATGGGAAAATAATACTTTATTTATAATCAATGCCCCGAAAGATCAACAAAAGGATATGTTGGCATTACAAGATGCAGATTTGCGACATGTAGAGGATGCAACGATTAATCGTTATGCATTGGTTGAAGCGCAATATTCTACTGATTATATGAATAAATTAGCTGATAAAGCATCAACAATGCGTAAAGTAATTGACCAATCTACCAACTCTCAAACATATAACGAGCCAATTACATCTTATATGAGACTCTATTATAAACGTAAGTAAAAGATGGATTAAAAAATTACATAACTGAATTGTTTTTTTGGGATAGGAATAATATGAATAATCAATGGATGAAAAGAACTTTACTTGCAGTGAGTATTCAATTTGCAATTGGAAGTTTATATGCTGCTGAAACAGCTCCAGCGGATATAGATGCTAGTCCAGAGGTTGCTGTAGATCAGGCTGAAGCAGTTGTTACAGATTCTGCAGGTGCTGTTAGTAATGGCGCTGCGACAGAAGCTGTTAAAGCTGAAGAGGCAACTCAAACTGAAGCGATTGCACCAGCTAAAGAAGAAGTAAAGATCAATAAGGATGAAACAAAATCCTTAGCACCTAAGCCTGGGACTCAAGCTGCTGAAGCACTACAAAAGCAAGAGGGTGATGCTTCCCAAGAAACAAATTTACAAGAGGTTTTTACATCAAATGAGCGTCAGTATTCTTTGATTAAAAAAGGGGAGATCTCGACTTTTTATGATTTAGATTATTCATATTATCGTGATAGTCAGATTAATGCTGGGATGAATTCAGGACAGCTTTATCAACTGCGTATTGATGAAGATGCGAGTCATACCATAAGTAATACTTTTACAGGTCAGTATGGTGTACTTGATAATTTAACATTTACAGCATCTGTGCCATTTATTGCGAAATCAGACAACTTAAAAGATACGACTACAGCAGGTTTAGGTGATATTAGTTTTGGTGCGCGTTGGGAACCATTCCCCTTAAAGGCAGGACGCTTACCGTTGATTTTATTTGGTAGCTTATCAACTAAAACAGGTGATAGTCCATATGAAATCAATGCGGATAAAGATTTGTCAACGGGTAAGGGATATTATTCGGTCGGTGTAGGTGCGAGTACTCGTAAATATATCGACCCAGTTGTATTGTTTGCATCAGTTTCAGGTAACTATGGTTTGAAGGAAACTGGCTTAAATCAAGTTCGTGGTGGTGGTAATAATAATGGAGAAGGTGGTACGCAAGACGGTAATCAAATTTTAACTGAATTTGATCCAGGTATTACTGCTGGTTTTTCTTTCGGTTTTGCATATTCATTTAACTATGATGTTTCTATGACGATGTCATATCAACAATCATTTAATATGAATACATCATTTAAATATAAAAATGGGAATGAATACGAAGCCGCATCGCAATCAAGTGGTATGTTTGCAATAGCTTTAGGTGTTCGTGTCAATCCAGATACGATTGTTAATGGTACAGTAGGTATTGGTTTAACAGAGGATTCACCAGATATTTCATTGGGTTTATCTTTCCCATTGGATATTTTAGGCTTCGGCAAGAAGAAAAAGCCAAACTAAGGGAGTATAAGGTATGAAAAACATACGTTTACGCCCAATAGTGACTGCTATTTTATTAACTGGGTGTTCACCTCAAGTATTTGCGCATTTAGGACTTAACTTATCTGTCGATATACGTTCTTTAACGATGGGGAATGCGGTAACAGCAGATCCACCAGGTATTAGCGCAATTCACTTTAACCCTGCAGGTTTGACTAAACTTAAAGGGCTACAAACTGATGTGCAAGGAATCATTGCAAATTTTGATATCCAAAAGGAATTTTCAGCACCTGTTGGTTATAATGTGTTTGGTTATTCAGATGACCCTTTAATTTGTAATGATTCACCTTCAAATCCATCGAGTCTATGTACGGATTATAAAACTTCAGTCAGTGGTGATGTTGAATATGCAAGTTTGTATGTTCCAATTTTGAAAAAAGTTGTGGACTTGGGTCCTGGCTGGCCAGTAATGGCACCAACTGCTGGTATTTCATATAATGCACCAGGTTCGAAACTCACTTATGCAACAGCAGCTTATGCACCTATGGTTGCAGGATTTGGCTCAGAAGATGGCAATCCAGGAAACTTCATGGGGCAACAAGTTGCAATAGAACGTATTACTTATTTATCTCCATCGGTGGCTTATCAAGTTAGTGATCAACTTTCAATTGGAGCTTCAGTTGGGATGTCATATAACGCAATGGCATTGAAAACTGATTTGAGATTTCCAAATGAAATGATTGGTGTACTGCGGATGATTGATGAATCCGTTTGTGGTCCTTTCCGAAACAACTCTAATGTTATTACAGATTTATTGTTATTTGGTATGTGTAATGCTGATGAGGGAATGAACCCTTTTGGTCAATTCGGGAAAATGCAAGTTTCGATGGAGCAAAGTCTCAGTCCGAGTTATAACTTGGGTTTGATGTGGGAACCGAATGAAGACTTTGGTTTTGGTATGGTTTACCAAAGTTCTGCCAAAATGCGTTTAAAAGGTAAATACTTTATTGATAACGCAAATGCACCACGTGAATTGATTAAAGGATTAAATTCTTCTGCCACAGGCCAAATTTTAGCAGCGATTTTAGGTTTTCCAGGCTATATTCCGCCAACAGAGTCAGGTTTAATATCTATGGATTTGGAATATCCAGCACATTTTCAAAGTGGGATAAAATATAAAATTCTTCCTGACTTACAAATCAATTTTGACGTGGGTTGGACTGACTTTAAAGCGTGGGAAAAATTTAAATTTGATTTTGATCGACAAATTTCAGCCTTGAAGATTGCTAAGCTATTGTCAAATAATGTTACAGATTCGTCATTGGCGATTCCTCTTGGATTTCAGTCTCCATGGAGTTGGGGCGTGGGGGTTGAATACTCAGCAAATGATCGTTTGAAATTGCGAGCGGGTTATGAGCCTCGTGCAAGTGCAATTCCTGATGATAAACGGAATACCTTAGTACCAATTAACAATGCACAATTATTTGGTTTAGGGTTAGGGTATCGTTTTGATGAAGATACAGAAATAGATTTATCAGTCGCATTTTTACGTAGCCGAGATAATATTCCTGCAAATACCAGTAGTATGGCCAATAAAACAGGCGTAGATAATTTATTATTGAATCCATATGCAGGATTGAATGTATCAACAAATACCAAAGTAACTCTTTTAGGGATTAACTACAGAACGAGATGGTAATGCGTTTAAACGTTGAAAAAAATATTGTTGTTACTTCGTTGTGGCTAGCTTTAACTTTAAGTTTAGCCACAGCAACCACTTATGCCGATGGTTTCTATACAATTATTGGGCCTGATGGGCATCCAATGATTGTTCAAAAAACTGAGCCAAAGAAAAAGTCAGAAGCAGTTACTCAAAAGAATTCGAAGCTGCAGGAAGATGATGAGTTGCAACATGCGGTGAAAAAAAAATACTCTAATTTAGAACAACAACTTGATCAGAAAGTGAAGCAATCACAAGTTTCTCATGAATCAAATACAAAAAAAGAAATAAATACAAAACAAGTTGAAAAAAATACGAAGCCATTGCATGATTCAAACCAAGTTCAGACTGAAGCTACGATTAAGCAAAAAGTGATCGTTGAAGCAAAGAATAATCAAGAAGCATCTCACTATGTTCAAAAAATAGTTCCATCTAAATCAATTTCAGAACAAAAACTACAAAAAAATGTCATTGATAAAAAGCAGCAACAATATCAACAGCCTTTGCCTGAATCTGTGAAAAGTACTGAAATTAAATCAAATACTCAGAATAAGACAGTTGAAGCAAAAAACATTACGCAACCGCGCAATCAAGTAAAAAATGATGTAATAACAGTAACTGAAAATAAGAATTTTACAGAAATTGATGGTGTTCAATATGTCAATAATGAATATTTAGAAGATCGTGAATTCAATTTAGAAGGTAAAAAACGCTTTTATATGACGCCTGAAACGGGGGGGGTACATGGTCGTTATGAAACAGTCGAGAGACAAAAAGGTGTAAGTGCAAGCCTTTTGGACCGGATTAGAAATAAATCAGAACCTCAAGAACATAAAGCTGTCGTACTTTCTACTCATTACTTTAGATTGCCAAAAGATGATGTTGTTAAAAATTTAGAACAAGCTTGCTTTACTGGAAAAAAAGTTGCGAAAGCGAAAAATTTATCTATAAAAAATCAGGAGCTTGGTCTCTGGCCAGTCGCACCGATCAAAGAGCATTTTGCTTATGAAGTCGTAAAATTAGATAGTCAGGTACAAAATGTACTCTTGACATCTTATGCATCTTCCTCAAAAGTACAGACATATTATTGGCCCTTGGTTGTTTTCCTAGATCAACAAGGTTGTGTCATTGAGGGTGTTAGTGGCTTTAAAAATGAAGAATCAAATGACAACAATACACAATATGCAGCAATGGAAGGTATTTTAAGAAAACCAGAAAATGCAACATATATGTTTTTAACACCATTATCCTCAGCTGTAGATGCAGAAAATAAGCAGCTTACAAATCATGGACAAATTAAGCTGAGTGTAATTCAGTAAGGAATACAATATGAAGAATAAATTTTTAGCACCATTTGTTTTGACAGGTTTAACACTTGCACTCATTGGTTGTGGTGCAGAAAAAACAAAAGTAAATGAAGATCCTTATAAAGGGGTCACAGTCTATAGCAATGGGTGTGATGCAGATTCTACTGATAAATGTTTAGGTTTTTATGTTGATTATCCGATCGAAGGGCTAAACTTTGATTGTAGTACAAATACAACCGAAAATTTTGAAACACAAATAGAAGGCGGCTTAGCATCAGGTGGTTGTTTAATTGGTGATAAAGCTAAATTTTATATACAAGGTTCAGAATCCAGCCGTAGGATTACTTTAGGTGATGTGGATCTTTCTAAAATACGTCCACTAAAAGTTGCTGGTCAGCCAGCAGCTATTGGATTGATTGATATTGCGAGTGCGATGACGGGTAAAGCACCGACAAGTATGACGATGTCCGATGATACGTTTAAAGTGATGGTTGGTTTAACCCGTGTATTCCAAGCGCTTGGTGAACAACAAGAGGCAAATCAAATTGGTGACGTTCAACCGATTGAACTATCAGCAAATCTTAAAAATAATATTAAATTAATCTCTGCTAATGTAGGTGTTGCTGACTTTCTAGATGGTAGTTATGTTGAAAAATTAAAACCTTGGATTAACGTATCTAGTGTGAGTGAATCGGTAGCTTCTACGGTAGCTGAAAAACTAATTAAACAATCTTTAGTGAATGTGTACTCTACAAACTTTTATGTGATCAGTCCATTAGAAGAGTATATGCAAGGATTTACTGGAAAAAGTACATCAAATCCAAATAAAGAATCTATAGCGAATATGTACTTAGTGACAGATCGTACAGGTTATACAACTGGATATGCGATGCAGTGGGTAGGAATACCGAAGCAAATCGTGGATAGTGAAGGCAAAGAAAGTACAATTACGAAGAGTTTGTTAAAGTATTTATTAATCAGTCAAGCGTTACCGCAGAAACTTGATGTTGGCGCTCAACAGGGGTGGATTAATCCGTTAACACGTAAAATTGAATCACCATTAGCCTTAAAAAGTAATCCAAATGCTTCAGATAAGCTAGAAATCTATCAAGGGACTCTACTGAATGATACAAATATTGCAAGTTCTGAATATATGTATAAAAGTGCAACGGGTTTAACAACCGCACCTACTGATCCGACCGTTTATGGTCGATGGCGTCAAACATTAAATGGTGAACAACTTACGGGAAATATTGATGTCTTTAAATCAAACTCTGCTAACTATTTAGATAAAAATGTATTTTTAACCAAGAATACAGTAAAAACTGGTGAAAAATACTATTTCCCACTGTATGCAAATATTAAATTTAATTTTGATAATTCAGAGATTCCAGCTGAAACATTAGGTATTGTGATCGATGAAAATGGTGATATCCGAACCAATTTAGGTGTGGATGGATCTTTAAGTTCAAATACATGTAATGACGTAGATCCAATCACTTATCTGGATAAGGGAACAAATGTTCAACAGTATCGTATAGGAACAACAGGAACAGCATACGTCAGTGGTAGTGCTGAAAAATCAATTACTTTGCGTATGATTCTTGCTAATCCGATCTTTAAGAATCTTGATGGTGCAGTTTTAGGGCTTAATGAGAGTTTAATTATTCAACCTATTTCAGGAAGTTCATCTGAAGAGGAGATTTTGAATGGGACGCGATATTCGGGTGGTGTTCGTTTAAATCTTCAAAGGTTGATTAATGATCAGAATGTTGCCAGTGGTGTAAATATTACAAGCTGGGGGGAAAGTGGTGCTGTTACTGCTGGATGGGGAAATATCAGTGCTGCTTACCAAGCAATTTATAATAGTGCGACTGGTAATACGGCAACGACAGAACAACAGAACTTAGCAAAAAGAACATCTGGTACATTATCCGTAAACTTGACCAGTTGTTATGCAATTAAGACAAAATAATCGACTTTAAATAAAATAAACCCTCAATAGAGGGTTTATTTATTACTACGATGGAAAGTCCATTAATAGGTAAAGTCATTAACCAGTATGGTCTAAACGTGTACCTAAAGTTTCTAAATGCATTGGAAAGTGATTGTTTTTACGATCTTCAAAATAATGTCTTAACGTTTGTTCTACACTTGGAAAAGCCAAATCATTCCATGGGATTTCATGCTCTTCAAAAAGGCGACTTTCAATGGTTTCATCACCCGCACCAAAGACACCATCTTTAATGGTTGTCTTAAATAGAACATAAATCTGACCAATACGAGGAATGTTATACATGCAATAAAGCTGTTCAATTTCCACTTCGGCTTCGGCTTCTTCGCGTGTTTCACGAGCAGCGCCTTGTTCCATGGTTTCAAACAGTTCCATATAGCCTGCTGGAAGTGTCCATAATCCATAACGTGGTTCTATCGCACGACGGCAAAGTAAGACTTTATTTTCCCAAACAGCCAACGCACCACAAATCACTTTTGGGTTGACGTAATGAATGGTACCGCAATTTGTACAGACTTTACGGACTTTTTGATCACCTAAGGGAATTTTTTCTATTGTTGTATGACCACAAGCAGTACAAAAACTCATAAGCTTCATTGAAAAATGTGTGATGACTCAGCATAACTGAAAATTTCTACTTTCGCATCATTTATAGCCTTATCCATAAAATTTCATATATGATGGAGGAATAACAAAAAGGAGTGAGTTGTTGTCCATGCAGGATTATGAGTTAACGCAAATGTTGCAAAATCGTCTTCGTTTTGGCACAAAAACACATCCAGCCAAAGCAGCAGTACTTATTGCAATTACGCAAGAAGCTGATCCTAAAATATTGCTCACACGACGTTCTGCTTATTTGAACAATCATGCAGGAGAAGTCTCTTTTCCAGGCGGAAAACGTGACCCAAATGATACCAGTAATATCGTGGTCGCTTTGCGCGAGGCATGGGAAGAAACAGCGCTGAATCCCTTTGATGTCAAACTGATTGGCGATCTTCCGATGGAGCGTGCTAAAAGTGGTTTGACGGTAAAGCCCATCGTGGGTTTGATTCCACCGGATGTTCAGCTGATAGCTCAACCCTCAGAAATAGATCGTATCTTTTATGCACCGTTAAAAAAGATGATGGAATCACAGCCGATTCCTTATGAAGTTCGTCTTGCACATCAGTCTGTTTATTTTCCAAGCCTAAGAATAGAAAATGAAATCATTTGGGGTCTGACCGCACGAATTTTAATGGCGTTGTTTAAGTATGGTTTGGATTATCAAAAAAATTGGCCTTTTTTATTGAATTCACCGTCATTTAAATCAGAAATTTTAAATAAAAAATAAGATATGAGCTTGTAACACAAGCGCTCTAATACAACCGATGAAAGGAATGAATGGGTTATGATGTATAAATTTAAAGGTTATGCGCCAAAGGCTTTGCATGCACCATTTGATGGATGGATTGCGGACAATGCAACAGTGATTGGGCAGGTTGAGCTAGGTCAGCAAGTTAGTGTTTGGTTTGGTGCTGTAGTACGTGCTGATAACTCAAAAATTCATATCGGTAATTTTAGTAATGTACAAGAAAATGCAGTCTTGCATACGGATACAGGGATAGAACTGACAGTGGGTGATTATGTCACGATTGGGCATCAGGCGATGTTACATGGTTGCACGATTGGCGATAATAGTTTGATAGGAATCAATGCAGTAGTTTTGAACAATGCTGTAATTGGGAAAAATTGTATTATTGGTGCAAATAGTTTGATTCCAGAAGGCAAAGTGATTCCAGACAACTCATTAGTGGTGGGTTCACCAGGCAAAGTCATACGTACTTTGGATGAAAATGCCGAAGCCATGTTGAAAATGAGTGCTTTACATTATGCAGAACATTATAAGAACTTCGTGGATTTAGAAGAATTTACATTTGAGTGAGTGTTGACTCAATGAATGCATTTAGATTCTTATTGAAAGCCAAGTATTGATACTTGGCTTTTATTATTTTAGCAAAATCTTGTAAATTTCTCTGATTGAGTTTATCTCTAAATCCTCGTTTTATTGAGATGAGTGGAGTATCATAACTGCATTTTTAATACAGTAAGGTTGTGCATGAAATTGCTGGCGTTGGAAACTGCCAATGAGCAGTGTTCCGTTTCACTTGTTGATGAAACTCAAACACTTTATTTTCAACTCGATACGCGAGCAAAGGCACAAACTCAAACCATTTTGCCGATGATTGAGCAAGGTTTTGCTGAAAACCAAATTGAAAATTCACAATTAACCGCGATTGCATTTAGTCGTGGACCTGGTTCTTTCAGTGGTGTGCGAATCAATGCGGCAGTGACTCAAGCTTTGGCATGGGCAAATGATATTCCTGTGATACCCGTTTCAACCTTGCAAGCATTGGCACAGGCGGCTTATCGTGATGCTCAATTGGTTGAAGTCACGGCTGTGTTAGATGCACGTATGCATGAAGTGTATATCGCAAGTTTTAAGCTTGATCAAAATAACATTATGCAACTTGTAGATGAAGAAAAATTATTAGATTATCAGCAAGCTGCTGAGTACCAAAAATATACTTTAATTGGTTCTGGTTCAGCTTTAATTAAGGCTGATGCAATAGAGTTTCAAAGCATTACTGCAACTGCTGAAGATATTGCAACGATTGCTCGTCAAGATGCAATTGAAAAGCAATGGTTCAGCGCTGAACTCGCCTTACCTGTATATTTACGTGATAATGCATGGAAAAAAATTCCAGAACAAGGCAAACCATAATAGTTTTATAGCTTTAATATTTTAGGATTTAACATGGATCTTTTACTGCTTCTTAAAGCAGCCATCATGGGTATTGTTGAAGGTATTACTGAATTCTTACCTATTTCAAGTACAGGGCATTTAATTCTTGCCTCAGAATTAATGAACTTTTGGACCAAAGAAAAAAGTGATGTTTTTGTCATTGCGATCCAAATGGGCGCGATTGCAGCGGTCATTTATGAATACTGGGCAAAGCTTTGGGGAGCAGCCACTGGACTAGTTTCTGGTGAACCTAAAGGTCGACATTTAGGGATTAGTTTAATCCTTGCGTCTATTCCAATCATGTTGGTGGGGCTAACATTTGGACAAGCGGTAAAAGCCTATTTGTTTAATGATATTTCCATTGCATTAGGGCTGATTATTGGTGGTTTAATTATTTGGTGGGTAGAGAAAAATCCGCCAAAAGTAAATGCTCAAGAAGTTGATAATATTTCCATTAAAGAAGCGATTTATATTGGTTTGATACAAGTTTTAGCACTTGTACCTGGTACATCACGCTCAGGTGCAACTATTATCGGTGCAATGATGCTGGGTGTTTCACGTAAAGCTGCAACAGAGTTTTCTTTCTTCCTTGGTATTCCTGTGATTGTCGGTGCAGGATTATTAGATTTATATCAAAGCTATCATGTTTTCCAAGGAACACAAGATTGGGTTGTTTTAGCTTTTGGTACATTGGTTTCCTTTGTTTCTGCTTTGATTCTGATTCGTGTTTTAGTGGCATATGTGGCTAAACGTGATTTCATGGTGTTTGCTTGGTATCGCATCGCATCAGGTTTAATTATTTTATTGTTTGCATTAACAGGTTGGAAATTATGGTAAGCGAAATTCGCTTATTTACTGAAACCGCATTTATTCAGAAAGCACAGTCTTATCAAACTGTGCTTTCTTTACGTGGGGTCGTTGTAAACATTGAAATCGTTGAAAAGTTAAATGCACGTTTTTTGAGATTAAATCCTGAGATGGCGCTGTGTGTTGATGATGCAGGGCTTAGTTTAAGTGCCAATGGCATGAAAATGCAGCCGGACTGGAAAGCTGAAATTCCACGCTTAAAAAGAGCCAGTTTAAAATCTGAAATGATTGCACGTGCATGTAATATTTCAGAAAAGCCTAGCTTAATTGATGCGACAGCGGGTCTTGGACATGACACATTATTGATGGCGTACTTAGGTGCAAATGTGACCTTGATTGAACGCCATCCTATTCTTTTCACCTTACTCGAAGATTCAAAAAAACAAGCTGAATCAGATCCTTTTCTCAGTAAAGTGGTCAGTCGCATTCATTTGGTCTTTTCTGATTCAAATGCCTATTTGCAACAACACATTGATGAGCATAAAACAGTCGATGTGGTCTATTTAGATCCGATGTTTCCGCAACGTGATCAGAATCAACAAGCCATAAAAAAACAAGCGCAAGTGAAAAAACAAATGCAATTGTTACATATGCTTTTACCCGAAGATGGCGAAATGGATCTAGGGGATCATCTTTTAGTCTTAGCTCAACAAATCGCCAAGCGAGTTGTGGTAAAACGTCCTAGACTAGCTGTTTTTCTAAATGATCAATCGACGGATCATCAATGGCTAGGTGATGCTTGTCGTTTTGATGCATATTTTAACAGCGCATTTGTTGACAAGATTGTTGAGTAATTTGGTAACTGTTTCAATAATAGTCGAATTATTGATATATAGTTAAATCAAGCATTGATAAATTTTTAGCCAAGCCTAAACTAGTTAGGCTGATTGAAGCCACCGCCTTAACAGAATCTTTATGATAGACCTCAAACCCTCAATTAACTTCTGGCATGATTTAAAAAGTAACCAACGTGCAGGATTGTGGTTATTTCTAGGGTCGCGAAAGTCTTTACAAATTGTTCGACCGTCTATTCTCCAATTAATTTTTTGGGGACTGTTGGGTGGCTGTGCCAACACTTTATTCAGTTGGTTGGTCGCAGGGGATGGTGGTGTTTTCAACCGTCAAGGTTTGGTCAGTTATGCGCTGTGGCCATTTATTGCGTTGATTGTTGGGATCTTCTTATCTCAACGAACCAATAATCCGCGTTTGATGTTAGTACCAGCTTTGTTATGGTTAGTACTTGATACCCACATCATGCTGTTTCAATGTCTGATCCAATATCTCGGTGATCAAGACCTCTTACCTAATTTTCTTTATAGCTTTATTCCTATACTGTTTGTTGTCTTGTTTGTTTGGCAAAGCCTTGCAGTGGTTTGGGTTTTTGCACGTGAATTACAATGGCCGTGGTGGGAGCGTGCACTCATTCTTGTGGCGACATTCTTTACTTTATCTGTTTGGCAAGTGTCGATTAAAGAACAGCCGATTTGGAAAGTTGAAGAAGTTCCGCCAAGTATTACTGAAAACGCATTTTATGCCCAAGCGCCTTTACTCAATAAAGCGTTGGAACAAGTTCAATTTGGAGAATTTGCGCAGACCCATTGGTATTTCTTAGGTGTTGCGGGGGCAAGTTATCAAGATGTGTTTAAATTTGAAATTGATCGAATTAAAGAACAATTTGATACGCGTTTCGGTACTTTTGGGCGTTCTCTTGAATTGGTGAATAACCCTGAAAGTATTGATAAGACACCAATTGCATCTAAGACCAGTATTGATCTTGCCTTACGTCGTATTGGTCAGCAAATGAATCGTGAGAGTGATGTGTTATTTTTATATATGACATCACATGGTTTGCCGAATCGTTTTGAGTTGGAAAATGAACCGATTGATTTAGATGATGTTGATCCGAAATGGCTAAGAGATGCTTTAGATAAATCAGGCATTCGTTGGAAAGTGATTGTGATTTCTGCATGCTACTCAGGTAGTTTTGTATCCGCATTACAATCTCCAGATACCTTGATCATTACAGCATCAGCCGCAGATCGTGCATCATTTGGTTGTTCAAATGAAGCGGATTATACTTATTTCGGTCGAGCTTTCTTTGATCAAGCAATGCGCGAACAAAGTACTTTAAAAGGTGCATTCCAAGAAGCTTCTGAAACTGTAGCAAAATGGGAAAGTGCGCAAGGTTTTGATCCTTCAGAACCACAATGGGTGATTGGTAAAAATATGGAAATGATGTTGCCTCAGTTGGAACAGCGTCTATTTCCGCAACAAGGTGTTGTGACCACCGCCCAATCTCAAAATATAAAGTTAGACGCTCCGCAGAATCAGCTTGTGAAGGCACCATAATTTAAAATGTGTGCTGAAATGAGGATCACATTGATCTGGAGAGCTTGCAGTCATTTTTGTTATGTTTTACTTATATCGAAATTTAACCTTTATCTTTTAATATCGATCTAAAGTTGTTATGCACTGTTGTCATGAAATTTAGATCTATGATCGTACTGAGAATAGATCATAGGATCATGATTGAAAAAAAATCTATTGAGGGAATAATCAAGACATGGAACTTTTGAGTAAAAATATCTGTTTTGACGGCGAACAACGTATTTACCAATTACAGTCCACTCATTTAAAAGGGCTTACTAAATTTTCAGCGTATATTCCGCCTCAAGCTTTAAAAGGGCAAAAATGCCCTGCGCTATTTTATTTAGCAGGTTTAACCTGTACCGAAGAAACATTTATTATCAAAGCGCATGCGCAGCGTTTGGCTTCTCAATTGGGTCTGATTTTAATTGCGCCAGATACTTCACCGCGTGGTGAAAATGTGGCTCAAGGTGATTCTTGGGACTTAGGACAAGGTGCAGGTTTTTATCTCAATGCAACACAAGCACCGTGGGCTGAACATTTCCAAATGGAAAGCTTTATCACCAATGAATTATATCCTTTAGTGATTAAAGCGCTTGCTATTCAATCTGATGCGATTGGTATATTTGGACATAGTATGGGCGGTCATGGTGCTTTGACTTTGGCTTGGAAATATCCAAATTTATTTAAATCTGTTTCAGCCTTTGCCCCAATTTGTGCGCCAAGTGATTGTCCATGGGGTGAAAAAGCGTTTTCAAATTACCTTGGAAATGATCAGTCTGAATGGGCACAACATGATGCAACACAATTGCTTTTATCCAAAGGACAGTTGTTTGATGAAGTATTGATTGATCAGGGGATTCAAGATCAATTTTATAGCCAATTGCATCCTGAAAAGTATCAACAAGCTTGTGATAAAGTGGGGCAAAAATTAACCTTGCGATTCCATGAAGGTTATGATCATGGTTATTATTTTATTCAGAGCTTTATTGATGACCATTTGCAATTTCATGCTTTGCAACTCACCAAATAATTGATTCATTTTTAGAAAATAAATAAATGAGCAAAAAACAAATTCAGTTTGCTTTTTGCTCTATTTCTTTCAACATAAAAAAACGATAAACTGACTGAGTTAATTTTTAATATATCACTTTAATTTGAATCAAATAATTGAATAAAGAGAATAAAATGCAAGATCAGATTCCACCACCTTTTCCAGATCAGCCGAATACTACGCTGATTACACCGCCAGAAAGTCCAACAGCATCATTACACCAACCAATTGTTCGTCGTTTTAGATTTCATGGCGATGCGATGGAATATTTTGGCATTTGGATTGTGAATATCCTGCTGACGATTATTACCTTAAGTCTTTATGCCCCATGGGCAAAAGTACGTCGCTTACGTTATTTTTATGGTAATACAGAATTTTCTCGTAGACGCTTCGATTTTACAGGAATACCCACTAAGATTTTGGTTGGGCGTCTGATTGCACTTGGGATTTATGCTGCTTTCTCTGTGTCATCCCAGTATTCAATGGTCGCAACGGTTGTTGGTTTTATCGTTTTATATGCGGCTGTGCCGTGGTTGATCCGTGCAACTTTACGTTTTACCGCAAGAAATAGTAAGTTTGGTAATAGTCGTTTTTATTTTGGCGGAACAACCAAAGAGTCTTATAAGATTTTTATTTTAAGTATTCTGCTCTATATTTTTACCTTGGGTATATTTACACCTGTCGCGATTTGGATGTATAAAAAATACTATCTCAATCATCTCTATGCGGGACAATTAGAATTTAAATTACATGCAGATTGGTCAGCGTATATGGCAGCTGTATATGTCCCTATTTTTATGGCGATTGGAATTCTCATTGCCTTTTCAATTGTATTTTTTGGCATCATCGGTTCGATCGTTGGGTTTTCGCCAAACTTCTTTATGTTCGGTTTCTTTGGTGCGTACATAATCATTGGATTGTTTGTCTATCCTTTAATCTCTGCGCGTATTTTTATTACCACTTGGAACAATACCACTGTTGGTAACAGCCAATTTAAAACAGACTGTAATCAATGGCGCTATGCTTGGATTGTGGCTACAAATTGGATTGCTAAAATATTTACCATTGGCTTAATGTCGGCATGGGCGGCGGTTCGTATTCATCGTTATCAAGTTGAATCAATGAGCTTAACGTTGTATGACGATCCAGATCAAATGATGAATTTAGCGCAACAAGAGCAAAGTGCACTTGCCGAAGAAATTAGTGACATTTTCGATATTGATGTGTCTTTATAAAAGAATGAGTTAAATCATGATGTCGCGATCAATTGATGTAATTTTTTATGATGGTGTGGTATCAAAACCATATCATGCGCAACTTTCAGCACAATCTGAAACAGAGGTTGTGCTGCGTTATGGTGAGCGTTTAGAGCTCCAGAAGCGCTATGCATATAACGATATGACCTTGATCGGTGCTTTGGGGAAGCTCAATCCCATTATCGAACTGAATGATGATGCCCGTATCGAGTTTCAAGGTGAGTTACCTGAATGGTTTAATTTAGGTACGAAGAATGTTCATCATTCCATTTGGAAATTAGAACGCTCTCCCTCGTTAATTATATTCAGTGTTATTTTTGTCATCGCTTTTGTCATTGGATTGGTTAAGTGGGGTGTTCCTACCGCATCGCATTATGTGGCATTTCAATTGCCTGAAAATAGCATGAAGAAGTTAGGTGACGAGGCGGAAGAATATGTCCTCAACAATTGGACAGCACCAAGTACTTTAGCGAAAGGTCAAAAGGATCTAATTACTCAGCAGTATCTAACGACCATAGCCGAGGGTAAGCCTGCAAAACTAGTTTTCCGTGAAGGTAGCCATTTAGGTGCAAATGCTGTTGCATTGCCAAACAATACCATTATTGTGACAGATGAATTGATTGCAATGGCACATAGTGATCAAGAAATTCTCGGTGTTTTGGCACATGAGCAAGGGCATTTGATTCAACGACACAGCCTACAACAGGGCTTAACCAGCTTAGGATTGAGTGTGTTGTATATCGCGATGACAGGGGATAGTTCAGATTTATTCACCTCTTTACCGATGGCAATGGTCGGTGCTAATTATTCACGCAAGTTTGAGTCAGAAGCAGATATGTATGCTTTAAAATTAATGGATCGTAAGGGGATCGAAGTTTCTCATTTCGCTAATTTTTTACAGCGCTTAAGTGATGAAACTGAAGCGGCTGAAAAATCGGATGGAAAAGATAAAGCGAATAAAGCCGATCAAAAATCTGCTGCAAGTACGCCATCTGCGCAGAATGAAACTGATGAAAAACATTCTTCTTTAGAGATTTTTGAAGCTTTATCGTCACATCCTGCGACTGCTGAACGGATTCAGATGGTACGTGATTTTGAAAAACAGCAAAAAAAGTAACCTGATTTTAAAGGTTATTTTTGATTCCAAAGGATAACATCAAGCGAAGTCTTAAGCTTGATGTTGCCACTCCACCGTGAATTCTTGCTGTGCCATTCGATTTAAATGTTCAATAATCACATGCTGTAAATGAGCATCATCTTCTTGTGAGGTCTCTAATTCGACAATAAGACGATCTATGTGTGGACGTAAAATCACAGTCGCATCGGGCATGAAAATACTGAATTTTTCATCTGTTTCAGCCACTTCAAATTTGTGTTTCCAATGATTCAATAAACGTTTGGCAACGCGTTTTGCATCATCAGTTTGAATAGTAGTATTGCTTTTCATTCTCATTTACTCCTGAGCCCACTTAAAACTAGCAAAAAAACATGGCTCAGGCTGTTATTTAAATAGAACGCTTCGTTGCATTATTGCAATGCCAATCATGGCTTGGACGATTTATCGCAGGCTTTCAGCAAAGTTCAGCCAGAAATTTGCTATAATTGAGAAAACCCATATTTCAAGCCAGGTTGATCCATGTCCAAGCCATTTTTAATTGCACCCTCTATTTTATCTGCTGATTTTGCTCGTTTGGGTGAAGAAGTTGACAATGTATTAGCTGCAGGCGCAGATGTTGTGCATTTTGATGTGATGGATAATCACTATGTACCGAACTTAACTTTTGGTGCTGGTATATGTAAAGCTTTGAAAAAATATGGCATTCAAGCGCCAATTGATGTGCATCTTATGGTTTCACCTGTAGATCGTATGATCGGTGACTTCCTAGAAGCAGGTGCGGATATTATTACTTTCCATCCTGAAGCAACACATCATATCGATCGTTCTTTGCAATTGATCAAAGATGGTGGCGCGAAAGCAGGTTTAGTATTTAACCCTGCAACACCTTTGCATTATTTAGACTATGTTTTAGACAAAGTTGATCAAGTACTGTTGATGAGTGTGAACCCTGGTTTTGGTGGGCAAAAATTCATTCCTAGCACTTTGGATAAATTACGCCAGGCACGTAAAATCATTGATGCCTCAGGTCGTGATATTCGTTTGGAAGTCGATGGTGGCGTAACACCGGCCAATATCCGTGAAATTGCAGAAGCGGGTGCAGATATGTTTGTGGCAGGTTCAGCGATTTTCGGTAAGCCTGATTATAAAGCGGTGATTGATGAGATGCGTGCTGAATTGGCATTGGCAGGTTCACAGAAGGCTTAGACTTTTACACAATAATATGGATAAAATTGTGGATAAGTTTGAAGATAACTATATGGATAACTGTGTAGATAAGCTTGCTGATAAATTGTTTATGATTTAAGCAAAATAAGATCAATTGCTTATGACTTATACAAAATAAGTTTAAAAAGAGTCCAAACGGGCTCTTTTTTTAATTTAAATATCAAGAAAATTGCTGTTTTATTTTTAATCTGTATTTTACAAACATGCTGTTTGATTATTAGGCGCCAAATACTGACAGGATAAGCGGTTGATGATTTTTCATTGGCATAATTTACTTTATAACTGATTTCGTTTGGATACAGTTTTAGACTTTTAAATACGTATTGAATGGCTTTACGCGATTTGCCACTCCTCAAATTATTGGGTATGCTAAAACAAGTTAATTCTCACTTGATTGATGGATCATGTTCACACAACTCTGCAAACAGGCTTGGTTTGTTTGTCTTATGGTATTTGCCATAGGGTGGAGTGGTGTGTCTGTAGCTTCTGTAAAAACCATGCAGATCAGTATGCAAATGCAACATCAAGAGATGCAACTGAATCAAACTCAAAATCTGCAAAATACAAGCCATGCAATGCTGATGCAAAACATGTCAGTACAGGATATGAAGCAGCATTGTGCAGATCTGGAAGCGCAGAATCAGCAGAACGATGACTCTTCACAGAATTTAACGGATTGTCATAATCAACTGATTCAATCTCAGCACATACAACATGCGGATTGTCAAAACTGTGCTTTATTCTCCTGTCAGTCCTCAATTGTCTGGTTCAATACTGACATTCCAAAATTGAGTGTTCCGCAAGATCATCTCGAACAAAATTCTCTACAAATTCATTACCAAGCACAGCATCTCGCAGGGCATTGGCAAGAAATTCTACGTCCTCCTAAAGCTTAACCAATTTCCCGAAGCATTATTTTTTTAAATAAATTCAGAAATTAAGGTTGAGTTATGTCTATTCAATTTTCAAAAGGCATCGTGGTTGCGATAGCTTTATTCTCGTCTACTTGGGGCTTTGCAGCAGTCAAGGAATATCATCTGACCATTGATGAAGGAATGGTCAATGTCACAGGTAAATCTCTAAAACGTATTACTGTAAATGGTCAGTTTCCTGCGCCTTTACTCGAATTTGAGGAAGGTGATGATGCAGTCATTCATGTACATAACAATTTAAAAAATCAGGATTCTTCAATTCATTGGCACGGTCTGTTATTACCTGGCTTGATGGATGGCGTACCAGGCTTTAACGGTTTTAATGGCATTAAACCGAAAGGCGATTTTGTCTATAAATTCAAAGTGCGTCAAAGCGGAACTTACTGGTATCACGCCCATTCCAAAGGTCAGGAACAGGACGGTTTATACGGTGCTTTGGTGATTTATCCAAAGGACAAGAAACCACTTGCTGAGCATGAAAAAACTGAGCGTGACTATGTAGTGATGCTGTCGGATTTCCATGAAAAAACCAGTGACCAGATTCAAAAAGACCTGAAAATTTCCGCTGAATATTATCAGGATCAGCGTGAAACATTGGGCGATGTATGGAAACAGGTGAAACGTGATGGTTTAAAAGCCACTTGGTCTGATCGCAAAATGTGGAATCAGATGCGTATGTTAAAAACTGACATGTCTGATGTTACGGGTTATACCTTCCTGATCAATGGTAAAACGCCTGAGCAGAACTGGGCAGGTATGTTTAAGCCGAATGAAAAAATGCGTCTACGTTTTATCAATGCCTCTGCAATGTCGTTCTTTGATGTGCGCATTCCGAACCTGAAAATGACAGTGGTCGGTGCAGATGGTCAACCTGTGAAACCTGTACCTGTGGATGAGTTCCGTATTGGTACAGCAGAAACCTACGATGTCGTGGTTGAGCCGAAGACAGGGCATTATCAGATCGAAGCCGAGTCGATTGACCGTTCAGGTTTTGCGATTGGCACATTGTACAATGAATTGACACCGCAATCGCATGGTATTCACATGCCACAAGCACGCCCTCGTGCCATTTTAACCATGGATGATATGGGGCATGGTGGTGAGCATGCAGGTATGGATCATTCAAAGATGAATCATGGTGCGATGCAAGGCATGGATCACTCGACTATGCATCAGGAAGCAGGTAATCATGCGAATACGCAAACTGCTGATCACGCCACAATGGATCATTCACAACATCAAATGCCTGCAGCAAAAACAGCGAAAAAGTCAGATACAGTTGTAGAAGGTTGGGCAAATGCTGCAACGCCACAAGGTGATAAAGCCCTGCAGTACAGTGATTTAAAATCATTAACCCCACAGTCTGATACCCGTGAAGCGACAAGTGAATTGGTTGTTCGTTTGGGCGGTACGATGGAACGTTATATTTGGACAATTAATGGTAAAAAATTCAGCGATGCAGAGCCATTAAAAGTGAAATATGGCGAGCGTATCCGAATCAAATTTATCAATGACAGTATGATGGCGCATCCGATGCATTTACATGGCATGTTTATGCAACTGGAAAATGGTCAACCTGCGGTGGATATGCCGAACAAACACACCATCGTTGTGCCACCTGCAAAAACCGTGACGGCACTACTCACTGCGGATGAATTGGGTGAATGGGCGATTCACTGTCATCTGCTGTATCACATGAGCGCAGGTATGATGAATAAACTGATCGTTGCCAATGTTTCAGAGGGTGAAACGACCACGACACCAATTCAAAAAAATGCTTCAAATAGCCAAACAAGTAATGCAGATAAAAACAGCAATGCAGTACAGCAAGGAGATCAACATGCACATCACTAAGTTATTTTCAAAAGCTGTATTGCTAAGTTCGGTATTTTTAATCAGTGCCTGGACGATGGCACATGAAGGACATACACATGATATGCAACAGCAACATGCTGAACATCAGCAAATGTCTAACCATCAAATGTCAAATCAGCAAATGCCACAAGGTCATGCGATGAGTCATGCAACCATGTCAGAAGCAGAATGTACACAGCATCATCAAGGTGAGCATGCGCATATGAACCATGCTGAACATTCAGCGCACTGCCAAACAGCTCAACCTAAAAATCAAGCGGATCAAAAAGGCTCAACTGATTCGAAAAACCAAGACTTAAAAGGAGATAATCATGCACATCACTAAGTTATTTCCAAAAACAGTATTGGCAACTTTGTTATTTTTAGTCAGTGCTTGGGCTGTGGCACATGAGGGGCATCATTCAGATCCATCGACTGAAACCCAAACGACAGCGATGCCTGAAATGGATCATTCCAAAATGAACCATTCACAGATGAGCCATTCACAGATGAATCATGAAAATATGAATCACGCATCTATGAATCATGGCGCAATGGATCATTCACAACATCAGCAACAGCAAAATACAGTTTCAGCTACAGATCACACTGCCCATCAAGGGCATGATCATCGCAAAGAACATGGCGCGCAGATCTATGCGATAACCACCGTGGATAACAAATGGTTGCTGAATGAAGATGGCGAGGGTGCTTTAAAATCTGAAATTGAAACCCGCATCGGGACAGATGAAAACAAGATTTTCCTGAAAGCACATATCGATAAGCATGAATCACACGATGCTGAATATGACTTTAAAATGCTCTACAGTCGTATGATTTCGGACTTTTGGGATGTGCAGATCGGTGCACGCTATCGTGTGGAAAAAGTTGAACGTGATCAGCGCAGTACTGATACCGAAGAAAAGCTGGATGGTGTGATTGGCTTGCATGGTATGGCACCATATTTCTTTGAAACAGATGCTTATCTCTATGTAGGTGAGGACAATTATTCAGGCTTTAGTCTGGAAACTGAACGTGATTTATTGCTGATGCAGAAGTTGATTTTTCAACCGTATTTGAATGTCGATGTCGTATTTTCAGACGAGTCTAAATATGCCAAAAAATCAGGTCTGAGTGGCGTGACAGCAGGTATTGAAACCCGTTATGAGATCAGTAAAAAAGTCATGCCGTATATTGATATTGCTTATGAATATTCAAAAGGTAATGATGCAACGCCGTGGCAAGTGGAAAGCGATTCTGAAAAGGGTTGGCTTTATGGTGCAGGGGTCAGGTTTAAGTTTTAAACCCGAACTTTGATGTTTTAAATAATGAACTATTTTAGGGCTTTTATCATTAAAGCCCTAATTTTTATAGGTGTATTTTGGGTCAAGTTTTGTAAATCATGCCCAAATATGTCGCAAAATAAGTTAGTATTTAATCATTCAGCGGAGGAACGACCTCCCTTAGTGCTTTATTTCTAAAAACTGCACCAAGAAAAATCGTCAGGACGACCTGACTCTAATTAAAATTTGGAGGTCGTCATGGCTTGGATCGTTCTTATTTTTGCAGGTGTCTTTGAAATCGTTTGGGCATATACCATGAAAATGTCCGAGGGTTTCACTAAGCTCACACCGAGCATTATCACCATATTTTTCATGATCTTAAGCTTCGGTCTTTTAGCGTATGCGATGAAGACATTGCCATTGGGGACTGCCTATACCATCTGGACGGGAATCGGCGCGATTGGTTCATTTTTGGTCGGGATCTTTGTTTTAGGCGAACCAACCTCTGCCATGCGTATGCTTGCTGCGGTTCTGATCATTTCAGGTCTGGTATTGATGAAACTCTCATCTTCATAAGTTTAAATGTTAATTAATTTTGGACAGTAAGGTTGAATTATTCGCCTTACTGTTTTTCGTATGTAAGGAATAAATTATGGCTTGGGCATTATTGATCGTTGCAGGTTTGTTGGAAGTGGTTTGGGCATACTGCATGAAAGTGTCTGATGGTTTCAGCAAACTGACACCAAGTATTTTGACCATTATTTTTATGATCGCAAGTTTTGCATTATTGTCCTATGCCATGAAAACATTGCCACTCGGCACAGCATATACCGTATGGACAGGCATTGGTGCGATTGGGTCATTTGCAGTCGGGATATTTTTCTTAGGTGAGCCTGCATCTGCAATGCGTATGTTGGCTGCGGTTTTAATCATTTCTGGGTTAATATTGATGAAACTCTCATCATCTTAATATGAATTTTTTTAAGGAGAAGTCGATGAAACTGTCTTTTATGAAAATGGCTTCTCCTGTTGGTCAGCTTAAGCTTGTGGCGACTGAAACTGCTTTGGTCGCTGTGCTTTGGGAAAATGAAAATCCCAATCGTGTTCGTTTGGCAGAGTTGATTGAAAATACACAACATTCAGTTTTGCTCGAAACGCAAAGGCAGTTGAATGAATATTTTGCAGGGCAACGTCAGGTTTTTGATTTGCCTTTAGATTTTGAGGGCACTGAGTTTCAGCAAAAAGTTTGGCAAGCGTTGTTGACCATTCCTTTTGGTGAAACCCGTAGTTATAAACAGATTGCAGAACAGGTTGGTAATGTCAAAGCGGTTCGTGCGGTGGGTGCTGCCAATGGTAAAAATCCGATCTCGATCATTGCGCCGTGTCATCGGGTTGTTGGTGCAAATGGCAAGTTAGTGGGTTTTGCAGGTGGCTTGGAAAATAAGGATATTCTTTTAAAAATTGAGAAATTACAATAAAATATAATTACTTATTGATAATATTAAAATTTTAAATGAATACATCACAAATCTTAGCGCCACTATTTTCACAATTGTGGTGGATGATTCCGTTATTCTTGATTATTGGAGCAATCAAAGCATTTAAACCTTTTTTAAAAGGGAAAATGGGCGAGTTTGCTGTCAGCGCACATGTGAAATTGTATCTGGATAAAGTGAAATACACGTTGCTGAATGACTGTACTTTGCCAGATGAACAAAATCAGACCACACAAATCGACCATATTTTACTGAGTCCGTATGGTATTTTTGTGGTTGAAACCAAGAATTACAAAGGTTGGATTTTTGGTGGTGAGCGTCAGAAAACATGGACACAGAAAATTTATAAAAATTCTTATAAATTCCAAAATCCATTGCATCAAAACTATAAACATCAAAAGGTTTTAGAAAATATTTTGGCTGATATTGTTGATCCTGCGTTGATTCATTCAGTCGTGGTTTTTATGCCTGATTGTGAGTTTAAAACACAAATGCCGAGCAATATTTTTCGTGGCGCAGCTTGGACAGATTATGTCAAAGGCTTTCAAGAAGAAGTGATTCCATCAACAAAACTGAAACGTATTCAGCTCAGAATCGAAAAAGAAGTGTTGGAAAAGTCTTGGAAAACCAATCGTCAGCATGTACAGAATTTGAAAGACAGTCATGCAGATAAAACCGTTTGATTAAAACTAGCTTAGAGATTAAGAAGCTACTTCTTAATCAAGCAAATATTTGACTTTGTCCAATGACGTGGTCTTTTGCTTTTTCAACTCTTTATCTGCAAACTCATAAATACTTTTTTCATGATTCAGCACATATTCAAAAAACATCTGAGTATCCTGATCTGCATGTTTGCATAAGCGTTCAAAGGCTTGCATAAAAGGTTGTGTGCCATCTTTGAGTAAAAACATCGCCAATTTCCACGGCATTTTAGCCAATGCAAAACCTGTAGCACTACCTTGAGTTTTGATATGTAAACGAGATGTGGCTTTTAAGTTATTCTGTTTTAAAAATGCCTGAAAGCGCTCAAGGGTTTGAGTTTCTAAAGCTGCCAAAGCCAACCATTTTTGCTTATGTTCATCTAATTTCGAATGTTTGGCAGCAGTAAGAAAAACAGCTTCACCAAAGATTTCAGACTCTAATAGTTTATTCAGATCATCTTGATATTGTGGGTAATTCATCAGTCATTCCTTTCCATTTATTTTAATCTTAACTTTGTCTTTGCAACTTTTTATTCGCTGTGATCAGCTTTGAATCGTGGATAAAAATATTTTAGAGTAATTACTCTAATTTTGAAAGTGTTATGAGACAAATAGCGAAAGATGAGGGGGCTTTGATTTTTGTATTTGTATAAGTGATTGAAAAATTAATAACTGATGTTACGCACATTCAAATGTAAAGCATCATATTAAACTGTTTTGAAGTTTACTTGACGGGGTCTTGCATCAAAAGTTTTGATTTAGGGATTAGCCTTCGGCTCGACCTACTTTTTTTTCGGAAAAAGTAGGCAAAACCATTGTCATCCGCAAAACTCGTCGGTGACCATCTTTTGATTGATATATCGCAGAAACGTTAACTTACAGATGTAGTCCTGCCTCAAACACGTTGCGGATGACGTTATCGCGTATCTACTTTTATCGAGGTGTAATTTTCAATTTTGATATTACTACGTAACATCAGTTAATAATGAAAGCTCCTTCTCCCTTTGGGAGAAGGTTGGGATGAGGGATTAAAAGCAATTCAACTCAAAACCGCTTTGGAATTTTTTGACCACCTTCCACAGGTGTTTCCGCTTTTTTTAATACACCAAATAACCACGCTTCTGCATGATTCACAGCAACAGCTAATGAATCACCCAAAGCTAATCGACCTGCAATAAAACTTGCCAATGAACAGCCTGAACCGTGATATTCACCCTCTAAACGCGGGCATTTGGTTTCGGAAACCATTTCACCATTCACATAAAGTGCATTGCGGATATAGTCAGGAGTATCTTCATGTCCACCTTTAACTAAAACTGCTTTAGCACCCATTGTAAACAGTTTTTCTGTGGCTTTATCAAGATCTTGTTCACCTGTTAACGCACGAAGTTCAACCGTATTTGGCGTGAGTACGGTTGCCAAAGGAATCAGTTCTACAAAGGCTTTTACAAGCGTCTCTTGATTGCCCAATGAACCGCCACTATTGGCAACTAAAACAGGATCAAGCACATAGAGATAATCTGAATGTTCACGTAAAAACTCAGCCAAGGCTGCAATATTATCGGTAGTCCCTAACATGCCTGATTTGATCGCTTTAATCGGTAAATCTTTCACCACAGCATTGGCTTGTGCAAGGAGTAATTCTTTAGAAGTTGCTTCAAAACCAAAAACTTGTTGCGAGTTTTGAACAGTGAGGGCAGTACAAGCGATGGCTGCATGTGCGCCACTTTGACCAATGGCTTCAATATCTGCTTGCAAACCTGCGCCACCTGATGGATCAAGACCTGAAAAACACAATACAGTAGGGCGCACGATGATGTCCTTAAATTCACAAATTTGAGTTAGTATAGGCAACTTTAGCAAAACTCTCGACTGTAATTTTGCATCACTCGCATTTAGTAAAAGGTAAATCTGTGCTTAAAAATATTTTGATTGATTTAGACGGAACTTTGACCGATCCAAAAGAGGGGATTACCACCTCTGCACGTTATGGACTGAATAAAGTGGGTCATCCGATTCCTGACAGTGAAAATATTGACTGGATTATTGGCCCTCCATTAAAAGCGTCTTTGGCAAAATTGTTGAATGTCGATGTGAATGATGATTTGGCAGAACAAGCTTTGTTGGGTTATCGTGAGCGTTTTGCAGTAACAGGTTTGTATGAAAACCATGTGTTTGATGATGTCGCTTCGACATTGGAATCATTGAAAAATAAAGGTTATCGTCTATTTTTAGCCACGGCTAAACCCGAAATCTATGCACGTCAAATTTTGGATCATTTTGATTTACTCAAATACTTCGACTATCCCTACGGCAGTGAACTGACGGGTGAGCGTACCAATAAGGGCGAACTTATTACTTATATTTTAGAGAAAGAACAGTTAAACCCTGTAGAGTGTTTGATGGTCGGTGACCGTGAGCATGATATTTTTGGCGCACGTAAAAATGGCATTGAAACCATTGCCGTTGAATATGGCTATGGTTCAAAAGAAGAACTGGATGAAGCACAGCCGAAAGCGAGAATTGCTAAGTTTTCTGATTTGTTGAGTTTGGTTTGATGTTTTGTGAGAATAGACGAATCTTAAGTTCGTCTATTCATTCTTATATCTATTGAGATTGCCATGTAGTGAAATTGGTTGCGCTAAATCGAGCTAAAAGGAAAATATAAATGAAGCTTAGATATAATTTATCCAACTTATGCTACAGAATAATCATATGAGATATCCATATTTTATATTTGTCAATATCTAGTGTAATTTTATTATCATATATACTATATATAGTGTTTTTTAAATAAATGTTTTGACTTTTAAATTGTTTTACAATATTTATATAAAATTAAACCTAAGATAGAGAATAGTCTAATGGTTATTATCGACTGGAATGAGAGCAATAAGATTCATCCACCACCACGAAGTTACAAGGAAGCTTGGTTATCCTATAAGGCTAGTCGTAATACTAAATTACATAAATCTACCATTGAATGTATTTCTCTTAAAGTTCTAAGAGGTTTAGATACTGTTCGTAGAAGACCAGGTATGTATATAGGGGATGCTATTGACTATGTAGATAAAATATTTTCCGTATTAAATGATTCTGAGGATGAGTTAGCTTCAACCCTTCACTCAATGAAGGAAAAGTTTCAAGAATTACAAGAAATTAATTTTTGGGAATTTACTCGTTTTCTAAATAACAAACTGTTAACTTTTACGCTTAAGAATGCTTTAAAACTTACTATGGCATCTGAAGCAATATCAATATTCAAAAAATTAAAGCAGGTTACTGAAACTATTATTTTTTCTTCCACTCGTAATTTCTCCATTCAAAAAAATCTTTCTATTTCTGCTTAAAGGCACTTCCAATGACCCAACTTGTTAACTTTGCACGTTTGGGAATCATTACTGTCATATCTCATTCGTGCAGCCACATATTCACTCTTATTGGAGTATTCTCATGGCTAACCGGAAAAAGAAGCGAAAGCCTAAAAACAGTAATGAACAAAATAATCAACAATCTAGTAGTTTAAAACTAACTGAAAATAAAGTTGCATTGATTGGGTTAGGTACAGCCTTTTTTACCATGATCACAACTATTGTTAAATTTTTCAGTCAGCTTTTTTAATTAGATTGCTATAACATTCTGTTTTAAAACATTGAATGAGATGGATGGGGAATAATGTAATTTCTCCATCTGTCTTTAATATTGCTTCTCATGTCGCCTAACGCGATAGTACTCATAATTTTTAAATTATTGTAAAAAACTATTTATAATTAATTTAAGAGTAATCCTTACTCCACATCCAAATACAAACTTTCCTTAATTTCTTCCATCACAATATAACTATGAGATGACGCAGAAGATGGGAGTTTCTTGAGTAAGTCACCCAATAAGCGACGATAAGCCGTCATTTCTTTCAGTCGTGCTTTGACCAAATAATCGAAATCACCTGAGATCAAATGACATTCTTGTACTTCGGGAATTTCCATTAAATCTTTGGCAACTTGCTCAAAAACATCACCAGACTTTGCTGACAAACTAATTTCTAAAAAAACCAATAGATTACGATCCAAATGTTTCGGATTGAGCCGTGCATGGTAGCCCATAATTACACCGTCACGTTCCAATCGTTTTACACGTTCTGAGCAAGGTGTCGTTGATAAACTGACCCGAGCAGCCAATTCGCTGATGGCAATGCGACCTTCATTTTGTAGAATTTCTAAAATCATCCGATCTGTACGGTCTAATTTGCGCATCAACTATTTCCTTTTTTTAGTCAATTTTCACGACAAAAAATTAAAACACCTAAATTATAGCGATAAAAACAGTGAAATAAACTATTAAACTGAAAATATACTAGCAAAATAAACTAGTAAATGCGTAAAGGATAAGAAATGCGTGTAATCGTATTGGGTAGTGGTGTGATTGGTGTCGCAAGTGCATATTACCTCGCACAGCAGGGAGCTGAAGTTACAGTTTTAGATCGCCAAACAGGTCCAGCAGAAGAAACAAGCTTTGGTAATGCAGGGCAAATTTCACCTGGATACTCGACACCGTGGGCTGCGCCAGGTATTCCATTCAAAGCCGTAAAATGGATGTTTCAGCATCATGCACCGTTAGCAATCAATATTGATGGCAGCATGTGGCAACTTCAGTGGATGGCGCAAATGCTGAAAAACTGCAATGCAGAAAGCTATGCCATCAACAAAGAACGTATGACCCGTGTGGCAGAGTACAGCCGTGATTGTTTACGTGAGCTTAGAAAAGATACAGGCATCAGTTACGAAAACCGTTCAAAAGGAACGCTACAAGTTTTCCGTAATGAAGCACAGCTTGAAATGGTGCAACGTGATATTGCAGTACTTCAAGAGTGTGGTGTTCCACATGAGTTATTACTCAAAGATGATTTAGCCAAAGTTGAACCGGCTTTAGCACATGCTAAAGACAAACTGGTCGGTGGTTTACATTTACCAAATGATGAAACAGGTGACTGTTATTTATTTACCAATGCCTTGGCAAACTTGGCTAAAGATTTAGGCGTTGAGTTTAAATTCAACCAAAATGTAGAAAAATTAGTGGTTGAAGGTGGTGAAATTAAAGGTGTCGTGGTCAATGGTGAAGTATTGACAGCAGACCGTTATGTACTGGCTTTTGGTAGCTATTCCCGTGACTTCTTAAAACCACTTGAATTGAACTTACCTGTTTATCCAGTCAAAGGCTATTCACTGACTATTCCTATTGTTGATGCTAACTATGCACCACAATCAACTGTTTTAGATGAAACTTATAAAATTGCGATCACGCGTTTTGATGAGCGTATCCGTGTTGGTGGGATGGCAGAACTGAGTGGTTTTAACCACGGTTTAAATACAGACCGTCGTGGAACTTTGGAAATGGTCACACAAGATTTATTCCCAGGTGGTGACTTGGCTCAGGCTTCATTCTGGACAGGTTTACGCCCAATGACTCCTGACAGTACGCCAATTATCGGTGCGACACGCTTTAAAAATCTGTTCCTCAATACAGGTCATGGCACACTCGGCTGGACGATGGCATGTGGTTCAGGAAAACTGATCAGTGATTTAGTCCTGAACCATAAAACAGACATCAGTACTGAAGGTTTATCAATCAAACGCTATCCGCACGCTGCTTAATTGATATTCACGACCATCTTCAACTTATTCAGGGACGAATAAAATGCCTAGACCGATTTGTGCAGTGATTCATCAGGATGCACTGCAACATAACCTGAATATTGCCAAGCAATACGCACCGCAAAGTAAAGTATTCGCAGTGGTGAAAGCCAATGCCTATGGACATGGTGTTGAACGTGTTTATGACGCATTTAAATCAGCTGATGGTTTTGCATTACTGGATTTAGATGAAGCTAAACGACTTAGACAGTTAGGTTGGACTGGTGAAATTCTGCTTTTGGAAGGTATTTTTTCAGCGCAGGATTTACAGATCTGTCTGGATTTGAATCTCAGTTTTACCATTCACAATACACATCAGATTGAGTGGTTGGCTGAGTTTTCACAGCCTGCACAGTTTGATGTGTATTTGAAAATGAACAGTGGGATGAACCGTTTAGGCTTTCCACCTGAACAATATCGTGCTGCTTGGGAAAAGTTGAATCAACTTAACAATATCAAATCTATTACCCACATGATGCATTTTTCAGATGCAGATGGTGAGCGTCTTGGACAGTCCGGTATTGATTATCAATATGGAGTGTTTGACGAAACGGTTCGTGATCTTCCTGGAGATCATACCGTATCCAACAGCGCAGCCATTTTAAGACATTCTCAACAGCTTCTATCCAATACTGTGCGTAGTGGCATTATGCTCTATGGTAGTTCGCCAGATTTCCCAACCCATTCCATTCATGACTGGAATCTCAAACCGACCATGAGCTTACGCAGTGAAATTCTTGCAATTCAGGATATTCAAGCGGAGCAAACTGTGGGTTATGGCTCTAAATTCACTGCAACAGAAACGATGAAGATTGGTATTGTGGCATGTGGTTATGCAGATGGTTATCAGCGTATTTCCATGGATGCCCCGATTTTAGTCAATGATGTTCTGACTAAAACCATCGGTCGCGTCAGCATGGATATGTTGGCTGTGGATTTAACCCATATTCCTACAGCGGAAGTCGGCAGTGAAGTGGTGTTGTGGGGCAAATCTTCTAATGGCGTGGTGTTGCCTATTGATGATGTGGCAGCAAGTTCAGGCACAGTCGGTTATGAACTGATGTGTGGTGTGACCGCTCGTGTCCCGTTCATGATTGAAAATTAAAATTTAAAAATACGCATTGAGAATGCATTTTTTTAGTAAATCATTAATTGAAAAAAGGAAGTCACAATGACTCAGCATAGCGATATACAAAAGATCAACAGCACAGAAGTGATGAGTGCTGTGACAATATTCAATAAAGTTGTGTATTTATCAGGACAGGTTCCTAAAAATACCGATGCCGATATTACAGGGCAGACTTTGGATATTTTAGCAACGATTGATCAGCTATTGGCTTCAGCAAATACTGATAAATCTCGCTTACTGTCTGCACATGTATATATTAAGAACCTTTCTGATTTCCAGACCTTTAATACTGTCTGGATCGATTGGTTAAAAGGTTGCGTAACCCCTGCGCGTGCAACGATTCAAGCAGACTTAGTCAATCCAAACTGGTTGATTGAAATTGCAGTCACAGCTGCGCAGGCTTAATTTTTTATAAATGTAATTCGACTCAGCGCTATGTCACCCATAGTGCTCAGTCGGTCTGGATCAAACACAGGAACGAGGATGTTCTGACGCCAAAAGCGGGTTTGATCTGAAAGAAATGTCAAAAAGGATATTTTTATGACAACTTCAAGCCATCCAGATGACGCACAATCGTCGCCACATGAGCTACAACGGAAACTTTCCAACCGTCATTTGCAGTTGATTGCGATTGGTGGTGCGATTGGTACAGGTTTATTTATGGGATCTGGGAAAACTATTTCCCTCGCTGGTCCATCTATTCTGATCATTTACATGATCATTGGTGCAATGTTCTTTTTCCTGATGCGCGCATTGGGTGAAATTCTACTTTCAAATCTCCATTACAAATCTTTTATCGACATGGCACATGACCTGATCGGTCCAGGTGCTGGTTATTATATTGGCTGGTCATACTGGCTCGGCTGGATTCTGGTCGGGATTGCTGACCTTGCTGCCATTATTAATTATCTGAATTTCTGGCTGCCCGAGGGAACGGCATTTACCCCCATGGGACAAGCCATGATCAGCGCAGGCTGTGTTTTACTGGTTTTGGGTATTAACTTGCTGACCGTGAAACTGTTTGGTGAAATTGAGTTCTGGTTTGCCTTGATCAAAATTCTCGCCATTATTGGTTTGATTTTGATTGGTGGCTTTATGGTGTTCAGCCATTTCCAGGCGCCAAGCGGTTCAGTGGCAAGTTTCAGCAATGTCTGGTCGCATGGCGGTATGTTCCCGCAAGGTGGCAGTGGTTTCCTCGCAGGTTTCCAGATTGCTTTATTCGCCTTTGTTGGGGTTGAACTGATCGGGACTATGGCAGCTGAAACTAAAGATCCTGAGAAAAACCTACCGAAAGCAGTCAATGCGATCCCTACACGAATCATTTTGTTCTATGTATTAGCATTATTCATCGTAATGTCAGTGACGCCGTGGAATCAGATTCCTGCTGATCAAAGTCCATTCGTGACCTTGTTTATGCATGCAGGTATTGCCTCAGCTGCGATTATCATGAATCTGGTGGTGTTGTCTTCAGTCATGTCGTCCATGAACAGCGGTGTGTTCTCAACCAGTCGTATGCTCTTTGGTCTGGCAAAAGAAGGTCAGGCACCTGAAAAATTAGCAGAACTATCTAAACGTGCTGTTCCTGCAAAAGGGTTATTGTTCTCCTGTAGTTTCATCATGGCAGGCGCGGCATTGCAGTATTTTGTTCCAAATACACTTGAAGCATTCACTTTGGCAACTTCATTGTGTGTGATTTTATTTATCAGTATCTGGAGCATAATCATGGTGTGTTATATCCGCTATCGTAAATTGCGTCCAGAGCTGCATGAAAAATCAAACTTTAAAATGCCGGGTGGCGTATGGATGTCGTATGTGGTGCTGATTTTCCTTGCATTCACTTTGGTGATTCTGAGTTTAGAGCCTGATACTTTAAGAGCGCTGATGATCAGTCCACTTTGGGTGATTATCCTCGCAGTGACTTATCAGCTACTGTATAAACCACGTATGAAAAAGCGTAATAAACTCCAGTAAATCATTCTTTTTATACAATATCAGGAGATACCGAAATGTTATCTCCTGAACATTTCCTCACAATTTGAATTGCAAAGCCTTCACAAATTATTATCAATCACTTAAAAAATCTATTTTAATACTCGCAGTTAAAACGAATACGAGCATTATGCGAAATTATAAAATAGATGTGTTACGTGGTATTTCCATACTTCTGGTGTTGATTCACCATTTCAATATTCCATATAAATTGCACGATACCTTTTTAGGGATACAGGTTTTTGGTGAAAGCCTGAGTACGCTGATCGCTCGAAATGGTAATTATGGTGTCACCATGTTCTTTGTGATCTCGGGTTTTTTGATCACACAACATACTTTACAACGCAGTTCTTCTTTAGCACAGATCAATCTCAAAGATTTCTATATACGCCGTATTGCACGGATCATTCCCTGTCTGGTTTTACTGGTGGCAATGGTCACGGTGTTAGGTAGTTTTGGTCTAAAGCCTTTCATGAATCAAGCACCGAATGATATTGAAGTGTCTTATGGATTGACCGTATTTTCAGCATTTACCTTCTGGATGAATATCCTGATCATTGAAAATGGCTGGGTCAATTATGCACTGGGTGTGTTGTGGTCACTGTCTGTGGAAGAAGTGTTCTATGTGGCTTTTCCGATTCTTTGTTTATTTTTAGGTCGCGGTAAAGGTTTCATTCTCTTTCTGCTTGCAGTGATTTGTTATGCACCGTATTTCCGTTCTTTGCATTTTGGTGAAGAAAGTGGGGCATATCTCTATCATTATTTTTCAAGTTTTGATGGTATTGCGATTGGCTGTATAACGGCACTCATCGTTCAAAAGTATTCAGGTACATTGCCCCATAAAAATCTGATCATTGGCATTGTTTCAGCCTTAATGATTGCATTGTATTTCTATGCGCCAATCAAAGAAGTCAGTACATGGAGCATCAGTGCATTTGCATTATTGTCTGCTATTTTGATGTTCTGCTTTGCACAGAATCCAAAGGCTCATGCACAATCCTTCTTTGCAAAAAAATTGGTGTGGATTGGTCAGCGCAGTTATGAAATGTATCTGTTCCATCTGATTATTCTCGGTTTGTTTAAAGTGCTTTATTTCCCTAAAGAAACCTTGCCTGCTGAAAAGTTGATGCTCTTACCGATTTATTTTGTTCTGGTCTTTATCTTAAGCTGGGCGATTGAAAAGTATTATTCAACGCCGTTGAATGGTTGGATTCGAAAGAAATTCATTCGATTTTAAACGTAATGAATTTCGATCATGTTATAGTAGGTAGCAATTGAAAACTAACAAGTATTTATTTTTATAATGATTTTACTTCTTGATATTGATGGAGTTTTATAAACTTCTCCTTCTTGGAAAAAACCAGAATTTCTGGAAGACAATTTTTATAAATTCAATGAACATGCTCAAAAATACCTCATTGAAATTATTGATAAAATAAATCCAGAAATCATTTTGACAACTACTCATAGAATTAATTACAACTTAACAGAATGGAATCAAATTTTTGAATTAAGAGGAATAAATGTTGATAAAATATCAAAAATAAATGACGCAAAAAAAGCAATCGACCTTAAGAATAGAAATGTTGAAATTGAAGAATGGTTTTTAAAGAATAGCACTGCTGAATTTTTAATTCTTGATGATGATAAAAGTTTAAATGAACTACCCAGTAATTTAAAAAATCGTTGGATACAAATAGACTCAATGCTTGGAATTACCGAATCAGTAAAAAATCAAATATTGGAAAGAATAAATCATTCTTTTGTGTAAATAAAAAGCCTCCATGTGGAGGCTTTAACATCTGACAGTCATCATCTAAAAAGTCGGTTTAACCACGACTAAAATAATCACTGCAACTAAAATGAGTGTCGGCATTTCATTGAAAAAACGCCAGAATTTATGTGATTTATAATGCGCATTACCAATCAATTTTTTACGATAATAGCCACAAACAAAATGGTAAATCACCAGAAGACCAACCAAAGCAACTTTGAGATAAAACCACAAGGCTTCATGATAATGTCGGGTTGCATCACCCCAATCGACGAGGAAATGAGCTGTGATGAGTGTTGCGACCATCGCAGGCCACATGATGCCACGATACAACTTACGCTCCATGACTTCAAAGCGTTGATGGCTGATAGCATCATCACTCATGGCATGGTAGACATATAGGCGGGGGAGATAGAACAATGCAGCAAACCAACAGACTACTGCGATAATATGAAGTGCTTTGACCCAAAGGAAAGCTTCTGAAGGAGCATCCATCAATTTACCCTTTAAAGGGCAGTGTGGAAGAAGTTGATCATTCACTGTTCAAACAGCGAATGATCAAAATTTCTTAAATTAGCCTTCCCATTTTTTGAAAATGAGGCAAGCATTAACACCGCCAAAACCGAAACTGTTACTCATCACAGTATTCAATTTTGTGTCACGTTTTTCAAGTACAACATCATAAGCTTTTGCACCTTCATCAAGTTCAGTCACGTTGATGTTTGGCGCGATAAAGTCATTTTGCATCATCAGTACAGAATAAATCGCTTCTTGTACACCCGCAGCACCCAAGCTATGACCTGTCATTGATTTAGTAGAACTCAAAGCAGGAACATTGCCTTCACCGAATGCGCGACCCATTGCATGAAGTTCTGTAATATCACCAGCAGGTGTAGATGTACCATGTGTATTTACATAGTCAATTTTTTCTACGCCATGTTGTTTTGCTTCTTCAAGTGCCATCAAGATACAACGTGTTGCGCCTTCACCAGATGGCGCAACCATATCCGCACCGTCAGAGTTAGCCGCATAAGCTACAACTTCAGCAAGAATGTTTGCACCACGTGCTTGAGCATGCTCAAGTGATTCAAGTACCACGAAACCACCACCACCTGCGATCACGAAACCGTCACGATCCGCAGAGTATGGACGTGAAGCAGATTCAGGTGTTTCATTATATTTAGAACACAATGCACCCATCGCATCAAACAATAAGCTTTGTGACCAGTGATCTTCTTCACCACCGCCCGCAAGCATTAAATCTTGTTTACCCAATTGAATCAGGTTGTAGGCATAACCAATTGCATCGGCAGATGTTGCGCAAGCGCTGGTAATCGAGTGTGCTACACCTTGTAATTTAAATGCCACACCGACGTTTGCGGTAATGGTATTTGACATATTACGTGGTACGAAGAAAGGACCAATTTTACGAGCGCCTTTTTCTTCAAGTAACTTAATCATTTCAGCAACAGAAGCAGTTGAGTTACCACCTGAACCGCCAGCGATGCCATAACGTGGATTACCGCCAAGTTGCTCAGGTGTTAAGCCTGCATGCTCAACTGCTGCCAATGCAGAGTTATAGGCATACATTGCACACACGCCCATGAAACGTTTGAGTTTACGGTCGATGCCATCAAAATCTTGTTCAGCAGCAGCACTGACATGGCTTTTGAAATTTAATTCTTCATAAGTTGGATTATGGCGAGTACCAGAAATACCATTTTGTAAAGAATGTGTTACATCTGCTAGGGTATTCCCAATACAAGAATTAATACCCATACCCGTAATTACAACGCGACGGTTCATGCAAAGTCCTTTATTTATAAATAGGGATAGAATGGAGCCCATTTAAACGGTTTTGCTTTTCAATCGCAATGGCGAAAGATATTGATTCATCAATAACGTTTAAATAGGCTTCAGTTGATCTTAAAAATGTTGTAATGCATGGTAGTACTTAGTGTTATGACAGGTTTTGATGAACTTTTGATGTGATGAGATTCCATGAAAAGTTAGGCAAAAACATCCATTGGATAATGTACTTAAAGTGAGTAAATGACGAATATCTTATAGATTAATACATCACAGCATTTGATTTGAAAAATGATTTGGGTTTAGTCCAAAGGTTCTTCATAGTCGATTTGTTCGAGTTTCCCAGTTACTGGATTGCGTGCAAAAGCACTCTGTGGTGGTGCATCGAGTAGGGCAATAATTTCAGGACAATAATTGGCAATCGTATTTACATCGTAAACACCATGATGATTTGCATCGTCCATATAGTCTTGGGATTCTTCTCCACTCGTAAAAAGCCAACCACTGTCTTCTGGATGATCAGGATGTGGAAACTCTCTGACCATATAGCCCACAGATTTACCCTCTACAGTAATCATATCTGTTGCAATACAAGCGCCATAACCTGTAGCGAGTGGGCGAATCTGAGTTTTATCTAGGTGAAATTTCTTAGTCATTATTGTATTACCTTTTGGTTGTATTATGATCAGGGTGAAATCATAGAGAACTGAATTTTTTATATGATCGTATGTTCTAATATAGAGTAATTATATGTGATGGTAATGATCATATTTAAAAATAAAATCAAGATTTTGGCTTTTTAACAGAATCGAAACCGATTAAAGTAAAAGATCTATGTCATTATGATGATTAAGTTTAAAAATATAAGTGGGTGAGCAGAAATATGTCTGATTCAAAGAATAAACAACAGCGCAGTTTAATTTCGAATGCTTTAAATGTTGCAAAAAAAATGACAACAATCGGCTTTGATGTATTGAGTCATGTTGCACCAGGCACAGTGAGTAAATTGACTCAAAGCCCACAACAGGACTCAGTGATTCAGGGTTCTGCAAAAGAAAAAAATAACCTTGAACGCAAAAAATATGAAAATCCTCAACAAATGATGCGTGAACATTTACCAACAGTGACAGGAAAGTTATTGGGTAAGCATTATAAAAAAATTAATCATGTCGCTTCATTTATCTCACCTGACCTTAATGACAAATTGTCAGATTTTATCTTTGATAAGCTCAATGATTTTGTATCCGAGTTAACTTCTGTTGAGGCATTACTGAAAGAGGTGGGTGCGAAAGATTTATCAGAATTGGTAAAAGATCCTGAGCGTTCTTTGCGGATCAGTACGGCATTGGCAAATCAAAATAAACTGATTGCTGTGATTCAAGGGGCATTATCTGGTGCTGTAGGAGGTGTGGGAGCGATTATTGATGTTCCAACATCTTTAGCACTGGCACTACGTAGTATTTACCATACAGGTCGTGCTTATGGTTTCGAGCTGAATATCAAAGATCAAGCCATTGTCGAATATATTTTTAAAGAAATTGATTTGGCAACTGTTGCTGAAAAACAAGCGTTGTTGGCGGCAATTCGTACTTTTGTTGGGGTATTAGAAACACATAATGTCAGTCAGTTACAGCAGTTGCTGGGTTCTGGAAATGACATTGATGTTTTAAAGCGTTGGGTTGCCAATGACGATGGTTCATTCAAGCTTTCGTGGATGAATAATCTGCCACATTTTACTTTACTCTCGCGTTTAACACCTTTAGCGACGATGGGCGTAAGTGCAGTATATAGTTGGAAATTGGTGGATGATGCAACAGATAAAGCAGAAATTATTTTTTCAGGTGCTCGACAATATTTATTGGCACATCCTGATGAAAATATAGATGCTTTAGAAGCATACGAAAAGTCAACGCAAAGTATTTCTGAAACAGCGCCATTATTGTTAAAAGAAATTGAAGCTGAACCACAGTCTGAAACTAAATCGTCTGTAGACGTTGAAGAAAAGCCCCAAGTGACAAAGCTTGTTGAAGAAACAGTTCAACCAGTTGAAAGTAAAGCTCAGCCTAAAACTCCTGTAAAGGTTAAAAAGGAAGTTGTACAACCTACTGAAAATCCTTCTGAAAATAATGCTCAGTCTAAGACCGCGCCAAAAGCCAAAACTACGACTACAAGAGCAAGACGTACGACTCAAAAAGTTGAACCGAAAGCTGAAGGTGCAGATAAAACGGTTTCAGTGGCTAAAACTTCAACAAGCGCAAAAACTGTAACAAAAAGGCGCACTCCTGCAAAAGCCAAAGAAAACCTAGGAAATACAGCAAAAACTTCTGATAAATCATTGGAAAACACGGAAAATAAAGCTGAATAAATAGAATCAGATTTATTCTATAAGGTTGGAATGGTCGATATTTGACAGTACGTTGAATATTGACCATTTTTACGTCTTGGCTTACAATTGCATGCCCTCAAAAAGTGGTATTTTTTTGAGGCTTTTTATTAACGGGAGAATTGCCATATGGCAACAACAAATCAGTTGATCCGTAAGGGTCGTACAACTTTAGTTGAAAAATCTAAAGTTCCTGCGTTGAAGGCTTGTCCACAACGTCGTGGTGTTTGTACACGTGTTTATACAACTACACCTAAAAAACCTAACTCAGCAATGCGTAAAGTTTGCCGTGTTCGCTTAACTTCAGGTTTCGAAGTTTCTAGCTATATCGGTGGTGAAGGTCATAACCTACAAGAGCACAGTGTTGTTCTTATCCGTGGTGGTCGTGTTAAAGACTTACCAGGTGTACGTTACCATACCGTTCGTGGTTCTTTGGACTGTGCTGGTGTTAAAGATCGTAACCAGTCTCGTTCAAAATACGGTACTAAACGTCCTAAGAAATAATTCGTTAAGAATTAAAGCTTAAGATTATAGAACCGCAATCCTTTATCGTCTCGCTTGTCTGATTTCTGCATTTATTTTGTGAAATTCAAGCGACGTGTAGTAAGGCCAGCGAATAGTACATGACACTTTGTACTCATGCTGGATAAACCTGAAGTGTCATATTTATAGGTAGTTTAAAATGCCAAGACGTCGCGTAGTCGCTGCTCGTGAAATCCTTCCGGATCCTAAGTTCAGTAGCCAAACAATCGCTAAATTCATGAACCACGTAATGCAAGATGGTAAAAAATCTATTGCTGAAAGTATCGTTTACGGTGCTTTAGATCGCGTTCAAGAAAAAAACAAAGTAGACCCAGTTGAATTTTTCGAGACTACTCTTGAAAAAGTTCGTCCTATGGTCGAAGTAAAAGCACGCCGTGTTGGTGGTGCTACATACCAAGTACCTATGGAAGTACGCCCATCCCGTCGTACTGCCTTGGCTATGCGTTGGTTAGTAGATGCTGCTGCTAAGCGTTCTGAAAAAACTATGGCGTTACGTCTTGCTGGCGAGTTGCTTGATGCAGCTGAAGGTAAAGGCGCAGCGATCAAAAAACGTGAAGATGTGCATCGTATGGCTGAAGCTAACAAAGCCTTCTCTCACTACCGCTTCTAAGCGGTTAAAACAGTCCCTAATCAGGAGAATACTCATGCGGACAGCAGCTCGATTTAACATCGCCCTCTACCAAAGTGGGGGATTTGCGGGTATTTGAGTTGCCCCAAAACGTATTGAGTATCCGTACGCATCAATAATTTTATTGATGCGTCCTGTTTTAAACAACAAAATTTAGGAATGCAAGAAATCATGGCTCGTCAAACCCCAATTTCTCGTTATCGTAACATTGGTATCTCTGCACACATTGATGCTGGTAAAACAACGACTTCAGAACGTATTTTGTTCTATACAGGTCAAAGCCACAAACTTGGTGAAACTCACGAAGGTTCTGCGACTACTGACTGGATGGAACAAGAACAAGAACGTGGTATTACCATTACTTCAGCAGCAGTAACATGCTTCTGGTCAGGTATGGGCAACCAGTTCGACCAACACCGTATTAACGTTATTGACACACCGGGACACGTTGACTTCACAATCGAAGTAGAACGTTCTATGCGTGTTCTTGACGGTGCGTGCATGGTTTACTGTGCTGTAGGTGGTGTACAACCTCAGTCTGAAACAGTATGGCGTCAAGCAAACAAATATAAAGTGCCACGTATTGCGTTCGTTAACAAAATGGACCGTACTGGTGCGAACTTCTTCCGTGCTGTTGAGCAAATGAAAACTCGTTTAGGTGCAAATCCAGTGCCTATCGTTGTTCCAATTGGTGCAGAAGAAAACTTCCAAGGTGTTGTTGACCTTATCGAAATGAAAGCGATTATCTGGGATGAAGAATCTCAAGGTATGAAGTTTGAATACGGTGAGATCCCAGCTGAATTGGTTGAATTAGCGCAAGAATGGCGTACTAACATGGTTGAAGCTGCTGCTGAAGCATCAGAAGAACTCATGGATAAATACCTAGAAGAAGGCGAACTAACTAAAGAAGAGATTGTTGGCGGTCTACGTACACGTACTTTGGCGAATGAAATTCAGCCAATGATGTGTGGTTCTGCATTCAAAAACAAAGGTGTTCAACGTATGTTGGATGCTGTAATTGAATTCTTACCTGCACCAACTGACGTTGAAGCGATCAAAGGTATTCTTGACGACAAAGACGAAACTGAAGGTTCTCGTGAAGCGTCTGATGAAGCACCGTTCTCTGCGTTAGCGTTCAAAATCATGAACGACAAATTCGTAGGTAACTTAACGTTCGTACGTGTTTACTCTGGTGTTCTTCAAGCAGGTAGCCCTGTTTACAACCCAGTGAAAATGAAACGTGAGCGTATTGGTCGTATCGTACAGATGCATGCTAACGATCGTCACGACATCGAAGAAATTCGTGCAGGTGATATCGCAGCGTGTGTAGGTCTTAAAGATACAACGACTGGTGATACATTATGTGATGAAAATCACGTAATTACACTAGAGCGTATGGAATTCCCAGAGCCAGTAATTGCACTTGCAGTTGAACCTAAAACTAAAGCTGACCAAGAAAAAATGTCAGTTGCTTTAGGTCGTTTGGCGAAAGAAGATCCATCGTTCCGTGTACGCACAGACGAAGAATCTGGTCAAACAATTATTGCAGGTATGGGTGAACTTCACCTTGACATCATTGTTGACCGTATGAAGCGTGAATTCGGTGTAGAAGCGAACATTGGTAAACCAATGGTTTCTTACCGTGAAACGATCAAAAAATCGGTTGAACAAGAAGGTAAATTCGTTCGTCAAACTGGTGGTAAAGGTAAATTCGGTCACGTATACGTACGTCTTGAACCGCTTCCTGAAGATGCTGAGAAAGACTACGAATTCGCTGAAGAAGTTGTTGGTGGTGTAGTACCTAAAGAATTCTTTGGTGCGGTTGACAAAGGTATTCAAGAACGTATGAAGAATGGTGTCTTGGCTGGTTACCCTGTTGTGGGTATTAAAGCGACATTATTTGATGGTTCTTACCATGATGTCGACTCTGACGAATTATCGTTCAAAATGGCAGGTTCTTATGCCTTCCGTGATGGTTTCATGAAAGCGGATCCTATCCTCCTTGAACCTATCATGAAAGTTGAAGTAGAAACTCCAGAAGATTACATGGGCGATATCATGGGTGACTTAAACCGTCGTCGTGGTATGGTTCAAGGTATGGACGATTTACCTGGTGGTACTAAAGCAATTCGTGCTGAAGTTCCACTTGCTGAGATGTTTGGTTACGCGACTCAAATGCGTTCTATGTCTCAAGGTCGTGCGACATACTCTATGGAATTTGCTAAATATGCTGAAACTCCACGTAACGTGGCTGAAGGCATCATTTCTAAATTCCAAAATGGTGGTAAAAAAGGTGACGACGAGTAATCTTTCGATTACTATAAGCCCAAACTAATTCATAGTTAAAAACCAAATGCTCATGTAGCGACCCTACATGAGTAGCTTAAAAAGGAAGAACTCATGGCTAAGGCTAAGTTTGAACGTAATAAA